>JBGAVT010000010.1:0-41864 GCA_044227985.1 Saccharimonadales bacterium (SeqCode)
AATGATTTTGACGTACGCCATCTAGTCCCGCTGATGATTAAAGCAGCAAAGGAAAGTAGCGTGCCTCAGCAGACATGGGCGCTTAAAGGCTCGGTAGCAAAAAAACTAATCCGAGAAATGCCTCCAAAGAAAATGATGGAGCATCTTGGCTATCGGAGTATCGATAGTCTTTTGAAGCGAGAAAACCTGGCTGAGATTTATTCAGCTCTACGATTTATCGAAGGGGATGAGTGGCTCGATAATTACAACACACTTTTTAAATCGGTTACAGCTAGCGATTTTGAAACCCGTGATATCCAAATAATTGAGATGGATCATGATAAATGGGTCGATGTCGCCGATAAATTTGTTACAAAGAAGCTGCACAATGTTACGCATACTAAAGAAATGGGTACAATCGTCGTTGTACCAATGCACCGCAAGAGAATGAGAGGCCTACCTCTAAAAACTTTGGCTTTGCTATTCCATTACATAAATGAAGTACGTCTATACTCGAGTTTCTTTAAGTTAAAGTCGACGTCGAAGACATTTGGTGCCGACATGGTAGAGACGCTGATAGCTGATCCGAGTGAAGCGGCAGTAATCGCAGGTAAGCATATTCACTGGCGTGTTATTCAGCGCTACTTTGGTAAGATTAAAGACGAGAGTCACCCTGCAGCATTTGAACCCCACGTACACCCAGAAGATTTACATTGGCGACGAGCCAGTGAAGCGTTGATTGAACTGGATCCTGAGCTTGAATTTTGGAGAAATACTGATTATGTGCTCGATAATAAGGGTGGTGAAATAGTTTCTTTCAACCTGACGGACGTTTCATTTGGGTATAGCAATGAAGTTGATTACAAATCTCGCTACGTCTACCACGGTCGCGAGAGTTTGTGGAACGAGATATTCATGCGCTATATGGGCCAAGGCAATCTGGAGAAACAAATATTAGAGCAACTAGATAATGACCTTATCAAACCAGAAGAATTAGAAATACCAAAAAGGGAGTATTAAAATATGTCAAAATATCAAATTTGCGTTAGTGGAGCTGCAAAAGGCCAAACTGTTGAAGACGGTAAAGAATTAGCGCGACTGGCTGGGGTAGCTATTGCCAAGCGTGGCCACAGTTTACTAACTGGTGCTACGACTGGTTTGCCTAACTACGCTGCAATCGGAGCAAAACATGAAGAAGGCAGCTCTATCGGGCTCAGCCCAGCTCATGATTATTATGATCACGTTAATCGATTTAAGTTGCCAACTTCAAGCTATGATGTGATTTTCTACACTGGAATGAACTTTGTCGGTCGAGATGTGATGCTGATTCAGTCTTCCGATGCAGTCATTTCTATAGGCGGTCGTATCGGCACAACTCACGAGTTCGCTGTGGCCATGGAACTAGGCAAACCGGTCGGTGTTTTGCATGGTGCTGGTGGTACCAGTGAATTGTTCGAAGAGTTATTGAATGTATCTGGGGATGCTGCCTATCCGCAACTCGTGCACGGCACAGATCCAGATCAGCTTGTCGCTGAGGTTATTAAATTGCTAGATGAGCGTAAAAACGAAATGAGCGCTGCACGACGTGCGCATCTTCAGCTCGAACACTTAATTCCGTAAAGTAAACTTTTTTTGTTTAATATTAAATTGACTTATCTACTAGTTTAATTTATGATATAAACTAGTAAAAAGGATATTTTGATATGACTATCGATAGTTCGTCCGGCAGCGAAGGTTTAGAATCAATGTTTTTTGATGGAAAAGGTGATATATTTCTGTCTCCTCCGACCCCTTTTGAGGTTAGCAGCGCAGAGAAAGCCCGCGATGAACTCCTTGCTGAAGATCCTGATAGTTTTGTAGATATTAACGACTTACTAAAAATGGCAAGAGCTGACACATACGCAGCATTTAAAATAGGTCCAATTGCGACATCACTCGGCCAGAATCCAGATTCTGAACACTGGGTGGAGGCAAAAAATGCGCTAGCTGATGCAATTTATAGTGGAAATACCGGAAAACAGTAGGATCGCAAGTAAAAAAACGATGCTTCATAAAAATTAGTATTGCTTACGAAAGTCATTACAAAGTTCTGACAATGATTTAGGTATCTTCAGAATATTTGCATTATTTATTTGTGATACTGGTAGAAGTTTGGAGCTGGTGTTGCTGATAAAAAAGCCATCGTATTTTTCAAGTTCTCTTAATTTTGGTGTCTCAAACTCTATTGAAAAACCATGCTCGACTGCAAAATCTAGAATGTGCTTACGGGTTACGCCGGCTAGAACTTTTTCATCACGTGCGGTGTAGATAGTCTTTTCTTTGAGTGCATAGAAATTTGTCCGGCTACCTTCGGGTATAGCACCATTTCGATCAACAAGTAACGCATCATATGCGCTAGCTTCCTGTGCTTGTTTGTAAACGAGGTAGCTGCCGAGCATGTTTAGGCTTTTAACCTGAGGTAAATAGCGTTCATATTCAACAGTGATGACTTTTGCGCCATCTCGATACATTTTACGATCTACAAACTTTGGTTTTAGCGGCAAGATAAATAGTTCTGGTGAATCACCACCTATTACTATAATTTTAAGATTATACGTTTCGTCGGCTACTTGTTCGTTTAGCTCCTTGCAAGCTTTGGCGATTTGATGCTGAGGAAACGGAGAAACAATTGAGAGCATTTTCATTGAAATAAACAGTCGCTCTAGATGCTCATCAAGATAGCGGATCTCATTATTCGTTACGCGGATATTCTCGTAAACTCCATAGCCGTAGCTAAATGCAATGTTTTGTATGCTTACATTTGCCTGATTCTTATCGACAACTTTTAGATTCTTTGAAATCATGTCCATGGTTACATTCTAACAGATATGATAAAATGATAAGTCATATGGCTAAGATAAATTCAAACTTCGCAAAACTAACTGCTGGATACGTTTTTCCTGAAATTAATCGCAGAGTTACGGAATTCTCACAACAAAATCCCGCAGCATCTATTATCAGACTCGGTATTGGCGACACGACACTTGCGTTGACACAATCGGTGACAAAGGCTCTGCATGAGAAAATCGACCAACTGAGCAACAAGGATACCTATACTGGATATGGTGCAGAACGGGGAGAAGAAAAACTTCGTGAAGCACTTGTTTCAAAATATAGAGGCCAGTATGGCGTTGATTTGAAGCCGAGTGAAGTTTTTATCGGCGATGGTGCAAAAAGTGATTCATCGAATATCCAGTCTATATTTTCAAGTAACTCCGTCGTTGCCGTTCAAGATCCAGTCTATCCAGTATACGTAGACTCAAGTGTCATTTCTGGAAAAACAGGGAAATCAGTGGATGGTCGTTACGAAAATATTGTTTATATGGACTGTAATGAAAAGAGTGGGTTCTTTCCAGAACTGCCTACTGAGCATGTTGATATTATTTATCTTTGTAGCCCAAACAACCCTACTGGCACGGTCGCAACACATGATCAGCTAAAGAAATTTGTCGACTATGCAAATGAAAACAAAGCAGTATTAATTTTTGACGCTGCTTACTCTGAATTTATCCAAGATAAAAGTCTTCCACGTAGTATTTATGAAATCGATGGCGCAAAAAGCTGTGCTATTGAAATTAATAGTTTTAGTAAATGGGCAGGCTTCACAGGTGTTAGGTTGGGCTGGACTATTGTACCGGAGAGCTTGATTGTTGATGACTGTGTAGAAGGAGAACTTAATCAGGCCTGGAATCGAAGACAGTCAACAATGTTCAATGGTGCAAGCAATATTGTCCAAGCTGGCGGACTAGCCGTAGTCCAAAATCCACAAGAGCAACAGGTTCTGATCGACTACTATATGACAAATGCAGATCAGCTTTACCGACTATTTAAAGAGCTTGGCTACAGTGTCTTTGGTGGTGAGAACGCTCCTTATGTTTGGGTAAAACTACCTGATGGCGTTGATTCATGGACGTATTTTGATACTTTATTACGACATACAAATATCGTTGGAACTCCTGGTGCTGCTTTCGGTAAAAACGGAGATAATTATTTTAGATTTAGTTCATTTGCCTCGCAAGAAAATGTTTCGGAAGCAATAGATAGAATTAGAAAAATGGTTAAAGATAATGAGTAATATTCCATTTGAAGATTCAGTTATAAAAAAATTGGTCAACGAATTTGGTACACCTGTATATGTTTATGATGAAAAGGGCATGCTTGAGACTTCAAAGAAACTAAATGATATGTTCTCATGGATGCCGAGGTATCGGAATTACTTCGCTAGTAAAGCACTTCCAAACCCGTATATTCATAAGATTCTGAAAGAAAAAGCTGGCATGGGCGTCGATGTCAGTTCGATGGCTGAATTAATCTTGGCACAAAAAGTTGGATTCAAAGACATGGATATTATGTTTAGCTCAAATGACACGTCGTGGCAAGATTTTAAAAAAGTAACTGAAATTGGTGGAATTATTAATTTTGATGATATCCGACTTATTGATTATTACGAAGAAAAAGTTGGTCCATTACCGGATTTAGTGTGTTTTCGGTATAATCCTGGCGACGGACGTTTAAGTGGCGGAAACGATATCATTGGCAATCCGGCTGATGCAAAATATGGGTTAACTCATGAGCAAATCTTCGAAGCTTATAAGATAGCAAAACAAAAAGGTTCAACTAGGTTTGGACTGCACAGCATGATGGTATCGAGTGAGATTCGGATAGAGGCACACGAGGAAACAGCTAAGATACTTTTTGAATTAGCTGCAAAAATTGAAGATCAAGTTGGAATTGAATTTGAATTTATTAATTTAGGCGGTGGTTTAGGAATTCCGTATAACTCCGGCGAGCAAGCAATCGACACAAAAACACTTAGCAAGTATTATCAAACGCAATATGAATTGGTTTTCAATGATAGAGCTAATAAGCCAACAGTTGTTTCTGAGCATGGTCGCTATGTAACCGGGCCACATGGCTATTTGGTTCTAACAGTTAGGCATCTCAAGGAAACATATAAAGACTTTGTTGGCACAGATGGAAGTATGGCAAATCTGATGCGACCAGGGATGTATGGCGCTTATCATTGGATATCAGTACTAGGCAAAGAAGACCTACCAAAAGACCATATTTATGACGTAGTTGGCTCGCTTTGTGAAAACAATGATAAGTTTGCGATTGATCGAAGTTTACCTGAAATCGAAGTTGATGATATTTTGATAATTGGAAATGCCGGTGCACACGCCCATGCGATGGGATTTAACTATAATGGTAAATTACGCTCGGCCGAAGTTCTATTAAAAGAAAACGGCGAGTTGGAGCAGATTAGACGTGCTGAGACGATCGAAGATTACTTCGCGACACTAGATTTTTCTAAGCTTTAAAGTAATTTTATTTTTTCACTGATTTCTATAATGTTTTCAAGATCCATAATATCGTCCGCGGATAGTGGCGGACGCGTAATAGGGGTCTTAATATTACCTTCCCGAGCTAAAAAAGCTTTGGTAGGTATTGGGTTGCTGGCAGAGAATAGACTTTTACTTGCTGCTACGAATAACTCTTCATTTTCAAAATTATTTTCTATGAACTGTGAAGCAATTTTGTTTGTTTGCGTCGGCCAGACATTTGCAGCAACGCTTACGACACCTCGGCAACCAAGTCGCGAGAACTTAGCAAACATAACATCGTCTCCGCTAAGCATATGTGCATTAGGAGCGTGATGTAAGTAACTTTTAAAGTCTTCAACACTGCCACTAGCTTCTTTTATAGCCCAGAAATTCTCGTGTTTTGAGATAAGTTTAAGCGCATCAGGGTGAAGTGGTGCAGCCGCCCGGCCAGGTACGTTGTAGATACATACCGGTCGCTGGCTGGCATCAAGTAACTTCGTGAACCATTTGGTCTGACCAATTTTTCCAGGCTTGGTATAGTAGGGGACCGGTACAAGATAAGCGTCAACCTCAACACTGTTCAGATAATTTATCCATGACACTTGATCTGGCAAATACATGCCGCCGATTCCAACCATTAGTGGAGTATTTAGCTTCATATTGATTACAAAATCTAGTATTTCTTTCTTTTCTTCAAGGCTAAAGCTAGGTGCCTCGCCAGTACTGCCAAGGATTGTTAAAGCATTGCCTGCCTCAACCTGTCGTTCTAGGAGCTTTTGAAATGATTCAAAGTCTATTTCGCCATTGCTTAGCATAGGTGTAATTATTGCTGTCCAAACCTTGTATGAGTTAAGATCCATAATTTTCTCCTTGGACTTTTTTAATTACATCTGAGAAATCATGTAATCCGGGCGAAAGTTGATCGATATGTAGCGCTGACCAGTATGCACCCTCAGCAAAAATTTTACGGTGTTTTGAGCTATGCGATAGGGTTATAGTTTCGCTATCTGCATCGATTGTGAGGCTGTGGTCACCGACGATATCATCTGTTCTTTCACTGGTTATCTCTACGTTTTTATCGCCGTACCAATTTTTCCAAGATACTGCTGTTCCGCTTGGAGCGTCTTTTTTGTTGGTGTGATGCACCTCATGAATTGAAACCTCGGCATTCGGCAATATAAATCTTGCAAATCGGAGTGCTTCTATAGCATTTTTAGCAACTTGCATACCTATGCTGAAGTTATTAGCCCACACCCAAGCAACATTATTTTTGGTCAATATATTTTCGAGTTTTTCTGGAAATTTGTAGCCGGTACTTCCGATAATCACTGGTCTACCTGATTCAATAAGCATATTAAAATAATCATTGAGAATATCACCAGGCAAAAAACAAATAACTACGTCAAATTCTGCCAGCTTAGCAGCTGATGCTTTATTGGCACTGTTGAAGTCAGTTACCTGATCGTTAGGCGCTATAACATCATGTAAAAACGATCCGGTTCTTCCGCTGCCGAGCAGGGCTATGTTCATGTTTCGTCCTCAATTAGTGTTTTATGAAGGATTTGAACAACTGAATCAGCGTCATCGTCTGCTACTACAAATGCTTGAACGTGTTTATTGGCACCCTGAAGCATCATGCGTACATTAATATCTTTTCCTGAATCAAATAAACCTTTGAAAGCACGATATGATAGATTTGCTGAAGTATTAATACGGTTTCCAATGATTGAAACCACAGAAAGATTATGCTCAAATTCAATTTCACCGATTCCTCGTAATTCGTGAAAAAGCTCTTCGTGTTCAAGAAAAAGTTTATCGTTGACGGTCATTGCTACTGATGTTTCGCTAGTAGTAATTTGGTCGATCGGTAATTGATGCTTGGCAAAAATACCAAAAACACCAGCAGCAAATCCAGATGAACCTGCGCTCATGAATGGTGTACTGACAGTTATCAAGTGTTGGTTCTTCTTAGCAGTTACGGCTCGTATTAAAGGTCTAGTCGTGACATTTTTACTAATCTTAGTCCCTTCATTGTCTGGCTGAAAAGTTGATAAAACTCGTATCGGAATATTCGCACGCTCTGCCGGAATCACGGTAGGCGGAAATAGAATTTTTGCACCAGCTGATGCAAGTTCAGCAGCCTCTTCATAATGTAGATCTCTAATATTTTTTGTTGCCTTCACTATTCGTGGATCAGCGGTTGCGATACCGGGTACATCAGTCCATATTTGTAGCTCTATAGCTTCGATAAGTTCGGCAAAAATAGCAGCACTAAAATCACTACCGCCACGACCTAGTGTGGTTGTAAAACCCTCACTACTTCTACCGATGAATCCCTGCGTAACGATAATGCTTTTTTTCTTAAGTATCGGTAATAAAAGTTTATCTGATTTTTCTTGGGATAGCTTCTGATCAGGACGAGCGTTTCCATGAATACTATTAGTGATTATTACATTACGAGCATCTAGATAGGTGGCATTTTGTTGATTACTGATTTTGTTAATTGCTGCGGCTAATAAACAAGTTGACAGTCTTTCACCGATGCTAAGGATACGATCGATTGCTCTACGAGTCGTTTCTTTAAGATAGTATTGGCCACTGGCTATCGTAGTTAGCTCTGCAACCAATGAATCTATTGCTTCGTTACAGATTGTACTTACTTCTAGTTGTTGTGCAATCGTTTGGTGTTTTTTCTTTATGGCGGCAATTTTAACTTCAGTTTTTTCCCAATCTAAAGTAGAACTTGTCATTGCAATTTCTGAAAGTTCGTCTGTAGTGCCTGCAGTAGCTGAAGCGATAACGAGATTTAGTTTTTTATCAATGATTATTTCTGCAGTTTTAGCAATAGCTAAAGAGCTGCCTACAGAAGTACCACCAAATTTAGCTACAATATAATTATTTTTTTCAGTTGCCATATTTTTTGAACTTTCTTTAAGAATTATGCGCAATATTGCTGATTCGATGGTACAACATGACTCCTTGCCTGTAAACAGATGACACGCTACAATCAGAGTTATGAAAAATGTTGGAATCATTGGATGGCGTGGCATGGTAGGGTCGGTTCTTCTTGAGCGCATGACTCAAGAAAAAGATTTCGAACATATACATTCTCATTTTTTTTCAACTTCACAAGCCGGACAAAAAGCTCCAACTTTTACTAACTCCGCAAAAACTCTACTCGATGCTCATGATCTTGAACAGCTATCAGCTATGGATATTATAATTAGCTGCCAAGGTGGTGATTATACGAAAAAAGTTCATCCAGCACTCCGTGATTTGGGTTGGAAAGGTTTTTGGATTGATGCAGCTAGTGCACTTCGTATGAAAGATACCTCGATTATGGTTCTTGATCCGGTTAATAAAATACAGATTATCGACGGTATTTCCCGCGGAACTAAGGATTTTATAGGCAGTAATTGTACGGTTAGTCCGATGCTTATGAGCTTAGGTGGATTGTTTCAAGAAAATTTGATCGAATGGGTGTCATCAATGACGTATCAAGCGGCATCGGGTGCAGGAGCTGTAAATGTGACTGAGCTGTTAGCACAGATGAAGGAAACGGGCAGTTTTGCTGAAGAATATGTCGCAACTAATCCAGCAAGTAGTATCGTCGAGCTTGAAAGACAGACTAGTAAATTTGTTAATTCTGATAAGTTAAGCGTAGAAAAATGGCCTGCTCCACTCGCTGCAAACTGTTTACCATGGATTGACAGTAAAATGGAAAATGGACAAACGCGCGAAGAGTGGAAGGCTATGGTCGAAGCTAATAAAATTCTCGGTAATTCTCAAAAGCAAATTCCAATTGACGGAACCTGTGTCCGAATTGGCGCACTGCGTTGCCACTCTTTGGCCTTAACGGTGAAGTTGAGCAAAGAAGTTGGACTGGATGAAATCGAGTCAATGATTGATCAATATAATGAATGGACAGAAGTAGTGCCAAATGAGCCGGAGGCGTCCGTTAGCTTACTCACGCCGGCTGCCTTGAGCGGTAGTATGAAAATTCGTGTTGGTAGACTCAGATTTATGAACCTAGGCGATACGTACCTAAACGCTTTTGTTGTAGGAGACCAGCTACTTTGGGGCGCCGCAGAACCGCTTCGTCGTGCGCTTAGAATAATTTTGGAGGAAGTATGAATAAACAAAAATGGAGTCTATACGGCTATGGATTGATCGGCAAAGAAATTGCAAGACAAATATGTCTGCCGCATGTTTCCGACCGATTAGGTCTTGAGCCAGAACCTGAGTTTATCGTGCGGAGTGACGGTGCATATAGTCTAGATGGAAAAAAGCTTAACCAAAAAGAATTAGCTACTCCGAAAGTAGGCTTCGTAGCAATTCCTTCCAGTGGAGATGGCTCATTGGCTAAAAATTATATTAGCCAGATACTAGATAATGGCGGACGCGTTGTCACGGCTGAAAAGGCGGCACTTTCCGGTTTCTTCTCTGAGCTAAAAGATAAATCTGATAATTTCAAACTGTTTGGGATAAATGCCAGTGTTGGCGGTGGCACACGGATGATGGAGGTTGCAAAAACCTATACACGTGATTTAAGTAATATTACTCAAATACATCTTGTAGTTAACGGAACGCTGACTTCAATTATGAGCTCGATTGGCCCTACTAGCGGTTCTGGTGTGCCGCTTGGACAAGCTGTAGAGCAAGCTATCGCCCTTGGCTTTGCGGAGCCAGGTGCTGATACGCCGGCTGATGTAATCGCAGCTGAAGCTGCTGGTGACTTGCCTAAGAAAAGTAGTATTTTCATTAATGCCCTAGGCATAACCAAAGAATTAGTCTCCTGGCAAGATATGATATTTGAAATTTCAGAAAACGATTTACAAGTTATCGAAGAAGAAGCAATAACTCGTCGTGCCATTGTCTCGCTCTATAACCTAGATTATTCATCGGTTGGTCCTGAGTCAGGGATTATTGGGGGCTTTGATATAACATTTGAAAACTGGCGAGTTGTTGCAGGATTTAGAAACACGATGAGAAACCCTCTCTTTACGAGTCTTGGTCGGCTGACAGGAGCTGGAAATGGACTCGTTATAGGACTAGGGCCAAACGAGTCGGACGGTGTTATTAAACTCGAAGGCCAGGGTGCTGGAGCAAAGCCAACCGTTAACACTATGTTAGACGATTATCTAAAAATCAGAGAATTTGAACTATAATCTATTATCGTGTAGATCTCCCAAGAATTCATTTAAATGATCACGACTCGATTGCCCCCAGTGCTTCATAGAAAATAACAAGTCTGTAGTATAAATCACTTCATCCGACACAACGAACCTGACCTTATCTTTCATATCATCATCTTCATCGAGTTTTTTAATTGCCTCTATCTCCGCTTCAGATATTTTTGTCAAATCGTTAGGCAGGACAATAATTACTCCATCCGTATGTTCTAAATCGAGGGCTGTAACAGCAAGTCCAAACTCTGCAATTGACCCATTGTGTGGTGGTGAGTAGTGGTCTTGAGTAGCACTAGCAAAGAGCTCTTGATAATCGGCGCCTCCAACACCGGTTACTATGACCGAGCTGAGCGTTCTTGTCATTTCATATACGTTTTCTGGTTCACCTTCTTGACTCATAATTTGTAGTATTACGAATGCTAAAAGATAATGCAAGCAGTAGCTTTTTGCCTGGACTGCTATAATAGTATGATGAAGTTTGAGCTAAAGAGTAAGTATAAACCACTTGGAGACCAGCCAAAGGCGATTGAACAGCTCCTTGATGGCTTAGCTTCTGGTGCGAAGAATCAAGTTCTCCGTGGTGCTACTGGTACTGGTAAGACTTTTACGATGGCGAATATCATTCAAGAAGCTCAGAAACCAACATTGATCTTGAGCCACAATAAGACTCTTGCGGCTCAACTATATAGTGAGTTCAAACAATTTTTTCCTGAAAATGCTGTTAAATATTTTGTTAGTTACTTTGATTACTATCAGCCAGAAGCCTACATTGCTAGTAGCGACACATATATCGAAAAAGATAGTGATATCAATGAAGAAATTGATCGACTTCGGCACGGTGCAACAGCAGCATTGCTCGACCGAAAGGATGTAATTATTATTGCTACGGTTTCGTGTATTTATGGTCTTGGTTCGGTAGCGGATTATAATGAACTTTCAATTCGTGTAAAGGTCGGAGAACAGCGGAATCGTGATAAATTAATTCGTCAGTTAACTGATATCCAATATCAGCGAAATGATACTGACTTTCATCGAGCTACGTTCCGTGTTCGCGGCGATATAATTGATGTAATTCCAGCAAGTGAAGAAGATGCCTATCGAATAGAATTCTTTGGAGATGAGATCGACCGCATTACAAAAATTAATCCATTGACTGGCGAAATTTTAGACAGACCCAACGCGTTTACAATTAATCCAGGCAGTCACTTCGTTACTCCATATGAAAAAACTAAAGTTGCTCTCGGTTCTATTCGTGACGAACTCGAGGATCGTACAAAATATTTTAAGAAAAATAATCTACTACTTGAAGCACAGCGAATCCAGCAACGAACTAAATTTGATCTCGAAATGATGGAAGAAACAGGATTCGTTAAGGGGATAGAAAATTATTCTCGTTATTTAACTTTCCGTGAGCCAGGGGAACAGCCAGCTACACTGATGGACTATTTTCCTGATGATTTCCTGATGTTTATCGATGAATCACACCAGACTGTGCCCCAAGTTCGCGGTATGTATAACGGCGATCGTGCTCGTAAAGAAACCTTAGTGGAGCATGGTTTTCGATTGCCGAGTGCGCTAGACAATCGTCCGTTGAATTTCACGGAGTTTGAGCGACATATGAATCAAGTTATTTATGTTTCAGCCACGCCGGGAGATTATGAGCTACAGCATACAGATAGACCGATTATCGAACAGGTGATCCGACCAACTGGGCTACTTGATCCTGTCATTGATATTCGACCAAGTGAAGATCAGGTTGATGACTTGATAGCCGAAATTCGTTCAACTATTGAATCAGGACAACGTGTACTAGTCACCACTCTTACTAAGCGCATGTCAGAAGATTTGACTGAATATTTACAAGAACTTGATATAAAGGTTCAGTATTTGCATTCTGAAGTTGCAACGCTAGAACGAACTGATATATTACGTGATTTACGTTTAGGCGTTTACGATGTTTTGGTCGGTATCAACCTTTTGCGCGAAGGTCTTGACCTTCCAGAAGTTTCATTAGTGGCGATTCTGGATGCTGATAAAGAAGGATTTTTACGTAGCGATAAAAGTTTAATTCAGACTATGGGGCGTGCCGCTCGTCACGAAAAAGGTCGCGTAATTATGTACGCCGACAAGATAACTGATTCAATGAAACGGGCTATAGATGAGACCACTCGGCGACGTGAAATTCAAGAGGAATTTAATAGAGTCAATAATATTACACCTACAACTATCACTAAATCGATTGATGATGATGGTATTTCCGGAGGTGATGATTTTGAAGATAAGAAAAATAAAAAACGTCGCCGTGGTCGTTTTGACTTAGATCCCAAGAAAATTCCAGATGAAGAGCTGCCTCATGCTATCAAAGAATTGACGCAAAAAATGAAAATGGCTTCTGGTGAGTTACGGTTCGAAGATGCGGCTGCGTATCGAGACATGGTTGATGAGCTTAAATCTCGATTACAACAATAGCTGTTAAGTGTGGTGATTCTTGCTATACTAGTTAGCGTATTCTATGGGACTAAACACGACACAAATTAAAAAACTTGCACAGCTTTCAAAGATTGCTATTGCTGATGATGATCTTGAAGAGATGGCCGCTGAAGTCTCAGCAATCATTGAGCATGTGGAGAGTTTGAACGAAATTGACACAACAGACATCGAGCCAGTCTACCAAGTTAACGGTATCGTAAACACGCTTGATGATTTACGAATTGATGAAATTTCCGAACAAGTACCGAGCGAAACATTACTTGCTAATGCGCCAGAAAAAATGGGTACAAGCATCAAGGTTCCGAAGGTCTTATGAGACAGAACGATTGGCCAACGGTCTCTGAAATTGCCAAACTTGTTTCGACTGGTAAAAAAACAGCTTTATCGTTTACCGAACAAGCACTCTCGACAATAGAGAAAGAAGACAAAACGTATAATGCGATGATTGTAGTCTTCAGTAATGAAGCTCGCCAGGCAGCAAAAACGATTGATGACAAGATAGCAAATGGAGATAAACTCGAAGGTGCATTGCTAGGTGTGCCATTCGTAGTAAAAGACAACCTGTCAGTTGTTGATACTAAGACGACTGCTGCGAGCAAAATTTTGAATAATTATCATAGCCCTATTACCACGACAGCGATTCAGGAAATTATTGATGCTGGTGGTGTGCTAGTCGGTAAAACGAATCTGGACGCCTTCGGTCATGGAAGCTCAACAGAGAATACAATTTTTGGTCGAACTAAAAATGCTTGTGATATCACTAAGGTTGCGGGTGGATCGAGTGGCGGCTCGGCTGTTGCTGTAGCACGGGGATTCGTTCCTTTTGCACTGGGGACCGATACTGGCGGTTCAATTCGTCAACCAGCAAGTTTTAACGGTGTAGTCGGGCTGAAGCCAAGTTACGGCGCTGTTAGTCGCTATGGTGCAGTAGCGATGGCAAGCTCTACGGACACTATTGGTGTTATAGCGAATTCAGTCGCTGATATATCAACAGTTATTGATGTCATGGCTGGTATTGATGAAAGAGACATGACTACAATTAATCTATTACCACTATCGGGTAAAAGCTTGAAAAAAATAGGTAGAATTAAACAATTGAGTGAAAGTCAGAACGACAAAGAAGTCGCTATGGCAATGATCACTACTGAAGACAAGCTTAAATCTAGTGGATATGAAATTATCGATATCGACATTCCTGAAATTATCCACGCCCTCGCAGCTTATTACATCATCGTTCCGGCTGAAATTAGCAGCAATATGGCTCGTTTTGATGGCGTTAAATATGGCTATAGAGTCGATAATCCCAGCAATCTTGCTGATATGTATGAGCGTACTCGTTCAGAGAGTCTAGGTCGTGAAAATATCAGACGAATCTTGACAGGTAGCTATGTTTTAAGTAGCGGGTACTATGATGCTTACTATCTTAAGGCTCAAAAAGTTCGTAAAATTCTGCTCGATGCAATGGAGGAAATTTTTTCAAAGATTGACGTGTTGATGACTCCAACTTCACCAACAACAGCGTTTTTACCTGGTAATAATGAACATGATCCGGTGCAGATGTATTGGGCTGACGTTATGACTGTGCCGTTTAGTTTGACTGGAAATCCAGCAATTAATATTCCTGCGATGGTTGAAGAAGAACAGATGCCAATTGGACTACAGTTGGTTGGAAAATCGCGTGATGACCTTACACTTTTAGCCATGGCACAGGAAATTTCTGAGGTTATCAAATGATTTATATAATTGTTTCTATTGTCGCTATAGTGGTGATCTCTCTGGTTATTATTTCATGGCAGCATGACAATCCGATGAAGAAGAGCCAAAAACTTGATAAAGAGAATCTCCAGTCTCATTGGAAAGAGATAATCGGCAAAGCAAAAGACCGTCCACCTCGTGAAACAATGCTCGCTGCCGACGAGCTTTTCCGAAAAGCAGTTGGAGCTAGAAATGATAGTACTGCAGAATTATCTAAATGTTTGCGCAGTATTAAATCAATCAGTGAACCCGAAAAAGTGATTGCTGCAACGAAGCAGTGCTCGAAGTTACGCTTGAATAAGAAGAAAAAAGTTGAAATAAAGAAAGCTATTGAGACTTGTGCGGTGTTTCGTCAGGCAAGTCGCGAGGTTATCAATGATTAGCCAAGAAACTATAGATAAATACCTACCAACAATCGGAATTGAGTGTCATGTACAGCTGCTGACAAAAACTAAGCTGTTTATCGGTGTTGATAACGATGCTCGTGATAAGCGAGCTAACACTACTGTCGGAGATCTTTGTTTTGGTTTACCAGGAGTTTTGCCTGTGCTGAATCGAGGAGCTGTTGAACTTGGAATTCGTGCTGGTTTAGCCCTACAAGCTGAAATCAACTCTGTTATTAGCTTTGATAGAAAACATTATTTTTATCCTGATCTACCAAAGGGTTATCAGATCACGCAAATGTATCAACCAATAGTTCTTGGGGGTATCATCGAGTTGCCATATATCGACAAGATAGTGAAGATTCATCATGCTCATCTCGAAGAAGATGCTGGGAAAAATACACACCCAAGTAACGCTGATTACTCACTTGTTGATCTTAATCGAGCAGGTACGCCGCTTTTGGAGATAGTTTCTGAGCCGGATATGCATTCGGCTGAAGAGGCTCGAGCGTTTGCCAAGGAACTTCATTTGTTGATGAAACTAGCTAAAGTAAGCAATGTCGATCTTTTCCAGGGAAACATGCGTTTTGATATTAATGTTTCTGTCGCTAGAAAAGAAGATAAAGAACTTGGTACGCGAACCGAGACCAAAAACTTAAACTCGTTTAGGAGTATTGAGCGTGCTGCACTATATGAGATAAATCGTCAGATCGAATTACTTGAAAAAGGGCAGGAAATCATTCAAGAAACTAGGGGATGGAATGACGATAAGCAACGTACGGAAAGTCAGAGGAGTAAAGAGGCAGCACATGATTATCGATATATGCCAGAACCAGATGTGCCACCTACAAAAATTACTCAAGAAAATATCGATGTTCAACGTCAAACTATGGGTTTAAGTGTGTCACAGATTAGAGCAAAATTGATTGAAGCTAAAATAGATAAGGGTCAGATAGAAACAATTTTGCCTGATGATTATGTCCGTGAGATTATCGTAGAAGCAATAGAAGAAAAAATAAATGAAAAAGATATTGGCCGAATCGCCAACTGGCTCGTAAGCGAACTTCCAGGTATTGTCGATCTCAACGATCAATCACTACTTTTACCGACTCTAGATAGATTAAAAGAGCTGGCAGAACTAGTAGAAACTGGAAAGATCTCATCAACTGGAGCTAAGAAAATACTAATTTCCTTAACGAATACCGTCGATGTCTCCTCGCTACAACTTGCTGAACAGCTAGGTGTCATTCAAAATTCCGATAGTGGCGAAATAAAAGAAATGGTTGTTAAGGTGATGCGGGAAAATCCAAAAGTTGTCGCAGATATTAAGTCGGGACAAGATCGTGCAGTTGGTTTTATTGTTGGTCAAATTATGAAACAGAGTAAGGGTAAAGCAAATCCACAGATGGTTAATAAGATAATTCAACAGCAAATAGAAGATTCTGAATAAGTATTTGCTATACTAGACTTTGATATGAAGAAACCTACTAAAGCAATTATTCCAGCAGCTGGCCTTGGAACACGGTTTTTGCCGCAGACCAAGGCTATGCCAAAAGAAATGCTACCTATTGTCGATAAACCTGTAATTCAAATTGTTGTAGAAGAATTGGTCGCATCCGGTGTTACCGAGATTATTATCGTGACCGGCTCGCAAAAACGGGCTATCGAAGACCATTTTGATCGGGATGAAGGACTTGAACAGGCTCTAAAAGAAAAAGGAAAGTTCGAGGAAGCTAAAAAGGTCCAAGAGATTGCTGAATTGGCTAATATCGTTTACGTGCGACAGAAGCGAAAACCAGGAGAGCCTCATGGTAACGCACTACCGATTCGAAACGCTATGCACCTTCTAGGGGACGAACCTTTCTATGTTATATACCCTGATGACTTTTTTCTTTATGATGGTAAATCAAGTATCGAGCAATTATTAGAAAGTTTTCAGACAACAAACAAATCTACTATGCAGGCGATTGAAGTTAATGAATCTGCTGTTTCTAGGTATGGCATCATCGACCCTGATGGTGAACGAAACGGAAATCATCTTAAAGTTAAAGGCGTGGTCGAAAAACCGAATATTACCGATGCGCCTTCTCGTATTGCTAGTGTTAGCGGCTACCTCTTGACCCCTGAAATCTTACCGATTATCACAAATCTGCAACCTGGAAATGGCGGAGAAATAGGAATAGCAGATGCAGTTGATCAACTGGCAAAACAGGATGACGTATATGCGGTAATAACCGAAGGTACCTACCACGATGCTGGTAATAAATTGAGCTACATGGAAGCATTAGTTGATGCTGGTCTCCGTGACAAGGAAATGTCATCTGAGTTTGAACATTATCTACGCAAACGGTTGAGCTAATACAGTAATTACTGTATAATTTTATTAATGGAATCTCAGGACTTGCTTGTAATAATATTATCAGTCACATTAGCCATATTCCTTATACTTTCAATTGTTGCCGTATCATTGGTTATAAAGATTTTAAATAGTGTGCGAAAAGTTAGCGATTCTGCTGAAAGCATTATAGAATCGATGACCGAAGGGGTTGATACTCTAGCTTCAACAATGAAACGAAATTCAACCGCTGCTTTTATTGCTGGGACGATTCTACACTTTGTCGGTAACGATAAAAAGAAGAAGCGTAAAAAATAATCTAAGGAGAAAATATTATGTCAAAAAAAGTAGCAAAAGCAGGATTTTTCGGAGCATTACTAGGAGCACTAGCTGGTGTCTTCGTTCTTGCACCTAAAGGCGCTAAAGAAAACCGAGAAGATGCAAAAAAGGCAGCTGAAAAAAGTATGAGCCAAGTTGAGAAAAAATTAAAAGAAGCCTATGGTGAATTAAGCGATATGATCGATGCTGCAACTGAGAAAGCCAAGTCTTTAACCGGCAAAGCGAAAGATGAAAGCGAAAGTGTCGTTGAGCAGGCTCAAGCAGTAAAGGACCGGATTAAGCAGATGATTGCTGATGTTGTTGATGGCTCAAAAGATGTTAGTAAAGATCTTGATAAGGTTCTGAACGAAGGTAAGAAAGTTGCCGAGAAGCTTAAAAAAGAGGCTCAGAAAGACTAATTCCTAAGTCTTTACGTTGTGGCAAATAAAAAACAAGCTAGTAAAAGTGAACAGATGCGAGTCGAGAAGTCGATTGGTTCCTTGAAACCATCTGAGTACGAAAGAATTGGCCGAATGATGGAGTCAATTGTTGCAACAGGCTACAGTAATCGCCTAAGACTTTTCTCGGTTTCGATAATACGTGGTATAGGTAGTGGGTTTGGTGTCGTTCTTGGCGGTACTATCCTGGTAGCATTGCTATTGTATGTTCTTAACTTCTTCGAAGAAGTTCCATTAGTTGGAGATTTAGCTGAAAAGTTGATGCGAGCCTTGCCGAATAAATGAAGACCCGCGTACGATCACGTCGTGAAACACTACAATTATTCCTACTTAGCCTAATTGTTTTAGGTCAAGTAATTGTAGTTTTTGCGTTTTTCATTCCGTTTTTTATCGGTGAAGTAATAATTAGTTTTTTGCCATATGCTTTTGTTCTTTCTATAGTTGGATTGTTATTCGCTAGAAACAAGAGCAGTCCTCTTCTGCCATTAGTATTTTCAATTATCTGGATCATTTGTTTTGGGTTTTATTTTTTATCTATCGGTCTTCCAATAGAAGCCCATAGTAAGAAAGACACGCAGATACAAAGATATATCCGAGTAGCTTCGTATAACAAATTGATTTTAAGTGATTTAAGCAAAAACACACTTAACCAACTCTCGCCTAATAATTATGACGTATTAGTGGTCGTTGAATTAGAGCCACATAATTACCAAAAAATTGCTAAAAATTGGGATTATAGCGTTCGAACAGATTGTCGATGCGATCCTGCCAGCGAGAAGAAAACATCGGAGTTGGCGATCTTTAGCTCATTTCCGCTCACTAGAAAAATTGATGACCAAGATATAATAAAACGTGGCAGAAGCCAGCTTCCAGCAGAAGTTGACTTTTACGGCAAGAAAATCGACCTTCTTGCTGTACACCCAGATGCACCTTACACAAAATTAAAGAACCGAATGCAGAACTCTCAGTTGCGTCAGCTGCACCGCCAATTTAAATCAGTCAATAAGCCGACCATTGTATTGGGTGATTTCAATCTAACAGCATATTCACCTCGCTATCGTAAGTTGCTAGATAGTGCAGACTTGCAAGATGCTGGTTTAAACCAAGGGCATAAAATCACATGGTGCCTTGGTGAAGCCAAAGCCTTTTGCGCACCAATTGATCACATTTTAATCAATGGTTTTGTGGTAAAAAAGTACAACGTGAAACAAGTTGGCGAGTCTGATCATAGGCTGGTCGAAGCAAATCTCGTGCTAAAATAGAAACATATAAATTGGAGAGATATGAGTAAGCTTTCGGTCAAAGATTTTGTGCACCTTCACAACCACACGCACTATAGCTTGCTTGATGGTCTACAAAAGTTAGGACCGATGATTGAAACAGTTAAAGAGCTTGGAATGGAGTCTATTGCTATCACCGACCATGGCACGATGAGTGGGGCATTAAGTTTCTATAAAACTGCTAAAGCAGAGGGGATACGACCAATTATCGGTATGGAGACCTACATTGCGCCTAGAAAACATACAGACAAAGATCCAGGTGTTGATAAATCTCCATTCCATTTAATTATTTTGGCAATGAATAATCAAGGCTACAAGAATTTGATGAAACTATCGACTATCGCTAATCTTGAAGGTTTTTACTATAAGCCACGGATAGATCACGAGTTACTTGAAAAATATAATGAAGGATTGATTGTCTTGAGTGGATGTATCGGCAGTGAAGTTGGGTCAAACTTACGTAACGGACAGACCGACAAAGCCGATGAAATCATAACTTGGTATAAAAAAGTCTTTGGAGATCGATACTACCTAGAAGTTCAAGATCATGGGCATATGTGGGCTGAACAAGCCAACGTTAATAAACAAATTCTTGATATGTCAAAAAAACACGATGTTAAAGCGGTTGTTACAGCTGACGCGCATTATTTAAAACATGAAGACCAAGAAGCCCATGAAGTGCTGCTGTGTGTCCAGACGGGCAGTTTCCTGTCTGATGAAAAACGCATGAGTCTAACTGCTACTGATCTGCATTTAATCGACCCAAACGATATTATTTCTCGCTGGAGTGAAACACCCGAAGTTGTGAGCAATACTGCCGAGATTGCAAAGCGTTGTGATGTGTCTATTACATTCGGTAAGATACTAATTCCGCATTTTGATGTTCCAACTAAAGATTCTGAAAAACGATACTTCGAAAAATTGGTATATCGTGGATTGGCATCGCGCTACCTTGATGAGAAAGATTTTCCAGTTATTCTTGGCGAATTGCCAAATCCTAATAAAAAAATCCTAGATTTTATTAACGAGACAGATATCGGAGAAATAAAGAAGCTACTCACGAAGGAGATTGTTGAACGGGTAGAGTACGAAATGAAAGTAATCAGTGAAATGGGATTTAATGGATATTTTTTAATTGTTCAAGACTTTATAAACTGGGGGAAAGGTCAAGGTATTATATTTGGTCCTGGACGTGGCTCAGCTGCGGGATCAATTGTTTCCTATGCACTTCGAATAACCGATCTTGATCCACTACAGTATGATCTACTATTTGAGCGTTTTCTCAACCCTGATCGTATCTCTATGCCAGATATTGACATTGATATCCAGGATTCTCGTCGCGATGAGGTCATTAAGTATTGCGTCGAGAAATATGGTAAAGAACGTGTCGCCCATATCGTTACTTTTGGTACAATGGCAGCTCGAAATGCAATCAGAGATGTTGCTAGAGTTCTTGAGGTGCCTTATTCAGAGGCGGATAGGTTGTCCAAAATGGTCCCACCACCAATTCAGGGGAGGCACATCCCACTAGCAACAAGTATTAAACAAGATAAGGCGTTAAAAAAAGAGTATCACAGCAACGAGAGCAGTAAACGAGTTATTGATCTAGCTATTAAGATGGAGGGGACTATTCGGAGCCACGGCGTGCATGCTGCGGGTGTTGTGATAGCTCCAGAAGATATCGTTAACTATTCACCACTTGAAATGGCTCAAAAAGGGGTAGTTGCAACACAATATGCTATGGGACCAGTAGAAGATCTAGGGTTACTGAAGATGGACTTCCTAGGTCTTTCAAATCTAACAACTATTAATAATTCACTGAAAACGATCAAGGCCTTTTACGATGTCGATATTGATATTCTTAAATTACCACTGGACGACGAAAAGACATATGAGCTTCTAGGTCGTGGTGATACCACAGGTGTTTTTCAGTTGGAATCAGGAGGAATGAAAAAATACCTTCGTCAGCTAAAACCAACAGTATTTGAAGATATTATTGCTATGGGCGCATTGTACCGTCCGGGGCCATTAACGGCTGGATTAACCCAAAAGTTTATCGATAGAAAGAATGGTCTTGAAGAAGTAAAATTTGCTCACCCAAGCATGGAGCCAGCACTTAAGACTACCTACGGAGTACTTGTCTATCAGGAGCAGGTTATGCAGCTGGCGGTCGACATGGCAGGGCTCAGTGGTGGTGAGTCCGACACGCTACGTAAAGCAGTTGGAAAAAAACAGCGCGAAATTTTAGCAAAAATGAAAAAACAGTTTATCGACGGAGCTAAAAAGAAAAATGGTGTTTCAGACAAAGTCTTAAAGGAGTTTTGGAAAGAGCTCGAAGGCTTCGCTGACTATGCATTTAATAAGTCACACGCCGCCTGTTATGGGATGATTTCCTATTGGACAGCATATTTAAAAGCACATTATCCTGCGGCATTTATGGCAGCACTGATGACAAATGATTACAATAATACTGATCGGCTATCGATTGATATTAGCGAAGCGCGTAAAATTGATCTTCAAGTACTTCAACCAGATGTTAATGAAAGTTTTGGCGAATTTTCAATAGTTAAAGATACAGGTGGAGAGTATACCATTATTCGTTATGGCCTAAATGCGGTTAAAAATGTCGGCACTGGCGTGGTTGAAGAAATCATCAAAGCTCGCCAGTTAGATGGTCCATTCCGTTCTGTTAGTGATTTCGCTTCACGCGTGAGTCCACGTATTGTCAATAAAAAAGCCCTAGACAGTTTAGCGCGTAGTGGTGCTTTTGATTCATTGGACCTTGATCGCTCTACACTAGTGCATAATCTTGAAAACTTATTGAAGGCAGCACAAAGCATGCATAAAGCAAAACTAGCTGGTCAAACAGATCTTTTTAGTGGTGGTAGTTCGACATCAACGTCGATTCAAATAGACTTTGCTAGTACAAACGAAATAAGCCAAAAAGAACAATTATCATGGGAGCGAGAATTATTAGGAATATATTTATCAAATCATCCGCTTGACTCGTATCGCAACTATCTGCACAACAATACAACTCCATCGACAGCACTTGACCATACAATGGACGAGGAAGTTCGTAGAATCGGTGGAGTCATATCTGACATTCGAGTTGTGGTGACTAAAAAAGGAGCCAAGATGGCCTTTATGCAGCTTGAAGATGAGGGTGGAAGCTGTGAAGTTATTGTTTTTCCGAAGCAGTTTGCTTTTTCAGCATTAAAATTAGTTCCGGACAATGTCGTTGTTATAAAAGGTACAGTTTCGGCCACCGAAAGAGATGGCAGTAAAAGTGATGAGATTAAGCTTATTGCTGAGGAAATTGCAGTGCTTGAACTAGATGATGTTAATGATGAAAAGCAAGACAGCTCAGGCCCTCAAGAGGTTGAGTCTTTATCAACAGCTTCTCATAAAAAATCAGTCGAAGCGTCAGAACAATTAAATGAAAACCCAAAAACTAATACGTCTAAGGTTCCTACACTATACGTGCAACTAACAGACCCAGATAACGAACAAAAATTAAGTTTAATCAAGCAATATTCATCGAAATTCCCAGGCCGCTCACCGATGATATTAGTGATAGACCGTGTTGATCGTCAGGCAATTCGTATGCCGTTTAAAATCGAACCTGTTCCAGAGTTTGTCCGGTTGCTCAGGGAGCTTTATGGCGAATCGGCCGTTGTTGTAAAACCGTAACAAAAATACTTATGTATCATTTGATTGATCTCGTAAAATAAAGGCTAAAAATGCTGTAGCTGCGGTTCCAATCAATATCCATTGAATATTATTATTCTTCTTACTTTTTTCTGTGCTATCACCATTTAATTTTTCGGTTTTTTGGCTACTAGTTTCACCTTTATCATCTGGCATGCTGTTTGCATCATTTGGATTAGTCCCAGCTAGTTTTTCAGCATGATCACTGTAGCCGTCACCATCTAAATCAGAGCTTTTGCTCATTTTTCCGTCGCTGTTTTCTAGTGAAGAATAACCGTATACAGTTGGCCCATTAGACTTTGTGTTTGTGTAACTATCTTGCTTTTGCAAAGACGGAGATAAGTACAGCGTTATAGTTTCTATGGTTTTCTGTTCATGTTTTTTTGCAATAATCTTTACAGTGAATTTTCCATGTACTCCATCTGGAATTAATTGGACATTCTCAAGTATAAAACAATTATTTTTTACGACTGCTTGGTATTCTTTACCGTAAATTTCGATTGTTACAATTGCATCATTATCAGAAATGTAACCCGAAATAATCGGACTATGGTTAGTGGTGTGTAGATCATCGATTTTGATGATGAGCGGTTTTTGGTTTGTTTCTAGATCTGTAATACTCGTGCTAGCCGTCATTGATGGTTGTGAAGCTTTAGCTATCTGTATAGGTGGTTGACTAGATGAAGTTGCTTGTGGTGGTTCAGTAGTCTTTTGGTCTTGAACATTCGAAGTATTTTGGTATTCTTCCAATATAACCGGTGTTGATATTTCAGGGATAATTTCCGAGTCTACGATATCTGGTTGTGAGTTAGTATTTTGAGTTTCGATAGAGATTTCAGAGTAGTTCAGCGTCTGAGTTTCCTCTTCGTTACTAACTGCGAAAATAGTAGTCGAAGCTACACTTATGCAAATTAGGGTCAAAAAACTAGCAAGTACTAAATTAAAGATTTTTTTTGGCATAATCACTCCTACATCACTGACATGCCCACCCGTCACACAATACTAAAACCTAGTTTATCCGAGCTCGTAGTATTACTGCAAGCATAACTATGATGTTTTTACTAACTGGTAGATCCCAATTGCTGCGGCAGCGGCTACATTTAACGATTCTTTGTGTTGGCTCATTGGAATTTCAAATATTTCTGCGAGCTCAAGCCAATCTTCAGAAACTCCTGTGACTTCATTGCCAACTATCAGTAGAGTTTTTGAGGAAGTTCTTAATGATTGAATCGGTTTGGAGGTTTCGTGTTGTTCAAGTGCAATTATGCGATCAAATTGTGACAACCATAACTCTGAAGCTTTTTTAAGAGGCTTAGCAATAATGTTCGGCTGATCAAGCAATGCTGTCTTTCGGATAATTTTGTCTGCACGTTCAGCAATATGCGGCAACCGCTCATCCTCGACTTGTTTCGGATATGCACTCATACCATAGCACCAAACAGTTTCAACACCGAGAGCAGCTGAAGTTCGAATAATTGTTCCAACATTATGAGCACTACGGATACTATCGAGTAATATGTGTATCTCTGTTTGGGTATTCGTCGATTTTCGAGTTATCATAGTTTTATCATGACAGACAAAAAAAGTTATCGCCAGACAATCGATGCATTAGATGCACTGCCGAAAATGAGGCCTCAGTGGACTAATCCATCAGAAAAATTGGAAGCAAGTCGAAAATTATTTGAATCATTTGACGTATTGGCGCCGAGTTCAAAATTAATTCATGTGGCGGGAACTAGCGGCAAAGGAACAGTTTGCTACACACTAGACGCAGCACTTCGGTTCTATGGAAAAACCACGGTGATGTTGGTATCGCCGCACATCTACGAGCTTAGAGAGCGAATACAATCCAATGGAAGCTGTATTTCTGAAGCTGATTTTGTCAAGTATTTTTGGAAAATTATTGATAGTGCACAAGAATTATCACATCCTCCAGGCTACTTCGAAATGCTATTAGCCATTGGTCTGTTGAACGCTAAGTATCTACAGCCTGATTATCTAATAGTTGAAACTGGTCTTGGTGGTACCTTCGACAGCTCAAATGCCTTAGTACAAGATAATAAAATAGCAATTATAACTCCAATAGGTCTTGATCATCAAAAAATTCTTGGTGATACTATTAGTGAAATTGCTACACAGAAAGCCGGAATAATCAAAAATAGATCAGCAGTATTTGCTAGCCCTCAAGTACCTGATGCACTAAGGGCTATAGAGAAACGTGCTAAGGAGTGCTCTACTAAGCCGACACTAATTCACGACGGAGTATCTTGGCAGCAAGAAAATAAGAAACTAGTTGATATGGTTTTGAGCTACCTGCACAATCGTGATAATTGGGAATTCGCATTGAAAGATGGAGTGGATGATTTGAATATAAATATTCCTGGACGTTTCGAGCAATATCGACTTGACGATACTACAACTGTAATCCTTGATGGGGCACACAATACTCAAAAAGTCTCCGCTCTAATTGGAAGGCTAAAAACCATAAGCATGGATAAATTTGATGTAATATTTGCAGCGAAACAAGGTAAAGACATACAATCGATGTTACGACTACTGTTACCTGTCACTCGTCGTCTGTATGTTGTTGAGTTTTACGAGTCTCAAGATACAACAAGTAAGGCTGAGCGAGCAGATCATATCATTACTATTGCTAAAAAACTTGGTTTTGATCAAGTCAAATATCTACCCACCGACAAAATAAAAACTGTAAATTCAGGGAGCAATATCCTTGTAACTGGGTCATTCATGCACCTAAAAACAGTTAGAGATGCGTTGTCTTTTCGCACCAACGCTACTGCCTCTAAATATTAGATTGAAAGATTAAGTTGCAGCAGTTGGATTAACTATGGTATTATCTATCGAGTTATGTTTGAGACAATCAAAAAAATAGAAGACCAATACAAGAAGGCGAAAGTACCTGATGTTCGTTCTGGTGATACAGTTCGTGTTCACCAACGGATTAAAGAGGGTGCAAAAGAGCGTATTCAGATTTTCGAAGGACTCGTTATTAAAACCTCTAAAATGAACTCGCTACAAGCTCGTGTTCACGTCCGTCGAATTTCTAGTGGTGTTGGCGTCGAAAAGAGCTTTATGCTCCACAGTCCTTTAATTGAAAAAGTTGAAATTGTAAAACGTAGTAAAGTACGACGTAATTACATCTCGTATATGCGAAATCGAAGTGGTAAGTCTGCACGACTTTCTAGCGTTGATTTTGATTCTGAGAAAGCTAACGATGTTTCCGTACCCGAAGATACTAGCAAAGAAGCAAAACTAGCCGCAGCAGCGCTCGAAGAAACTGAGAAGCAAGACCCACAAGCTAAAGCTCATGAAGAGGTAAAGCAAGAAGCAAAAGCTACTATTGAAAAATCAGCTGAGAAATCAGAATAAGACAATCTGAATTCTAACGCATAACCCTCCTCTTTCTAGTAAATTATTATGTTCGACCTAAAAACAACCCTTGGTTTACTTAGTGTTTTTCTAGGTTTTATTGGCATTAGTTCCTACGCCGTAAGTATAGTGAAAGGCCAAACTCATCCTCATATATATTCTTGGGTTCTCTATACTATTTTAAGCGGCAGTAGTGCATACATAATGATTGCTAATGGCGCAGGAGCTGGTGCTTGGGCTAATGTGCTATCGTTCACTACTAACTTCATAGTTATTATATTAGCGCTTAGATTCAGCATGGCTAAGATAAGACCAGTCGACACTATTCTCCTTATTATTTCATTTGCTACAATTGGTTTGTGGCTGTTTACTCAGTCGACTATCTTCGTAATCATACAATCTATTTTGGTTATCTTGGCATCGATGCCAACTGTTCGAAAGATTTTTCAAAATGATGGTCCTGAAAAACTTTCATTGTACTATCTCAATATCTGCAAACATACTTTTTCATTGCTTGCACTAGCAACCCTTTCTTTCGACTCAATCATTTTGCTTGTTGCGCCATTAGTTATTAACTTTTTAATAATTGGTTCCAGTATTTTTATGCACAAGCGTAATACGTAAAACGTAAAACACTGTGTCATACTAGACTCGTGAAGCAATCAACCACTAGTATCGGTCGACAGGCCGAATCCGCAGCAGCTGTTTACTTATCAAAGCTACATAAATTACATTTTCTTCACCAGAATTGGCGTAATCGTTTTGCTGAAATAGATCTAATTATGCAGCATAAAAAGACCAAACAGTTGCATTTCATTGAGGTCAAGTACCGAGAAAATATTTCAAGAGGTGATGGATTAGCAATGATAACACCTAAAAAATATCAGCAATTGTTATTTGCAGCACAGCAGTATTTACAAGATTTTGAAGTTGATCAACCCTGTCAAATTGATGTAATTGCCGTTACCGGCAAAATGAACTCATTTGTATTTGACTATCGTCCGGCATCGGTTGAGACTAATTAAAGTTTTTAAAGTATGTAAGAGTGTTATTGTATTCACGTTCTCGTAAGGCAGACTGCCAAGATACTTTTTCTATTGCCTGTTCAAGGCTCATGGCAATACCGGTTGTGTCTTTATCTTTGAAGAAATCACGAATTTCATCCTTCTTCTTCCGATCAGAGAAAACCCCGAGAAATTGAGGGAAGTAGTTATACAGATGTCCTCCGGCAAAAGTTTTAACAATCCAATCCCAGTTAGCCTCATACCACTGCCAGGCAGCCTCTCTGGAGTGTCGATTTCGGAGTAAGTTGGCAAGCCAGCTGATGACGTCCTGTAGCTGGACTCTATCGCTGATTATAAGTTCAATAGCACGTGCATAGAGCTCTGGTGTTTCGAAACTGCAAAGTGCTGCTGTAAGTCTACTTCGCTCTTCGGCTAAGTTTGAATTCTGATGTAGCTCGAGTAGTGTGTCAAAAGCTTCAGTTGATTCTTTCCTTGTGTATCGTGCATAGACACTGCCTCGGAAATCAGCAGGAATAATAGTACCGTTACTAATGTAGTCATTCATATATGCATCAGCGATCTGAGCTGCCTCATCAAGTTCGCAATGAATAGCCAGAGATATGATTGTCGGCCGTAAGATTGTATCGTGGTAATTCTCAGTTTCTTTCTTTGTCCAGCTAAGTCGATGATAGTGATCACGAATTAACGAGCGAATAAATGGTTTTTTGGCTTCGCGAAGCTCATCAGTACCTAGAGCTAGATTAACGTCACCTAGTTGTGTGGCTATGATATCCCAAACTGCTGAATTATGAGTCTTTGAAATTTCTGGTAGTAGTGAAATTGCATCGATCAGTGGTGTCTGCGCTGCCTTGGCAAGTTCAAAACTATCGTTAAGTTGACCCATGATATCTTCTATTGCGCATTGTGTGTTTAAAAGCCTGGAATGCTGGTCCTTGGTATACTTAACACGATATAAGCCGTTACGCTTGGGATTGAGTGGCAACTTGACAGGATTGGTCGATTGCCAAGATGCTGAGCTAAACGTTACTAAATCATCAGTTTTTTCATCTGAACTTACCACAATTGGCCAGATTGAATCATCATTCTTTTGAGCAGGATCAATTAGGAATCTCTGCTGGCTCAGCGTTTTAGTTCCATCGTCATAACTGACTACGGGGTAGCCAGTCTGAGTAGTCCAAGCAGACATAAATCCTGCAACGTCGATATCACTGGCTTCATCCAGGCTTCGCCAAAGATCTTCTGTGGTTGCGTTAGCGTAGCTATGCTTCTTCAAATAATTAATTAATCCGCGCCGAAAATTGTCACTTCCCACGTAGCTGTGGAGTTGACGGATGACACTAGCACCCTTCCGATAGGTTATGTGGTCAAAAATCTCACTTATATTACGTGGATCATCAACAACCATTTCAATTGGATGTGAGCTGGCAAGTGCATCGGCGCGCAATGCATAGAGGTAGTCATCAGCTATAAATTGCGTCCACATCTCCCAATCTGGGAAAATTTCTGCTACGGCTAGATACTCGACCCAACTGGCAAAGCCTTCATTCAGCCACAGATCATCCCACCACTGCATGGTTACAAGATTTCCAAACCACTGGTGAGCTAGTTCGTGTGCTACAACTAGAGCGACCCATTGTTTATTGCTCAGCGTTGAATGATCCTTGTCGACGAGCAGAGCTGATTCACGGAAGGTGACTAGACCCCAATTCTCCATTGCGCCTGATGCAAACTGTGGAATAGCAATAAGATCACATTTTTCAAGTGGGTAGGGAATCTCAAAGTAGTCTTCGAAGAAGTCTAAAACTTTGACTGCTGTTTCAAGAGCAAACACGGTAGATTCAATGTGGCTTGGTTGTGCAAAAGTTCGAACCTCAACCCCTCGTTTAGTTACCGAGCTTTTTGATTCGAGATCACCAATTACAAAGGCCAATAAGTACACACTCATTTTAGGCGATGGTTCAAAAACAGTAATAACTCTTCCGCTGGCGGTCGTCTGATCTTTTACAGGCGTATTGCCAAGAACAGTTGAGTTGTCATCAGGTGTATCTAGAGTAAGTTCAAAAACAGCCTTGGCGGCAGGTTCATCAATACATGGAAAGGCTTCTCTGGCATGATGACTTTCGAATTGGGTTGATATCAACCTCTTTTTGATGTCATTTTCAGTGTAATCGCTAGGATAAATCCCCTCCATTGTTTCTGATATCTGGGCTGAAAATTCCGCTACTATGATTGCGTTGTCAGAAATCTCCTCATCAACGCTTAGAACAATTTTTTGTTCGTCTTTGACGATTTCTATCTTAGCAGCCAAATCGTTTATGGTAGCTGAGCCGATATCAATATTTAATGCGTGTAGTTCAATTGTTTTACGTGGACTCGGCACACTTCCAAAGATTTTTACATTCCCAGAAAAAGATTGTTTGTTATCATCGAGGCTAATCTCAAGTTGGTATTTTTCTGGTTTGAATTGATCTAGTAGTCGGGGTTGTCGCATAGTGCTCCTTGGCTTTATTATCGTACCTCCTAGTATGCCAGTAGAGATGTGTAAGTCCAACTATATTGTTGCCGTGCAATTACTCCCGTTCTTGAGCTTCTTTTGCTCTTCGTACTACCTTTCTATAGTCTGGGAAATTGGCGCATAGCCATCTGTATGCTGCATATTCAGAAGTTAAAGCTTTTTCAGAGGCTCCAGCATCAAGTAATTTTTGACTTTGGGTCTGAAAATTTTTATCGTCTTTCCAGATTGGATCAAGACTATTCAAGTATTTTCGTGCAAACCCTAAATCCTGGTCTATAAAGTTCTGGAAGTCATCAATCTGTTCAGGTGTCATTTGTCCAATTAGCTCATCGGCTATTGCAAATTCGAGCTCGCTCATTCTCTGTGCCTCGCTCGTACCATTGGATAGTGAAGATTGTCCCATGGAGCCCCTTAGCTTTAATATCATGAATTCTAGCATGTCGGCTTGTTGAACTGTTGCTAAATCAAGTCTGTAGTTGTTATAATGTAGTTGTAGTCGGCCACAATGGTCGACATTTTTCATATAAAGGATCATATTTAATATTGAACAATCAATTAACTAAATAAAGGAATGAGAACAACATGGAAATTGAACTAAAACAATTAGTACTAGCAATCCAACAGATTGCAGATGAGAAGAACTTGGAGCGCGAGGTCGTACACGATATTGTCCAGCAAGCGTTGGCAAGTGCTTATAAGCGTGATTTTGGCGACCGAGAGCAGGAAGTCGAAGTTGAATTGAACGAACAAACTGGAACCGTCACGATGATGGTTCACAAGTTAATCGTAGAAGATGCTCAAGATCCAGTTATTGAGATATCGCTTAAAGACGCACAAAAAATTAAGAAATCAGCTACTGTCGGTGAAGAAATCATTGTTAAAGAACAACCAACAAAGTTTGGTCGAGTTGCCGCTCAAACTGCTAAGCAAGTAATTTTTCAGAAGCTCCGTGAAGCAGAGCGTGAAATTATCCTAGAAGAATATGATGATAAAATCGGTAGTGTCATAAATGGAATCGTTACTCGTGTTGAATCACGTGTTATCCGAATTGATCTCGGAAAAGCTCAAGGAATACTCCCTATGAGCGAGCAAATCCGTAATGAACGATTGACTACTGGCCAACGAGTTAAGGTTTTCCTCAAAGATGTTGAACGAACTGGCCGCGGACCGCAATTAATTTTGAGTCGCGCTAACGGTGAATTTATTCGTTACTTATTTAGTCAGGAAGTTCCAGAAATGGAAAGTGGTGCTGTTGAGATTAAAGCTGTAGCTCGAGAAGCTGGTGTTCGTACCAAGCTAGCCGTTAACTCCACAGTTCCTGGTGTTGATCCGGTCGGAACGTTTGTAGGTGGTCATGGTACGCGCGTACAAGCAGTCAGTGGAGAGATTGGCGACGAAGAGAAGATTGATATCATCCAGTGGGATGATGACCTTGTAACCTTCATTTCTCATGCGCTTTCGCCAACCGAAGTCAAACAGGTTGTGCTCGAAGAAAAAGCACATAAAGCTATCGTATATGTCGACAAAGATCAGCAATCTATTGCAATTGGTCGTGGTGGACAGAACGTTAGACTTGCTAGCAAGTTGACTGGATGGGATATTGATATTGAATCTGATGAACCAAAGAAACAAACTGCTTCACCAGCAAGAAAAAAGCTAGCTAGTAAAGCGCAATTGGAAGATTCGTTACTTAAAGCTGTCGAAAATCAGAACGACTAATTATTTAGATAATCTATAATAATTATTATGAAGATTGTTGTTACGCAGGATATAGGTTTTACCAGTGAGCAGCGAGCTAAATTAACAAAGCTTTCCAGCAATATCAAGTTCTTCGATACGCAACCATCTTCGGGAGAAGAGTGGTTGCAGCGTGTTCAAGGCGCAGATATCATCTGCTCACACATTAAAGGATTATCTGACTCTTGGATGGATATTAAAAATGTTTATCTGACTATACCGTCAGTATCAACAAAATTTATGCTAAAAAAGGTTTTTAAAGAAAATAATGTAGTGTTATCAACAAGTCCTGGATGCAATAAAATTGCTGTGAGTGAATGGGTTATCGCAATGTTACTTCGTCATGTTCGTCGATTAAACGATTTTGTTAATACAACCGAAATTAATGAGCCAAAACCTGTGATTTGCAATACAATTTATGGGTCTCGAGTATGCGTTATCGGTAAGGGTAATATAGGGACAGAAGTCGGTAAAAATCTAATAGCACTTGGAGCTGAGGTTATATATTGCACTCGAAATTATGATATTTATGAAAAAATAGAGGATAAAGATTTCGTTATTGATTGTGTTTCAGAAAATCCATCGACAGTAGAAATGTATGATAAGAAATTTTTTGATAAATTACATAAAAGATCGGTTTTCGTTTCAGTCAGCAGGGCTGAGACAAAAAACTATAAAGATTTATTTACTGCTTTATCAAAACATAGATTCTCGCACTATATAACTGATAATGCGAGTGGTTTAAACTATGATGAAGATGACGAACTATACAAAAAATTATTAATGGTTGGTTCAGTTTCAGTTACCCCGCATATATCGGCCTATACAGAAACCACAATCAGTGAATCAAGCCGAATATGTTTCGAAAATATCGTTAGTTATATTGAGGGCAATCCCCAGAACCTAGCCTTTCAGGAATAGTAACTGGCACTCTTGCAAGCTGAGTGCCAAATCCGTTATACTGTAGTAGTAATATAGGAGTTACATGTCACGGTCACACTTATTTGATTTTTCACCGTATGCCGACAGGCTAACCAACAATGCCAAAGAGAGCTTAATCGCGGCTGATGAGATTGCACGTGGATTTGGAAGTAGCTATATCGGCACTGAGCATATTTTGCTCGGTGTCCTGTCTCAAAATTCATCTGTTGGAGCTCAAATGCTTGATACTGCTGGCGTTGACTTTGAACGTGCTAAAACAGCGCTTAATCTAACTCCCCGAGTCCGTATTCAACAGGCTGATGCTCGCGGCCTCAGTGAGACTGCCAAGTTGACGCTTAAGATGAGTTGGGATATTGCCCGCGAATTCAATCAAATGTATTGCGGAACCGAACACATCCTTTTCTGTCTGATTAACCAAAAGAACGCTCGCTCAACTATCCTACTCGGGGATATGAGAGTTGATGTAGATAACTTGAAAGGCTCAGTTGAAAGCTATCTTAACAACCAGCAATACGAAGCTGAGTCAGACACCTCAAACAATAAGTCGCGGACTCGAAGCAAAAAACGTTCTGCTATCGACTACTTTGGTATCGATCTTACAAAGCAAGCTCAAAACAATGAACTTGATCCGTTAATTGGTCGAGAAGATCAACTACTTCGAATGATTACAATCTTGGTGCGACGGACCAAAAATAATCCCGTTTTACTTGGTGAGGCAGGTGTTGGTAAGACGGCTATCGTTGAAGGGCTTGCGCAAAAAATTGTTAATGATGATGTGCCTGAACCTCTACTCGATAAACGGATCATTTCACTAGATTTAACGAGTTTAGTCGCAGGAACAAAATATCGCGGTGAGTTTGAAGGTCGCTTAAAGAAAATGATGGAAGAGCTGCAGGATGATCCAAACATTATTTTGTTTATTGATGAGCTGCATTTAATTATGGGTGCAGGCTCAGCTGAGGGATCAATGGATGTTGCCAATTTACTTAAGCCTGCTTTGGCTCGTGGGCAGTTACGAGTGATCGGCGCTACCACAGATGCTGAATATCGTAAGTTCATCGAAAAAGATAGCGCACTAGAGCGACGCTTCCAAGCTGTTAATGTTCCTGAGACTAGTCCTGAGCAAACTGTTGCTATTCTTAAGGGCCTGCGTAAACACTACCAAGATCATCATGGTGTGAAGATCTCAGAAGAAATCTTGCCGAAAGTTGTTCACATAGCAAATCGATACATTAACGATCGTCAATTGCCTGATAAAGCGGTTGACTTAATCGACGAAGGCTCTGCTTTCGTTAGGATTAGCAATGGTGTGATTGACTCCGAACAACGTGAATTACAACGATCACTAAGGGGTGTGCAACGACAAATGGAGCAATCAGTTGATGACGAAGATTATGAGCGCGCAGCCCTTTATAAAACTCGATATGCACAGTTGCGAACAAAGCTCGAAGATTCTCGAGCCAAAGCGAGTGAAAAGCAAAATCTAAAACTTCATGAGGATGACATCGCTGAAGTTGTCGCTAATATGACAGGAATTCCACTACAAAAAATCGTTCGACAAGAGGCTAATCATTTATTGCAGCTAGAATCTCATCTGAGTAAGAAAATAATCGGGCAGAAAGATGCAGTTAAAGCAGTTAGTAAAGCTATTCGCCGTAACCGTAGTGGCGTTTCTGATAGTAGACGACCAATTGGTTCATTTATTTTCCTCGGTCCTAGTGGCGTCGGTAAGACTGAACTAGCTAGAGTCCTGGCTCGCGATCTTTTCGACAGTGAAGATTCGTTGGTAAAGATCGATATGAGTGAATTCAGCGAACGGCATACCGCCGCCAGATTAGTTGGTGCTCCTGCAGGCTTTGTAGGTTATGAGGAGGGCGGTCAGTTAACTGATAAAATTCGAAAAAATCCTTACAGCTTGTTATTATTCGATGAGATTGAAAAAGCTCATCCTGATGTATTCAACTTGTTACTTCAAATACTAGAAGATGGTCGTTTAAGTGATGCGAAAGGCCGATCAGTCGATTTCACCAACACGATCGTTATTATGACTAGCAATATCGGAGCTTCAAACTTACGAAAAGAGGCAACACTTGGTTTCCGTGTTAAAAAGAATAGCGAAAAAGAAGAATTAGATAGCTTGCATGCTGAAGTTAGTGAAAAGGTTTTAGCTGATTTGCGCATGAGTATGCGACCGGAGCTGCTCAATCGTCTCGATAAAATAATCGTATTTCAAGCTTTGACAAAAGCTGAGGCTAAAAAAGTACTCAATCTCCAGCTCAAAGAACTAAGCGACCGTCTTAACGAACAACACCTTGGTATTATAGTAAGCGCAACTGCCAAAAACCTACTACTAAAGCAGGGCTATTCTGCGATAGACGGAGTCCGCCCACTGCGCCGAACAATTCAAGACAACATTGAAGATAGATTGGCTGAAGGAGTGCTCTCACATGAATATAAAGCCGGTGATGTGGTACAGGTAGATACAAGTAAAGGTGAGCTTAGCTTTTCTGTCGATGCAGAATAGGCGATATCCAAACGACGTATGTTAATCTAAGGGGTGAGATGGCAAGAGGAAAAAAGAGTTTTGCACGAGTAATAGTAGGTAGCTTGCTTGTGCCCGCAATACTGATTGGTGGACTAGCGACTATTTTTCTCAATTATACTGCGATTCATGACTGGTATGTACTGAAAGACTATCAGCCAAGCGACCGAATTGAAGCTTATGCCGCTAGCACCACCATGACTGATGAAGGTAAACGGATTTTTTATGTATCTGATCCCGAGGTAGATGAGAAGGAAACATTTAACTCCAATTGTCCTTTTCCAGAATATACCTATGTTCTTGGCTGCTATGATGAAAAAAGAGTCTTTATATTAAACGTTGATGAATCGTCATTAAAAAAAGTCGAAGACGTTACAGCTGCACATGAGATGCTTCATGCTGCCTATAAGCGTTTATCAAAAAACAATGCCGAGAAAAATAGAGTTGACGCTCTTCTAGAGGAACAGCTTAATAAAATAACTGAGACGGATTTTCTTGATACTGTAAAACAATACCGTGAAGCTGATGCGAGCGTTGTCAATAATGAACTTCACTCTCTCATCGCAACAGAAGTTAGCGATATATCTCCTGAACTCGAAGAGTATTATTCTCGTTATTTCCAAGATCGTCAGTCTATAGTCTCGATGCATAAAGCATATTCACGGGTTTTTAAGGATATCGAGCAGCAAGCTAATAGTCTTTATGCCGAAATGAATAATCTGCAATCAACAATCAACCAACAAGAGGCTAGTCTAGCTGCAATTAATATTGAGCTTAGTTCCATTAACTCACAGCTCGATGGTTATTCAAAAGATGAGAACATATCCAGCTATAATAGTTTGATACCTCGTCAGAATCAGCTCGTTAGGTCGTATAACAATATGCTTACAAGCTATAATGCGAATATTGATACGTATAATACAAAGATTTCTGTGTATAACGATATCGTGATCCGTCAACAAGATTTACAGAAATCCATTAACTCAAAATATAAAGAACCTGTAAAGAAGGAAATTTAACGTAGATGGCAAAGAAAAGCGCGCCCCAATATGTTTGTGAGAATTGTGGTGATACTTTCTCAAAATGGTCGGGTAAGTGTGACAGCTGTGATAGCTGGAATACACTAGTAGAATTCAAAGCTGCTAACGTAAGCGGTGGTAAGACTAGTTCACAGGGATCGGCATTAAAGAGCACTACGATAGCAATTGAGAAGAAGGCTGTCCAGAAACGTATTAGCACCGAGATGTCATCAGTCGACGAAGTACTTGGTGGTGGTCTCGTGGCTGGGAGCGTCGTCCTGATCGCGGGTGAACCAGGGATAGGTAAATCAACTATCTTGTTGCAGGTCGCCGCCGCTATATCAAAAAAACAAAAAACTTTATATGTCAGTGGTGAGGAATCGAACCATCAAGTCGCAGTTAGAGCTGCGCGCCTTGGGTTAGGTTCATCAGAGCTTGAATTTGCAGCCTCGACTTCGACCGATGATATCACTCAAACGATAGCTCAAAATGATCATGCTATTGTTATCGTCGATTCGATCCAAACTATTGGTCTGTCAAGCGTTGACAGTGCACCCGGTAGCGTTAGCCAGATAACGAAGTCGGCTCAGCAGCTCCAAGCAATTGCCAAACAAACCAACACAACCCTATTGATTGTTGGGCATGTTACCAAAGAAGGTTCAATTGCAGGACCAAAAATACTTGAACACTTGGTTGACGTCGTCCTACAGTTAGAAGGCGATCGTTACGGTGGCTTTAAAATGCTTCGAGCAGTCAAGAATCGGTTTGGTAGTACTAACGAACTTGGTATTTTTGAGATGAAAGAAAAAGGGCTTGTTCCGGTCGAAAATCCATCAGCAGCGCTTTTAGCTGAGCGACAAACGACTGATGGTTCTGTTGTTCTAGCCGCGCTAGAGGGCAGTCGTGCTATCTTAGTAGAGGTTCAGGCTTTAGTTGGTGCAACTAGTTTTGGTTATCCAAAGCGCACAGCGGTAGGGATCGATCTTAATCGCTTGAATTTATTAGTTGCTGTGCTCAACCAGCGCACAAAGCTCGATCTTAGCGATAAAGATGTCTACGTAAACATTGTTGGTGGTATTAAAATCAATGAGCCAGCCGCTGATCTAGCTGTCACCATGGCAATTGCTAGTGCTGCTAAGGGGATGTCACTCCCAGAGGATTGTGTTGTCTTCGGTGAGGTTGGCTTGAGTGGGGAGGTGCGCTCAGTTGCGCAGGCAGATAAGCGAATAGCCGAAGCGAAAAAACTTGGGTTCACAAACATCATCGGTCCCAAGGGTTCATACGACAAGAACAGTGGCATCGGTAATCTTCGAGATGCGCTGAATACATATTTAAAAAAATAATAAGGAAAACATTACATGATTTACACATCCATCATTTTATTAATTCAGACTGTTTTTTTGGTTTACGTCATCATTACTATGAAAAGCAAAAATACAGATAATACTCAAACTTCTCACGCAAATAGTGGTAACGAGGTATTGATTGATACCTGTGCCCTTATTGATGGACGTATTCTAGAGCTAGCAAGAACTGGGTTTATTCCAGGTACGCTACTTGTACCACAATTTGTAATTTTAGAGCTACAAGGACTTGCAGACGGTAAAGATCCTATGAAACGTGCCCGAGCTAGGGACGGTTTGGACGCCATTTCTGCATTACAAAAAAATAAAGCGGTCGATCTGCAAATTATCCGTGAATTAGCTGACGATGATAGAGCGGTTGATGACAAGCTTGTTCTACTTGCTAAAAAACGAAAAGCATCGCTCTATACTACCGATTATAATTTGAATAAAGTCGCAGATATCGAAGGAGTTTTAGTTTTAAATGTTAACGAGTTATCACAACTGCTTCGTCCTGTTATATTGCCAGGACAAAAAATAGAGATTAAGTTGGTTCAAAAAGGTAGTGATCGTGGGCAAGCTATTGGCTATCTAGACGATGGCACAATGGTTGTGGTCGATAAAGGCGCTAAAAGTATTGGCAAGACGGTTAATGTCGAAATTGGTCGTAGCCTACAGACAGTTGCTGGTAAAATGATGTTCGCGGAACTTGTTGGATCAAAACCTGCCGATAAGTAATTAATAACTCTATGTACTAAAGCTACCACTCTTTGATGTGCCAGACGAGCTTGTGATGGTGAATGTGCAAGATTTACCACCGCTAACGCCCCCGATACTGTATGAAGTTCCAGCAGTTGATGTGCTTCCAGATGGTCCACCGCTACAATTCCAGCTTACCAAGTAGTTTGATGCGGAAGGTTCTGAGGTCCACTTTAAGGTCTTGTTGCCACCTCCAACATTACCACTAGGTCCGATGATATCAAATCCGTTACTAGCACCAGCTACCGTGACAGTGCTACTACCTTCGACTTCATATTTAGCTTTATCTACCACTTTTACACTGACATTGTGCGATCCGCCAGTCAGATTAGTCTCAATACTGAATGCTCCTGACCCAGAAGCATTAGTAGCGCCAACCTGTGCACCATCAACAGAGAAGTTGACGGATTCAAGAGCGTGAGTTCCTTGTGACACTGTAGCAGTCAATCGATAACGACCACCTCCAATATCAGTTGCAGATATTGAACTAATAGCGGCTTTAGTATCGTCGCATTTATGAATGTCGTCTTTCTCGGATGCGTTAGCAGATGCGCCACCCCCTCCGCCTGCAGCTCTTCCACGGCTTGCTGCCCATGCTCGTATTGGCTTAAGCCAACTCGCATACATTGGATCTGAGCTTGGTATCTCAGCATCAATTCCATTTGAACTAACTTGCTCCCTGGTATTTGCCGGTGTGCAATCAGTCGCCAATTTGCCTGATACCGTATCTATGACAAACTGCTGTTTTGATTCGACTTTACCGGGTGTGTAATAACTAGGGAATAAATCAGTCGTTTTTTTGCCACCGCCACTAGTCGGAATTTTGCCAGTATCAAGATCGAGCGTGACTTGCTTTAGGCCTTTTGGCTTTTCGAAGTCTTTACCTTCCCAGCCATTCTGGGCGTGAATATCATTCATGAAACTTACAAATATTGGCGCAATACTTAGTGACGATTGACGGTAGCCCATTCGTTTGTTGTCATGATTACCGACCCAAACCCCTGCAGTAATGTAGTCGCTATAGCCCATTGTCCAGAAGTCTTTTACGTCACTTGTCGTTCCAGTTTTAACGGCAACATTGTTCTTTAGGCCGTTCAACACGCCCGCTCGAACACTTCTGTCGCTGAGCATATCACCAATTAGGTATGCAACTTGGTCATCGAGAACTCGCTTTCCTGGCTGCTTATTGTTTTCTTGCAAAACCTCACCCTTACTATTAGTGACTTTCAGGATGTATGTTTGGTCGTAATGAACACCGTTAGTAGCAAACGAACCGTAGGCTGTTACCATGTCACTGAGTTTAACTTCGCCTGCACCTAAAACTATCGCTAGACCGTAGCGTTCACGATCATTCAGACTTGAGATCCCTTGCGACTTGGCCTGTGCAATCACATTATCAATACCAGCTATGTGTAGTGCTTTTACAGCCGGAATGTTGAGTGATTGACCTAAAGCTCGACGGATTGGGATCGCACCATTGAACTGCTTTTCATTAAAGTTTAGTGGCACATAACCGTTAAAGTCTGTTTTAAGATCGTATAGGGTGCTACCAGGGCCCCATTTTCCAGTTTCGAACAATTCTGCATATGCATATGGCTTAAAGCTTGAACCAGGCTGTCGAAGCGCGGTGGCTGCATTGTACGAGCCATAATCTTTGTAGCCATACTCGCGACTTCCAACCATTGCCATTATCTGTCCATTTCTTTGATCACCAGCAGTCAAAGCCATATTATCTCCACCAACGCTGTCGACGAGCGGAAGAAAATCTTTTACTGTTTTTTCAGCTAAGGTTTGTGTTGGAAGATCGAGTGTTGTCTTGACCTCCAGACCACCTTGGCGGACTAGTGCCTGACCGTATGTTTCAAGTAGCTGTTTTTGTACTTCGTCTACGAAATGAGGTGCGATTGCATCTTTGTATGGATTGAATGAACAGTTAACTCTAGACAATGTGTCCGCTTCAGTTGCATCTTTCGCCTGTTTGGCATCGATATCTCCAGTTTTTTTCATATTTGAAATGACCCGATCTTGGCGTACCAAAAACTGATCTTTCGTGAATCGAGATTGGTCACACGGATTATATAATCCAGGTTGCTGAGGGATTGACGCTAAGAAAGCGGCTTCATCCACTGTTAAATCTTTAGCAGATTTATCAAAGTAATTTTGAGCAGCTGATTCAACGCCATAAATAGTACCACCATATGGAATTTCGTTGAGATACAAATTTAATATTTCGTCTTTTGAATATATTCTTTCTAATTCAACCGACAGAATTAATTCTTTGATTTTACGCGTATAGCTTTTTTCTTTCGTTAAGAATGAGTTCTTTACATATTGTTGAGTAATCGTCGATCCACCTTGAACACTTCCGGTTTTGCCAAGTGCATTATTGATAAAGGCGCGAGTAATTCCCCGCAAACTGAAACCACCATGCTGATAAAAATCCTGATCTTCGATCGCGATTGTTGCTTCTTTAATATTCGGTGACATGTCTTTGAATTTAACAATTCGACGATTTTGGTCGCCACTGAGTTCGAATAATAATGTTTTACCAGTTCTATCATAGAATCGAGTATTTTCAGCCAAAACTTTACTATTTACCTCGTCAGGATTCGGTAACTCGCTACGGAAATATGCATAAACCCCAAAACTTGCTACTACCAGAACTATAAAACCTGCAGCACCGAGTTTAAGCATCATTTTACCGCCGCGTTTGCTGAACCAATATTTAGCTACACGTTTAGGGTGGAGTCGCCAAAGAATTCGTTTTATTCGACCTTCAGGAGCATTCTTAAGATAAGTACGGCGATTATGTTCTTTTTTGCTTAACTTTGTATGGTTTTTCTTACCAACTTGTCGTAATTTACTACTTGCATCTCGTGCTTTTGATCTGCGTGGTTTGCGGCCTCGAAGCCGTATGTTAGATTTAATTGTATCTTTCTTCGTCTTTACTGACGAACTGATAGTCTTTTTGGGCGATTGTTTCCCACTAGGTTTCTTCACTGGCATAGAATTCTTTCCCGCTTATGGATAGTCTTGAAGCATAGTATATCACGCTCAATACAGTTCATTATAGCTTATTTTGTCGAATTTTATGATAGAATATGGCATATGACACTGTCTGAAGAATTGCAATTCCGTGGTTTCGTAAACCAAACTACCTTTAAAGATATCTCCGAGCTTGACCAGAAAAAAAGAACATTTTATTTTGGGGTAGATCCGAGTGCGCCTAGTGCAACTATCGGTAATCTTGCTAGCATGATGATGGCGCGGGTATATATTTCTCATGGGTATCAACCGATCCTCTTGGTCGGTGGTGCGACAGGTATGATTG
>JBGAVT010000011.1:0-39246 GCA_044227985.1 Saccharimonadales bacterium (SeqCode)
ATAATCTGTGGGCTTTTGGCTTGTTTAGTTGGAATATGGTTGGCAAGGAGTCCGAACGCATTACATGGATGGTGGCTTGGAGCGTTGTTTTTCTCGCTTGCAGCCATGCCGCTTGTTCGACATAAGAAATTTACGGCAATAGCTGTCATTAGTCTTTTGGGACTAAGCATTGGACTGGCTAGAGGCATGGCTGTTGAACAAAAAATCCAACGATACTCAAAATTATATGGTCAGGAGGTTAGTGTCCGTGGTCGAGTTTTAGACGATAGTAGCTATGGCAAGAATGGACAGCGCCAATTTTTTATTGGTAATATTACGATCGATAATTGCCGAGATGACTGTAAATTGGTCGGTAAGGTACGAGTAAGATCTCGATTAAATGCTGCACCAATCCGAGGTCAAAAGGTTAAGGTAAATGGCGTAATCCGTGAAGGTTTTTCTAGTTACCAAGCAGCGATATACTATGCAGAAGTACTTCCAGTAAGCCATTCAATTTCATGGTTCGAAGATATGAGATTACAATTTTTTACAGCCATGCGAAATGTAATTCCCGAGCCACAAGCTAGCCTTGGACTCGGATTTTTAATCGGTCTACAAGCACTGCTGCCAGAAACGCTACTTGGTGAATTACGTAGGACAGGCTTGACGCACATCGTAGCAGTTAGTGGATATAATCTGACCGTTTTAGTCCGTTTAACGAGACGGACATTAGCTAAACGAAGCAAATTTCTTGCAACTATGTCTGCCTTCGCCTTGATAACGTTCTTTATGATGGTCACAGGTCTAGCTCCGTCGATTTTTCGCGCTAGTGTAGTTGCGATTGTGTCCCTTTGGGCATGGTATTACGGAAGATCACCTCGCCCAATGATGCTGCTCGGTTTGAGCGGTGTATTCACAGCCATGCTTTCGCCGATTTTACTGTGGAGTGATCTTGGTTGGTGGTTGAGCTTTTTAGCATTTTTTGGTGTTCTGGTTGTTGGCCCGACGTTTTCACTGCGATTTTTTCATAAACCACCATCTGAACTACCTTTTTTTGGACAAATAATTCTAGAAACTTCTTCCGCCCAGCTTATGACTCTCCCCTTGACTGTGCATACGTTTGGGCAGCTTTCAATAGTATCGCTATTAGCTAATATGATTGTACTGCCAGTAATACCAATCGCCATGGGACTTAGCTTTATTGCCGCGCTTGGAGGTATGTTAAGTACTATTTTGGGCCCAATTATCGCCTGGCCAGCATACTTTTTGTTATTGTCGATAACTGAAGTTGTTAAATTATTATCTGCGATCCCTTTTGCATTTGTTGATGAAATCACTTTTTCGAGTTCTGCTATGATTGCTAGTTACATTTTAATTATCTTGACTCTTCTATTTTGGCAACGACGCCTGACTAAACAAGAAAAGACAAATCTTCAAACCCAGAGCTATCTCGACTAAACTTTTACCCAAAACAACATCTGGTATAATTACTTGTATGTCAGGACACAGTAAATGGGCGACTATCAAACGGGCTAAAGGTGCAAACGATGCGAAGCGGGGAGCAGTTTTCACTAAGCTTGCAAACATGATCGCTCTTGCAGCTAAAAGTGGAGGTAGCGACCCGGATATGAATCCAGGATTAGCTCTAGCCATTTCGAAAGCTAAAGCGGCCAATGTGCCGAATGCTAATATTGATAAAGCTATTAAGCGTGGTAGCGGCGAGCTTGGCGGGGCGGTCATCGAGGAGATGACCTACGAAGGCTATGGTCCTGGTGGTATTGCTGTAATAGTCGAATGCGCCAGTGATAATCGTAACCGTACTTATTCTGATGTCCGTACCGCCTTCGCTAAAAATGGGGGCAATATTGCCGAGACCGGTAGCGTGGCTTTCCAATTTGAGCGAAAAGGAGTTATCCAGGCGTTAAAGTCTGGCGATAAAGAGGCCGACGAGCTAGCTATTATTGACACCGATGCTGATGATTTTTTTGATGATAACGATCAGTGGGCAGTTCATACTGAGATGAAAAAACTCCATGATGTAAAAAAAGACCTAGAGGCTCACGGCTTGAAGGTTGTTGAAGCTAGTCTAGTCTATGTCCCAGAGTCGACGCTAGAAATTTCCGAAGAGGATGTTCAGGCTAAAGTTATCAAAATGATGGATGCATTGGATGAACTCGACGACGTCGTTGAAACCCACACTAATTTTGATATCGCATGAGTGGATTTGAGAAGGAGATTGAGTTTTCCAAAACACTAGCTCGCCAGGCTGGTGAGATTATGAAAAAGTATTTCAATAATCATGAAGTTAAACTTAAAGCCGACAATACGCCAGTAACAATCGCCGATGAAACAATTAATCAGCTAATTCTAGATAAAATTCGCGAAGCCTTCCCGGGTGATGGAGTTTTTGCCGAAGAGGGTAGTGACTACGAAAGCCAATCTAGGATGTGGGTAGTTGATCCGATTGACGGCACAGTTCCATATACCTTTGGCTTACCTCTAAGCTTTTTCTCGTTAGGGTTTGTGGTTAATGGAAAAGTGCAATTCGGTGTTTGCTATCGACCATTCGATAACGCTATGTACTTTGGCGATGGCAAAACTGCTACCAAAAATAATGAGCCAATATCTGTAAATAATACCGATAAGCTAAAAGATGCGGTTTTTGCAGCCTGTTTCCATAATACCGAAAAACACAAAAGAAATTACCAGGCGATTAGTGGCATGGCGCAGGTTGCTAGAAATACACTTTCGCTACAGTGTGCTGTGGCCGAAGCTATGCTGGTTGCCGAAGGCAAGATAGAAATTGCTACTTATCCTCACAATCATCCCTATGATATTGCTGGTTTAAAGCCAATCATTGAAGGTGCCGGTGGTAAAGTTACTGACCTGAACGGTATAGATCAGCGTTATGATAGAGATATAAATGGCGCTATTATCACAAATGGTGTGCTGCATGACCAGGTCGTAAACTACTTTAAAAACCCATTATAAAATCTGAAATTGATTTTGATTTAGTCTTGATTGGCCGCAATGTCAAAGACAAAAGGTAGTGCTAATCTTTGATATCAAAGATATTGACGTGACTTCGCGAAAGCTACGCATATCAATATCTAGCAGTTTGATTGCGGAGTATTTTCGCTGAACCAGCCTTTATCAACATGTAACTAGCTTTTAAAAATAGGTTGTTGCTTGCTTCTATGCCAAAGCATTCCTAGTCCACCAGCCACTGATAGTAACAACAGCCCGGCGATGTAATACATTCGCCAGTTTTGCCCTGAATTGGCTAGTGTATTCTCTTTCTTTGGGGCTGTAGGTGTGTCTGTCTTTACTGGGCCATTTGTTGGGCCGGTATTGTTATTAGTATTCGAGCTTTCGCAAACTATTCCGACGATAGCTTGCGATGTTAGGTCTGGCAACTGACGAACATTGACGTTGTTGATTATATTCGTACCGCAGAGACTAGTGTCATTGCCAACAACGGTAGAGTAGCAAATCTGAGGATTGTCTCCAGTAAAGCTGACGGTCGTACTGTATTGTCCTTCATTAACTATAGCGACATTGTTGACTTCAGCTATAACAACCACTCGAAGGTTTTCGTATTCACTCGGTCCTGATCCATACGCTAGGCTAGCTATCGAAAATTCATTTCCAGGCAAGATGTTGCCTGAGGTTAAGATTGGGTCAGCATTCACATCAGTATTATCGGCATCATAGACTTCTACCATTAAGCTCGACACATTACTGTCGATTCCGCCAATAGCAACCTTGTCCCAGTTGACTGAGTGTTGCTTGCCGTCACAGTAGAACGATTGAGCAGGTGAGCGAACTTCGATATTAACACTAGCTCGGTTGCAGGAGGTTGTTCCATCATCAGGATTGAATGACCAGAGTACCGCCGTGTCACCAAGTCCAAACATACAACCGTTGATACTGGCATAGCCATAGCCGCCAACCTCTTTGCCGGCAAGCTGGCCCCATGCTAGGTAGCCATCGGTGCCAAAGGTACTACAACCTTGCTCAGAGGTAAAGTCGAAGCAATAGGTGGCACCGATATGACCACCGCCAATGTCTAAAGGCACATACATCTTATTGTTTTCATAATGGATACCAGTTTGCAGCATTTTAGTTACAGATAATATGCCATTATTCCACGGCACGTCATTATTAAGTGCCGTTTGTAGGGCTGTTACTCCTGGGCTGGTGTAGCTCGAGCCGTCACTTATTTTGTAACATTTCAAACTACCGGTTGTTGCATTGACGTGGGCTAAGAGGCAGATTGCAGCCTGATCTCCGCCAGTGTCGTTAAACATAAATGAGTATGAGTGATGGCCTTCAGCAAATGCTCCAAATAGATAGAAAAAGTAGTTTGTACCCGTAACGGTGACGACCCCAGATGTACCCCATCCGCTACACATAGTGTCTGTTGTTGTGTCGATACAAGCTATTTTTACATCAGCGGTAGGGTTATTCATATAGTTGTACTGTGTAATGAATAATTTATCTCCAGAAGTATTAAGTGTGGCATAGGCGCTGTTGCCAGAAGATGCAGCAGACCATGCTTCTAGAGAACCAGCAAGAGAGGTCGTACCACAGCTAGTTAACGTTGTGGCGCTGAGGCACATGAGTTGTCGTGAGCGGGGTGAATAAGCATAGATCTTATTGCCGACGGCTTTTATACCTTCGATTTCTGTAATGTCGGTACTAGAGCTTGTATATATACTTGGTGATGTGACGTACGGGTAGAAACCGCAGAATTTCCCAGTTTCGACATCGAAACAGCCGATACCAGCATCTGCTGTTCCGCGCTGACCTGGGAAAAATAATTTGCCATTAACGATTTCTGCATCCAGCATCTCGTTAGTATCTATGTTGGCTTCGGAGATGTTGCTGCCGTCGCTACCATTAACGTCGCTAAGATATTTAGGGAACTCGCTAGTGCCACTGTCGTCAAGGTCGCATGACGAGCCGGTAGCAATATCGGTACAGATTAATGCTTTGGTTACATTCTTTCCACCCTGGCCGTTGGTAGCGTTTGAACGGGCGTAGTGGAAAATATTAAACAGAACATCTTTACCTGAACTGTGTCTATAAGCAATTGGATAGTAGCCGTCACCACCAGTACCGTTGAGGACCGCTGCGCCAGGAAGCTGATTATTGGTATTGGTGTTTGAGGTAGCAGGAGACCCAACGAGCGAATTGAATGCGCCAACACCTACTACGTTGGCTGGTTCGGCGATTTGGCTAAAAGTACTATTATCGGTGCTGTATGTCTTGTTCCAATTTTGGGGGACTTGCAAACTACCTGGAACAAATTTTTGGTTTGATGAGATAAAATCTTCGATTGACAGGCTAGAATTGCTTCCGTCTCCGTTATTATAGTTGGCAACCCAGTCCAGCTTATCTCCTAGTTTGGCTTCTGTGTTTGAGCCAGAGTTGGCATTGGTAACAGTTTTATTTATAGATTCACCAGAAGCTGTGACGACTGATGTTGCAAGACTTATTGAAACAAGTAATAAGCCCAAGAACCCAAAAACTCTTTTCGAGTGTTTTTTTATTAACATTTTTATCTCCCCTAGAACTATTTGATATATTCACTAACCTTCTAGGCACCTCACTGTGCTACAGTAATATTACCTAAGCTTAAGAATTTTGCAACCTTTTTTGATCTATCCTATTTATTTCTGTGGATAACATCAGAAAGCAGTATCTTCCAGCCAAACGAGGCATGAATGTGCCAGCTATGTGATAGCGCTCGATTTAGCAATACAATCTTATTTAGAGCTTTATACTATCGTGCAGCTTGCTACTTGTCAGGTGATACTGAATAATAAAATTATGATAATTTTTGGGATAGATCCGGGAACAGGTACGACAGGGTTTGGTGTAATCGAAGTTAAAAAAGGTAACCCTCATTTTCTAGATGCCGGCGTCATCTCAACTAAACCACATACGCCATTAGAGATAAGACTTGGTGAAATATATGACAATATTTCTGAATTACTAGCTGAATATAAACCGGATGCTGTTTCGATTGAAAAGCTATTTTTTGCGCGTAATGTCACCACGGCAATTAGCGTCAGTCATGCTCGGGGTGTGCTTATGCTGGCTGGTCAGCAACAGGGCTGCGAAATAGCGGAGTATACACCGCTTCAAATTAAGCAAGCTTTAACTGGCTATGGAAAAGCCACCAAAGCTCAAGTTCAAGAAATGGTCAAAGTACAATTAGGATTGAAGAAACGTCCGAGTCCTGATGATGCGGCTGACGCTTTAGCAGCTGCTCTAACTCATGCTCAAAATCTTTTAGGAATTTAACCTATTTTTTGGCATCCTCGTTATTGTCGCCAGTTTCAGCTGGACCTTGTTCGGTGGTAGGAATATCATCAGCTGAAATCTCTTCAGTTTCTTCTGGTTCTTCTTCCTCTTCTCGTTGATAGTCAATCTTGATAATCGGCTCTATTAAGAAATCTTCTTCGGTGTTGGTAAGTTCAACCCCTTTTGGTAGTTTTATGTCACCAATAGTAATATGATCACCAACTTCGTTAAGACCAGAGATGTCAACATCAATCTCTCCTGGTAAATCGCTTGGCTTAGCAGAAATTTCGATGATATCACGAACAGTAACGAGCAGATTTTCACGAGCACCTGGAGCTTCACCAACAAAGTTGATCGAGACTTCGGTAACGAGCGCTTGACCCTTAACAACGGCATAAAAGTCAACATGGATCATCTCATTCTTGGCGGCATCAACTTGCACTTCATGCACCAAAACTTCAAGTGACTCTTTCTCGCCTTCGACATCGAGTTCAACAATTGTACTAGCACTCGCACGGTCGAAAAGTCGTTGGAAGTCACCACGAACAATTGTTAATGAAATTGGCTCCTGATTCTTTCCATACACGACTGCAGGAATTTCTTGTTCGGTGCGTGAGACGCTACCCTTTTCAGTTCGTTTTTTGGCGCTTAACTGCATGTCTGACATCTTTAATTCTCCTTACATCTGTTGTCTGATGGCCTATTATACCACGTCTAGAGGTGGTGTGGGAAATAATTGTCGATAAATTCAGCTAACCCCCATCTGTTATACTCAAATGGTATGATTTACTCACTAACAGGGAAGCTCGTTGATATACAAATTCGACAAGCTATTATTGATTGTAATGGGGTTGGTTATGGTGTGATTATGAGTCAAACCGACCTCGCAACACTTGTAAACGGTGAACAAGTGTCAGTAATGGTTTTTGAAAATATCCGAGAGGATAGCTATGATCTATACGGCTTTTCGAATGCAAGTACAAAACGGCTTTTTGAACAGCTTATTAGCGTGAAAAATGTGGGTCCGAAGGTTGCTTTGGCTCTACTCGACACAGATTCAGACCAAGGCTTACGTGCTGCTATCGCTGGTGGAGACGTCACTCATTTAAAACGAGCCAAAGGTGTAGGTAAGCGTGCGGCGGAACAAATCGTAGTCGAATTACGCGATAAAGTTGACATCACGCCGAGCGATACAGCTGAAGGTGTTGTTACTCGAGCTGGTCTCGGCGGACAGGACGAAGCTACACAAGCATTGGTAAGTCTTGGTTACTCTGAAGCAGATGCTGAAGAAGCGCTACGATCAGTTGATAAAGAGCTGTCGACCGAAGATCGAATCAAGCAAGCTTTGCGTGGAGGTAACTTTTAATGATTATTGTTACCGGTGGTAGTGATGGATTGGGGAAAGAACTGGTCAAAGTTTTTAAGCAAAGTGGTGTGACCGTCGTCAATGTTTCGCGCACGAGGAACGATCAGGCTGATTATAACTTTCTGCATAATCTACGTGAAGGTGAGCAAATTAAACAAGCCGCCCGCGTAATAGAAAATATTGATGAGCCACTGGAGGCATTGATTAACAATGCTGGTGTGTTCACTAAGCAACCGCTCGGCGAAATTACTGGAGATGAAATTGAGCGCACTATGGCGACTAACCTAAAATCACAAATTATGCTGACTTCGGAGTTGATCAATCGAATCAAGCGGGACGAAACCGATATTGTAAATGTTTCATCTCGAATTGGTTTTACTGGTGGTATTGATCTTGCGGTTTATGGCGCGAGCAAGTGGGCGGTGCGTGGTTTTAGCGAAAGCTTACAAGCTGAATTTAAAGATCTACCCAACCGCGTCATTAGTTTTTGTCCCGGTGGTTTTGATACGAGGTTGTTTGTCAAAGCAACCGACCACGATCCGACAAAGGATGGCACTGAGTGGATGCAACCGAAAGATCTGGCAATCTTAATTAAACATTTGCTTGATTTACCGAAAAATATCGAAGTTTCTGAGATTTTAATCAATCGAAAGAAAAAGTAGTCATGGCTGTTGAAAGAATTGTAAATACCGTGAGTCCACAGGATGATGATGCACAAGAAGAACAACAGTTTGAGAATAAGCTGCGACCTAACGATTTCGCTAATTACATCGGTCAAGAACGTCTGAAAAAGAACCTTCAACTAGCAATTGCTGCTGCTAAACAGCGTGAAGAGCCAATTGATCACGTGTTGTTGTATGGTCCACCAGGACTTGGAAAGACCACAATGGCCAATGTGATTGCTCATGAAATGGGTGCGCAGATTCGCGTCACATCTGGTCCTGCGGTCGGGCGAGCGGCTGACTTGGCTAGCCTTCTCACCAACCTGCAAGACGGGGATATTTTGTTCATCGATGAAATCCACCGTTTGAATCGTAGCGTCGAAGAGGTCCTATATTCGGCCATGGAAGATTTTAAGCTTGATATTATCCTCGGTAAAGGTCCAAGTGCGAAAAGCCTACGACTCGATTTGCCGCAGTTTACGATAATTGGCGCAACGACCCGGACAGGAGCTCTGGCGGCTCCACTTCGTGATCGTTTTGGTCATTTGCACCGACTTGAATTTTACACAGAAGAAGAAATTAGTCAGATTATTCATCGCTCAGCGCAGATTCTAGAAGTAGATGTAGATAAACAGTCAGCTGATCTTATCTCTACTCGCGCTCGACTCACACCGAGAATTGCGAATCGCCTGCTTAAACGAGTACGTGACTTTGCTCAGATTCATGGTCAGGGTAAGATCGATCAGTCGGTTGCTAATGGTGCACTTGAGCTACTTGAAATTGACCATGCCGGCCTCGATCCTGCAGACCGCAGAGTGCTGACGGCGATTATCAATAGCCACAACGGTGGACCGGTTGGGCTATCGACCCTAGCCGCACTTACTGGTGATGAGGTTGCAACAATCGAAGATTTTCTCGAACCTTATTTAATTCAGGCTGGTTTCCTGGAACGCACCCCAAGAGGTCGAAAGGCCACCCCAAAAAGCTACCTCCATATAGGAAAAAATCCGCCGAAAGACAACCAACAAAGCACCCTATATTAACTAACTAGTAATTAGTTTTAGTGAGTCTGGTATAGTTAGAATTATAAAGGGATTTTGCAGATGAGAAAAATTGAAAATTTAATAGCTATCGACCCGAATGAAACTATTAAATATGCTATTCGCAAACATTGGATAGGTGTAGTCGCAATCGTCGCCACTACTGTCGCTATTGAGGCAGTTTTTATGACCATGCTAGTGATTGTCGCTGCCAACGAATCATCAGTCTCTGAATATTTATCTGTTTACGTAGTTTACTCCTTTTTTTTATTGCTAATAATTGGTGCAGTTGTCTTTAGCGCAACAGCAGTCAACACTTATCGACAGAATCAGATGGTAATTACCAATCAAAACTTTTATATTATTCATCAGAATTCAATTTTTGGCACTAATATTAGTCAAATTAATCTCAGTAAAATACAGGATGTTCACATCAACCAAGAGGGCGTACTAGATGAAATTTTTGACTATGGAACAATAACGGTTGAAACTGCTGGTGAAGCAGCGAACTTTATCTTTACGAGTGCAGATAAAGCCGATATTGGCGGGCGACAAATTCTTGAGGCACATGAACGTTACATCGAAAAATTTGGTAATTTTGGGGCTGTAACTCAAGAGTAATTCTTGCATTGTTGGTACTAGATTCTGCACACAATATCTAGTTGTAGATTAGACCGGGTACCTCTATAATGATAAAGGTTAAAATAGTGGGAAAATTACAAGGCTAATCAATGGCAGGACAATTATTTTATAAAAAGGTACCATTATTTGGTATTGATATCGGCTTTGGCGCCGTCAAAGTGGTCAATCTGATGACGGACGGTGATTTTTCATCTAGCCCACTATTGCTGGGTTACGGTGTTGGGGTTTTTGATAGCCGTGCTATTGAAGCTGGTGTAATCGTTAAACCATCAGTTGTTGCTCAATCAATTCATAATCTTATCACCAGACAAATGACTGGCTATGTAGCTACAAAGTCGATTGCTGTAACAATCCCAATTTCACAATCATTTGTTCGGACTATAGAGATTCCTGATGTTAAAGAGTCTGAACTTGACGATGCGGTTAAGTTTGAGATTGAGCAAAGCGTCCCTTTACCTATCGCAGAGCTATATATTGATTATGAGGTGACAAAGACTGATCATGATACTGGTATATATGAAGTTCTGACTGTTGCAATTTCTCAGAAAATTGTTGATTCGTACTTGCGTTTATTCGAATTACTTGACCTCGACCCAATATTGGTCGAACCGAGCATGTCAGCAATTGCACGGGCGGTTAATCATGATTATAAATTGGATCGACCAGTTCTAATTCTTGATATGGGTTCTCATCAGGCTGACTTAAGTATTTATGATAAAACAATCAGAGTAACGGCTACAGCAGTTAATGGTAGCGATGACATCACTATAGCGATTGCCAAAACTTTAAAGATAACTAGACGCCAAGCATTTATGGTTAAAACTAAGCATGGCATCAAGCAAGATAGTAAATATTATCAGCAAATTAAAGTCCCAATTGACATAGTCCTAGCACCATTAGTCAGAGAAATTAATAAGATAGTACGCTACTATCGATTACGTAGTAACCTTACTATTAAGGATATCATCGTTGTAGGAGGTGGCTCGAGCTTTCCGGGCTTTTCTGACTTTATTGCTGAGCAAACAAAATTAGCGATAACTCCCTATGACCCTTGGCGATTAATTCAACCCAATGGTCTGCAGTCACCACACGCGCTTGAGCGACCGCTCTTCACGACAGCGATTGGTTCTGCGCTAGCTGGACTGGAGAAGAAGCATGATTAATCTACTCCCACAAGACCGGAAAAAAGCTGTTCTCTATGCTAGATATAACCGTCGTCTAGTAGGCTTTGTAGTCTTCACGGTGCTGGCCGCATCGGTTTTAATAGCTGGAGTATTTGGTATAAACCTTTTCGCTAAACAACAGCTATCTGTTACCGAAGAAAAAGCGTCTGAAAAGAAAATGCTGATAGCCAAAAACGAAAAAAAACTAAAAGAGATGGAAGAATACCTAGCTGTTATAAAAAAAGTTAATGAGATTTATGAAGCGAGTCCAGACCTCTCGATCATGATGGCTGACATTGGTAAGACGCTTCGACCAGGGGTACGGATTGATAGTCTGGCTCTCAATGGCGATGAGACCCAGCCACTGAACATAACCCTAATAAGTCAGACCGAAAAAGCTGGGCTGGAGTCACGAATTACACTAGAAGAAAGTGAACGCTTTTCTTTTGTTGATATTATTAGTACCGAAAAGGGCGAAGACGATACCTACAGAATAATACTAGTTGCCGCCTACGAAGAAGGCAAAGCATCATGAACAGTAAACGGATGTTCTACGTTATGCTGGTGATTATGTTTTTAACGGTTGGTGGAACTGGGTTTATTTATTATTTTGCAATCAATACTTTGAGCAGAACATTGACCGCAATTGACAAGAAAGAAACGGAGCTTAGTGACCTGAGTAATGACCTCCAGTCCTTCGCTGTTAGCAACGCTCAATATACAACACTCAGGTCATCACTCGGTGATATCGATAAGGTCTTGCCAAAGACTAAAGATCAGTCAGTGGTGATTGAACAGTTAAAATATATTGGAGCAATCTCAAACATATCAATGGGTGGCTTTAGTTTTCAGGGCGGTTCATCAGCTGCCGCCGATGCTTCAGGGACTGTGGGTGGTCCAAGCGCCAGCTCACTGACAACAGTCAGCGAGATTAATGGAGCCTCGGTGATGACAACTACTATATCTAATGGCGATGTCGCCTATGCTGATTTCGTTGGTTTTTTGAATAATATTAAAGAATTCCGGCGCCCGTTTCGAGTAACCAGCATACAGGTAACCCCGCTCGATAGTTTAGCTGAACGAGTTTCTTTTTCGGTTGATGTCGAAGCCTTTCTCGTTACTCCCGCAGGCGCCCCAACGGCAGTGGCGCCTGCTTCCGGCACGCCACCACCTCCAATCAAAGGCGGGAAGTAAAATGGACAAACTTAAAGGAGTCAAGTTAAAGATAAACAAGAAGACAATACTCCAGGCACTCGATAAGTCAAAAATTATTGCTATCAGTCTGTTGATTCTTGGCCTGTTTAGCTACCCGTTGATACTGGTTCTCGGTAACTCTAAAGATGCTGACTATGGTGCACCGCAAAAAGTGATTAAATTTGACAAAGAAGAGATCGCAGAAATTGAAAGTAAAATTATCTATGAACCCAGTTTTTCTGACAAGGCAGACCATTCTCCTAATCCGTTTTCCGAGCTATAAAAAGCACTATATTATTAGTAATCGTATAGTATCAATAGCCTCGGTTTTGCTCTGTTACTTTCCAAGCAAAAGGGATGCTGTCATTAATGTTTGTAAATCTTGATGTGTTAAATTGAACCCGACTGCCGCCTGCAGAAATCCTAATTTTCCGGGCAACTATTGGTCCATACTGCGAGTTTCCACCGGTCGGTTCAATGTTAATCGTGCTATATGGTGACATAAACGCGACATTTGGTGGTAACGCGGTGTTACTTCGAAGTTCGTTGTTTTGCCTCAAGTTTATGCCATCTCGTTGCCAGCCAAGAAAAGTGTTTGGCTCTCTACCGTCGGCAACAAAAATAATTGGCCCACCGCCAAACCGAGTATTTCCTTGCACACTTAACTGCCCGCGAACGTAAATTATCATCGGATTGGTGGCCGAGCTATTGGTGATTTGATTGTTGTTTAGGTTAAGTGTTCCGTTGATATAGATAGGTCCATTTGCTCCATTGACCGTATAGTTGCGACCAGAAGTTAAACTGACATTATTGCAACTATCGGGTGACGGACCGGCAATAGGAGGGTTTTCGAAGTAGTAACCGGGTGGAATGGTTGCATTGTTTGCCAGTGAATACAGTGTCGAGCAGGCCCTGTTGCCACCGTCATGGGCTTTTTGTATGACAAAATAACGATTAATTTGTGGCATACGGTAGCTCGGTATGTTCGGATCATCTGGGTAGTGTGGCTCTAGGAAACTTAGAGGCCTATGAGCTGAACCCCAATCCTTTTTTCTACAGATAGCACCTTTAGTTTTAAAAGTTGAGCTTGCGCTGTTATAGACCCACGTCTCGTTATGCCGAAAGTCAACACCACATCTATCGAGTGAGCCTGGACCTTGCAGTTCGTAATCGGCTGAAGACAGCGGCGCTGTGCCAGCAACAGTAAAATTCTTTATGCCATCATCACTAATAAAAACACCATTATAAAATTGCAAGACTCCTGAAGTGTAAAAATTTCCTGATACTTGATTCGATGGCTTGAAAATTATACCGGCATTGCCGGCAAAGGCATCAGCGTATTTGAAGCTTCCTTTTTCTAGGACAGCATCAATCGTATGGGTAGCGTACGGAACTGTTGCATCAACGCTACGGTAGGCTTTGCCAGTTACTTTTATCGGGCATTTCACGGTTTTATTGGTGACAGGATTTGCCCGTGGACCAATAGCATCAACAGTAAACTCACTCTTAATTGTTCCGTCATTGAAGGTTTGAATTGTGGCTAAGCTGGTTGCTGTCGCTGGGCAGTCTGATACAGAGAGGTTGCTGTATCGATTTGATACAAGATAATTCGCGTATTGTATGCCGTTAACAGCAGCTCGCTGAGCACGGTCATTAAAACCTCTACGGATGACAAACTCGAGTCCTCGTTGACTATAGCCAATAACGGCTATCAAAGTAGCGACCAGAACCAGTAGGCTTATCAGGACTGTCGGCAGAACAATTCCTTGCTTGTTTGTAGACCTCATAGTGCCGCTCCACCAATCCGGGCACTAAACACATCTGCGTGCTGAAAAGTTGTATTAAAAAAATCATTCTCCCGAAGCATCACCAGCATAGTGGAGTTTATTTGTCGGTAGTAGTATTCATCAGGCGGGCTGTGCCTAAGGTCATGCTGAAAAAAAACTGCTTGGTACATCCAAACGATACCACCTTCAACAATTTGTGCATCTTGAGGCCCACAAGCCGCCAAGTTTCGGCAGGTTGTAATACGCTGGCTGGAGGCTCCAGCGGCTGTGTTCGCAATCGTTCGACGATATATCGATCCATCAAGCATATAGTAGATAATGACATCGGTGTATGGATAGTCTGTAGCAGGGTTAATGATTGGATTACCACTACTGTTGATGCTATAGGTTGTTAGCGCGAACATAAATAACGGTAAGGCTGTAGTACCTGGGGTGTTGCCTTCAGCAACGTCATAGGTCACCATCACACGACCTGGATCCGCGCCATTGTGCTTCACTGGATAATTGTAGGTCCAGTCGTTTGCTTGAGGGTGCTTGAGCGCATTCGTCGAAACTTTAGTTGTTGGATCCCTCAAGTGCATTTCCTCAGCTGTCCTGATGTCAAGTGAGACTATCTGTGCCTCGAGACTAAAGCTACTGTTTAGCCGAACGTTTTCCTGAGCGGTTAGCGTGTCTCGATAGTAGGCAACAAAAAAGCTTGACATAGCAATAAGCGCAAGAGAAGACAGGATCATGACAATCGTCAGCTCGACTAGGGTGAAACCACGTTGGTCCATGCTGTATTTATCTCTGGTCATCATATCTTACAACTCATCACCAATGCTTGCGTCGCCTCCGGCGTAAGGCGAAATGTAAATTGAGTCTTTTATTGTCCTCTGGGCCCCGAGTGCAGTGTAGTTGACGGTGAAATCAACCTTGATGAGATCAGATGTTGAGTCAGGTGTATTGGTTGTAGGCTCCACTCGCTTGTAGGTAGTCTTTATTAAGGGAGTGTTGATGCTATTGTAGGTAGAGTAATAATCCAGCGCCAGCCATTCGATGCTTAGAAAGGCTGGACCATTATCTACCGTGCCATCATCGGCCTTTTTAGCTATAACATCATAATCCTGAGCGTTTATATTGTCAGATGCAATCTTTAGAATTCCATAGCTATTATTCACGTTTTCAGCCCGAACGTTGGCTGTATTAAGGTTGATTAGAGCGGTCACGAGCGAGCCAAGGACTAATCCGAGTACGCTAATACCGACGATAACATCGACCAAGGTGAAACCAGATTCAGGGGTGCTTACTCTATTGCTCATGCTTATGTTTATTATAGCAGAATTATCATACCATCTTATATTCCAAGTCCAGCTTGCTCATTCGAAAACTAGTCAATAATCTCAGGCACAAAAAAACCGGCTTGCTTAAGGCCGGTTTTTGCATTAATTAGCTTACTTTTAAACTAATTATGTATTGTTTAGACTGTTTCTTGCAAAGGTTGCTGGAGTTCCTTCCATAGCAGCCTGGAGTGTGTAACTGGTACACTTTGCAGCTGGTAGACCAGTACAACCAGATGGCAGTGGTGTGAATGTATACTCAGCACCTGTAGCTCCTATCGCAACATTACGTGGGTCTTCGATGACTTCACCACTAAGGCCTAATTGAGCCATAGAAGCTGGGTACGAACCACCACCTTTTTCGCTGTCGCTGTAGTAGAGCTCAGCTTGTTTGTGGATTTCGTTAATATCATTTTGTCGTTCAGCGTTTCGTGCTCGCTGCTGGATGTTTCCATAAGCTGTCAGCACTAAAGCTGCCAAAATACCGATAACAACAATCACGATAAGCAATTCGATGATTGTAAAACCTTTACTGTTTCTAATTCTTTGTAGACTCATAGGTGTCCACCCTCCTTGATTTATTTTTTTATATTACCAATACTTTTGGAAGTATCTACAGATGATAATATGAGAGCATAAGCGTAATGTCAAGCATTAAGCACCAATGCTCTGCGTAAGCTGTGAAAGGGGTCCAAAAACACTCAGAGCAATCGTACCGACAATCGTGCCGAGAATGACAATCAAAATCGGCTCAATGATTGAGCTGAGTGATTCGGTAACCTCATCAACCTCACGTTCATAGAAGTCGGCTAGTTTTTCTAGCACGTTATCAATTTGGCCGGTCTCTTCGCCAACTGCGACCATCTGACTGAGGATAGGGGGAAAGATTTTGACGCGCGACAGTGGATCGCTCAGTGGCTTGCCGGCTTTGACTTCTTTGGCTGCTTCAAAAATGTGTCTTTCAATGACTTTGTTGCCAGAAGCTCGACCAGTTACTCTGAGGCTTTCGAGTACAGAAACACCAGCAGAGCTGAGGCTTGAAAAGGTTCGTGCGAAACGAGCAATTGCAACTTTAGTTAGGACTGGTCCGAGTACGGGGATTTTAAGTAGGGCGGCGTCAAAGTAGGGGCGACCTTTCTCGCTATGAAAATATCGCCAAGATAAAGTTCCACCGACCCCTAGAATTATAGCGGTAACGACGCCGTAATTAATTAAAATATCACTTATCAGAAGCATTGCCTTGGTATAGATTGCTGGCTCATAGTCCTCACCACCAAGCTGAAAGATAATATCATTAATCTTTGGGACAACACTTGTCATCAAATAGATAAAAGCAATAACCGTAATTGTCATAACGACAGCAGGATAGGTCATGGCACTCTTTAGCTTACCGCGTATCTCGGCATCTTTTTCCATTTGTAATGCTAGTCGATTAAAGACCTCATCCAAGATACCACCTGCTTCGCCAGCTTCGACCATGTTGACATAAACTGGGCTAAAAGCTTTTGGGAACTTGCCGAGAGATTCAGTGAATGAGTGGCCTTCTTCAACATCTCTAATGATATCGGGTAGTATTTTTGCTAGTGCTTTTGATTCAGTCTGCTTTGATAAGGTTTGCAGTGACCGAGTCAGTGGGACGCCGGCTTCGATTAGTGTTGCTAGTTGACGAGTAAAGACAACTTTATCGTTAAGCTTTACGCCGGCTGGACCACCGATATTCATATTTAAGTTGAATTTTTTCTCGTTTATCGGTTTGAGCAGAATGACCTGCATTTGTTGTTCGCGAATACGCTCGGCCGCTTTTAACCTATTGTCGGCGGTAACGACGCCAGAGACTTGTTTGCCGATTGTGTTTTTTGCAGTGTATTTAAATTTTGCCATACTTAGTTATTCCCTTGTTACTCTGAGTATTTCCTCGATTGTGGTGATTCCTTGCAGGGCTTTTATGAAACCATCTTGCTGCATGGTTATCATACCTTCTTTAATTGCTTGGGTTTGAATGTCAGTTGATGTCGCGCTAGCTACAATCATGTTCTGGATCTTCTCGCTCACACCGAGCACTTCATAGATACCGATTCGGCCACTGTAGCCAGTCTTTTCACAGTCAGTATCCTCGCCAATTTTTTCTCGCCATAATGTCATTGATTTATCGGTTTGAGATTCATTTTCGATAATGTTCGTTTCTTTTGGTATTTCTGTTGGTTTTTGTTCGTCAACTTGACCACCAGAACTTTTTTCTTCTTCAAGCTTAGCTTTTTCACCAATTTCACGCTGAGCATTAGCCGTATCAAGTTGTTGTCCGACGGTCGACATGTCAAAAGTTTGTCTAATTTTTTCTAGCTGTTCGCCCTCGGGGTTATAGCTTTCACGGCAATTTGGGTTGAGTCGTCTGACTAATCGCTGGCCAATGACGGCTCGCACTGTACTGGCAATCAGAAATGGCTCAATATCCATTTCGAGTAGTCGTGGCAGAGCAGTCGCCGCATCATTTGTATGGAGCGTCGAGAACACGAGGTGTCCAGTTAGTGCTGCTTGAATTGCTAGGTTTGCGGTTTCTCGGTCACGAATCTCACCGACCATAATAATGTTAGGGTCTTGACGAAGCAGGGCACGAAGACCGCTTGCAAAGGTCATGTTAGCTTTATTATTAACCTGCGTTTGATTAGTGCCTGGGATGCGATACTCGACTGGGTCTTCGATTGTACTGATATTAACGCTTGGTGTATTAAGCAGATTGAGAACTGAATAGAGCGTAGTCGACTTACCTGATCCAGTTGGTCCGGTTACGAGAATGATGCCGTGAGGTTGAGCAATCGAATGACGAATAGTTTCGAGACTATGGCCCCAGTAGCCAAGCTCATCTAGAGTCAATGCTTTGGCAGATTCATCTAGTATACGCATTACGACCTTTTCGCCGTCCATAACTGGAAGTGTCGAAACACGCAGAGCAAACATATCACCATTGAGGCTAATCTTGAAACGGCCATCTTGTGGAGCGCGATGCTCATCAATTTTTAGACTACTTAGTATTTTGATACGACTCACTAAAGCTGACATGACCGACTTCGGCAATTTATTTGCTTCACGCAGTACGCCGTCAACCCGGTAGCGAACCTGCAGCATATTTTCTCGTGGTTCGATGTGGATATCGCTAGCTTTGCTTTTTATTGCATATTCAATCAGTAGGTTTACGGTCTGGGCAATCGGCGAATCTTCATCTATGTCCTGGCTGTCGACGGCTTTATCGGTATCATCACTCTCGCCATCGTCTGAGACTACCTTTGAAAGCTCACTACCGATAGAATCCTTATATTCTTCAAGCGCTGTAGCGATTTCTTTACCTGTTGAAACATAGACTTGAAGACTCTGACCAAGAAGTTTTTGGATAAAGTCGATTGCCTGCAGATCATCTGGGTCTTCCATTGCGATTTTTGGGACATCGTTGTCCATATCAAACAGAATTGCACGATAGGTTCGGGCGACTCGCTCTGGGATGAGTTTCATGATTGTTTTATCGATTTTTATATCAGTTAATGAGACGTACTCGATACCAATAATCTGGCCATATCGTTGTGCTAAGCTAGTTTCGTTGATGAGCTGTTGGCTTACAGCAATTTCTTGAATAGTGGTTTTTTGCTCAGCTGCTTCGATAGAGATACTATTAATTTTTTCAGGTGGAATCGAACCAATATCTTCGAGAATCTTTTGCATTGTTACGTCGGGAATCTTCATAATCTATCCGTTTCTACCACCATTATCTTCGATTAGTATAGCGCTTATTGTTATCTATAACTACCCTTAGACTGGGTTTACTTGTGTTACAATTTGAGATGAAATAAGCGAGGGAAATTAGGTATGGCAAAAAAAGATAGCAAGACTACTAAAGTTGGAAAAGACGGAGATGGTGACAAGAATAATAAAGAAGAAGCTCTGAAGCTGGCAATTAGCCAAATTGAGAAACAATTCGGCACCGGAAGTATGATGCGACTCGGTGAGAATATGAAAGTTAACGTTGAGCGCTTTAGCTCTGGAAGCGTTAGCCTCGATCTTGCACTTGGTGGCGGGTTTCCAAAAGGACGGGTTATTGAAGTTTATGGTCCTGAAAGTAGTGGTAAAACTACTCTGACACTGCACGCTGTTGCCGAGATTCAAAAAGCGGGCGGTCAGGCAGCTTTTATCGATGCAGAGCACGCACTTGATCCCGAATATGCAAAGCGAATTGGTGTCGATACTGAAAAACTTTTGATTTCACAGCCCGATACTGGTGAGCAAGCACTCGAAATCGTTGAAACTTTGGTTCGTTCAAATGCAGTTGATTTGGTCGTGATTGATTCAGTTGCGGCACTAACGCCTCGCGCAGAAATTGAAGGTGAGATGGGTGATGCTCATATGGGTCTGCAGGCCAGATTGATGAGCCAAGCATTACGAAAACTTACTAGTGTGATTAGCCGTAGTAAATGTACGGTTATTTTCATCAACCAAATTCGTATGAAGATTGGTGTTATGTTTGGAAACCCGGAGACAACTACTGGTGGAAATGCACTTAAATTCTATAGCTCGGTTCGACTCGATATTCGTCGCTCTGGCCAGATAAAAGATGGTGATGATATTATCGGAAATCAAGTCAGAGTAAAAGTCGTTAAGAATAAAGTTGCACCGCCGTTCAAATTAGCGGAATTCGATATTATGTACAACCAAGGAATTAGTAAAAGTGGCGACCTTTTAAATCTCGCAGTTAAATATGAGATTGTCGGTAAAGCTGGTGCTTGGTTCGACTACAATGACGAAAAAATCGGCCAAGGCAAAGAAGCTGCTAAGCAGTGGCTGTCTGATCATCCAAAAGAAATGGAAACGATTGAAAAAGCAGTTCGTACTGCCTCGATGCCAAAAGAATAGTCTGCTTAGCTGAGAACTAATAGAACTACTATTGCTAGAATTATTCGGTAGTAGCCAAAAACTGCTAGCGAATGTTTGTTGATGAATTTCAAGAAGAAACGGATTGCGAAAAGCCCAGCAACAAACGATACAACCAATCCAGTTATGAATAGTGGGATATCAGCAGCGTTTATGATATCTAGTTTTCTGATTAGTTCAACCGCGCTGGCGGCAGTAATAAGTGGGATTGCTGCCATAAATGAATAATCAACCGCCGTCTTTCGATCCATCCCTGCAATTCCACCACCGATGATGGTCGAAGCAGCACGCGAGACACCAGGCCACAGACTAGCGACTTGCATCAGTCCGACTATTAGTGCTTGTTTTGGCTTAATCGAATCTAAATTTTTGGTTTCAGTTGATTTGTTCGGTAGTTTATCAAATAAAATAAGGGCGATACCACCGACTATTAAGCCGATAGACACGCTAATTGGGTTAAATAGTTTTTCTGTAATTACGTCCTTGAAAACTAATCCAACGATGCTTGCTGGCAAAGAGGTAATTAGAAGTAGTTTCAAGCCATTAAACTGAGAAAAGCCCGTTTTCTTTTTTGAATAGAAGGGTATTAAATCAACTAGTTTTTCAAAGTAAATCACGACTGCAGCCATCATAGCCGCAGACTGAATAACTACTTCGAATAAAGCAGCTTTTTCTCCAGTGAAATCGAGGAAGTGACCGACAATAATTAAATGTCCGGTTGATGAAACAGGGATGAATTCGGTTAGACCTTCGACAATTCCTAAGATGAGTGCAATTATTATTTCCATATCGATAGTATACGATATTATTCCAGCTTTGCCCCACATAAAAAACATAGACTGTAGTTGGTTTTACTTTGTATCGCTAGGCATGTGATGTATAGATATTATACTGTGGTAAAGTCTAGGGATGACCTGGCAAATTCTCCTTGGTATTCATCTGTTGTTCAGCACTGCTTATGCTTTGCTTCTAAGGCAACTTGCTAGTGAAGTAAAAGGCTATGCCCGTTTAGTCTCAGCAATTATGTATGTTTTCGTAGTTCTTCCTGGTGGAGTTGCAGTTGCGCTCGTGCTTGGTGATATTTCGTTCAGATTTTCACCCGCGGTTATCGGCATATTGTTACTGGCAGGTGTTTTGTTCGCAATTACCAACATTGCCGCTTATCGAGCTAACGAAGAACTCGATGCTGCTCAGTTTTCAATCATTACCAATCTCGAATCGTTTTTTACAATTATGGTCGCAGGATTATTTCTCGGCGAACGGTTGAGTTTTATTGAAGTAGTAGGAGTTGTTCTGCTCGTCGCTTCTGCAATTATGATTACCGTTGAGCGAGTTGGTAAGAAAACATTTCGGATTACGAAGGGTAGTTGGACTGCGATTATTTCGAGTATTGTCTTGGCCGGTGCGGTTACTGCCGAGAAATATTTGCTCGGGCAGATGAACTTGGCTAGTTATATGATTGTAGGCTGGGGATTACAGACAGCTTCGATGGTTTGGTTAGCATTCCCAGAGCGTGGCAAGTTGAAGAGCTTAAAACCAAAACAATTACGACATATCGCATTACTTGGATTTATGCGTTTAGGTGTTGGATTGGCTTTTATTAAAGCAATTCAGTTGGTTGATGTCTCAGTGCTTTCAAGCGCACGTAGCTATAAACCAGTACTCGTGTTTATCTTTGCGCTATTAGTTTTACATGAACGTAAACACTTCTGGCGTAAATTATTCGCTAGCATTCTCGCCACAATAGGACTATTGCTCTTAATTTGACTTAGCTAAGAGAACTACTCTACCGTCAAGGTCTACCGTATTTCCTTCTTGGTCTATAGAGTGTGATTTTGGGGGTAATTTAAATCCCATATCAGTAAGTTTTTGTCGTTCATTTTGGCCAGTTCGTATCCTGGTAATTCGCTCCTGTATTCCGTCTTCTCGTCTTTCATCTCTATCGGCGAGTATCGAAAGACCAGTCGTACTAGCTAGTCCGACTTTTACGACTGTTGGTAGGCCGGTATCGGAGACTCGGTCGAGAACGAGTGTTCCTGCTCCTAACCCAGCAACTGCCAGCCAACCACTTTTTCCGTATGCATTTCTTCCCATAGCTGTAGCGAGTCGCTTCATTCGATTTGGTTTGTTTGTTTCAGGCACTGTATCGGTTGTATCGCCATCCTCAAATCTGCTTATTGCTATATCAAAACTTTCTCTGGCTGTTTGTATGAGTCTGTTTGTGAACGAAGCCTGTGAAAAAGATTGAGGTTTTGAGTCCGTTTCCGATAAGCCTATCTTGCTACCTTTTCGTGCATCTTCGCCAGTGATAGCATCCACGACTGGCTTATCCGCAGAACCATCAAGCCAAGGAGAACCATCTTCAACTTCTGCCAGTTTAACCTTTGCTGCAAGATCAGATAAGGTATCATCGCTTGGGCTTGATCCCGTCTCATCAGGATCAAGACTTTCAAGACTATCGGGTGCGGATTGTTCAGCTTGATTTGGACTCCAAACTACTTCTCCGTCTGGTCCCAAAGTGTCACCAGTGGCTTTGTCTCGGGCCAAATCACCTGTATGCACTTGAGCGCCATTCCTTATAGCTCTTATTGCCTGTATGGGTTTTATTCCAGCACCCAAATATCCTGCTCCAACAATAATTCCGCCAACTCTCCATGGCGTACTGAGTTCTGCGGGATTAAATGCGTACAAAGTAACTAATCCTCCGCCAACTCCATTAAACCAAACACGTTTAGCAATGTCCCGCCGTCTGTCGTGTTTTTCTCTTGCTTTATCGCTTGCCGCTAGGGAATCTTCGCGGTCTTGTTTCACTTGGTCAACATCAACGCCGAGCCTAAAAAGTAAAAACTCTCTTACACCGGATTTGTGTAATTCCGTCCCGATTTGTCTTCTTCGCCTTTCTGCTTCCTGTATTATTTCACTGCTTAATGATTCCCGTACCTGATCGTCATCAATTGCCATAAACTTTTGTAGTAGTTTAACGCGTTCGCTGATTTCTGGTTCGTCTTGTTGATCGTTTGGTAAAATATCATCGATTGCTGCTCGTGCTAAATCTTCACCGAATAGATGCTCGCCTCGGCGGTCTTCTTGGGGAAAATCAGGATTAGAAAAAATTCTGTTAACCACGCTATTAAACACTTCACCTGCTAAATTATTTGCTGCGAAGACTATTGGTTGATCCTGAGGATAACTAGCCCTAGAAGCAACAGAATCTACTAAGGCCGTTAAGCCTGACAATAGTTCAGAATCTGCGCCTCTGTCTTCTAATTCATCGAGTGAAAAACCATCTACAAATCCAGTATCTCTCAATCCGTATAAACCAAGTAATGGATCGTCTCTTGGGTCTGTACGACGGTCTGACGGATCAAGATTAAAATCACTATCTTCAGGGTCGGTAAAACCTAAACTGTTTGAACCACCTTCAATACCCATGCAAATCTCCTAAATTTGTGCTAAATAAATAACTAGGTTTTAGTATACTATAAAATGTAATATTGTCAATAGAGCTAAATTATTTCTTAATACTTGCTATACTTACCTCATGAAAATTACAGATATAAAACCACAAGTCCGAGCGCAAGATCGGGTCAGTGTGTTTGTCGATAAGAAATACAGTTTTAGCTTAAGTCTTGCTCAGGTTGAGAAAAATACTCTTAAAATCGGTCAAGAGATCTCAGAGAACCAACTGGTTGAATTGAAAAGCCAATCGGATTTCGGCAAGACTCTTGATCGAGTTTTGCGTTGGTTGAGTTCGCGGCCTCACTCACGTTATGAGCTAGAGCAATACGCCTATCGTAAGAAAATTGAACCAGATAGCTTAACGTTGATTATAGAAAAGTTGGAAGGATGGGGTTATCTCAACGATGCAGAGTTTGCTCGAGCCTTTACTGCTAGTCGAAGAGCTAGCGGCCGTAACAGCGTCAGAAAAATAAAGCTCGAATTGCGAGCTAAAGGAGTCGACCAAGATATCATTGATCAAGCGCTCGACAACGGTGAGGTTGACGACCGAGAAGTATTAAAGAAACTAGTTGAGAAAAAACGACAGATTCCTCGCTATAAAGAAAATAAAAAGATTATAGAATTCTTATTGCGAAAAGGCTTTAATTATCAGGATGTTCGCGAGGTCCTAGCTGAGGTAGACGAAGAGGCTTGAGCGGTGTTGCCTGGTATCGGTACAACCTGCTTCTTTTTAACTGGTTGTTTGAGAACTGCTTCAGCCACATAAACTTTTTTATCAGTTACTTTTTTGACTGAACCACGGGAAATCAATAAATTAGAGTCAAGAGGATTTTTCCAGATAGGACGTCGAACATTTATCTGCATGATCTGTAGGCTGCCATTGACGGCGTAGTCTTCGATTACACCAAGCGGAGTCTTCTTTTTTTCAGTTAAAACTTTCTTGCCGATTAGCTGATAATCAATCTCTATCAACTCTTTATGTCGCATCAGATCGTCGGTATCGACGATGTCTTCGAGGTCATCGATGACCGCTTTGTTACCAGCAAGTTGCCGAATATCTTTAACTAGCAACATCTTAGATTCTTTCTTTTTGCTGTCGACCCAAAATGCCGTCACCTGCAAGTTGTGTGGATTAATCAATGGTCGCGTCAATGTGGCGACTGGCGCTCCTGCTCGGAGATTAAAAACTTTGATATTTTCTAGGGTTGAGGCAAGACGTAGCATGGCTATATTGTAGCACTAGATGCTAATGCTCTTCTATATCTAGATATATTTCATTATCTTATTGTAATGGTTAAGCGCTACAAGCTTTAAATTAAGCTTGACGAAAAAATAATGGTTTGTGTATTATGCAAATATGAGCGCTGTCCACAGGGTATTGGTTGCGATTTCTTTGGCTATTATTCTCATGTTCTCGTCGCTTTCATTGCCAAATAATGTCTTCGCTCAAGCATCGACTTGCTCAGTATCTCAGTCGAATATCAATTCCACTGTAGTGATATCAAAGTTGAAATCTGGTTCAACTGATGAATTCATAGAGATATATAACCGCACAGGACTAGATATTTCTTTAGATGGCTGGAAGTTATCGTATTTTTCGGCAGCTAATAAATTAGGATTCAGTATTCCACTCAATTCAAATCTAATGCCTCGGAGCTATGCATTGGCGACCAGTACTAATAATCCTCCAGTAGGATTGACTGGCGATTTTAGCTTCAGTGGCGGCATGGCAGAGACTGGGGGTCATGTCGCTATTATTGATAATAATGGGGTGGAGATTGATAGACTCGGTTGGGGCTCTGCGGTTCAACCAGAGGGATTTATAGTTCCTAAAGTTCCAAGCATTCGTTCCCTCGAAAGATGTAGAGATGGCACGGGAGACCCTATAGATACAAATAATAATAGTCTTGATTTCTTTGAGAGTGATATAGCGGCGCGAGGCGGTGGATTGTATGAAGACGAAGTAAGTGAACCAGAGCAACCGCCAGAGCCACCAGCTGAAGTGGCAATTCTACCATTAGTAATCAATGAATTATTACCAAATCCGATTGTTCCACAGACTGATGCTGAAGATGAGTTTGTCGAATTATTTAATCCAAATAATGAAGCGGTTAATTTAAAAAACTATAAATTAAAAACTAGTAGTGCATCAGCGGTAGTGCTGCCCGATGCATCTCTTGATCCTGGCGCATATGTAGTTTTTTTATCGAAGGATAAGATGGTTAGCCTGACAAATTCTGGCGGTACAGTAAAACTACTAAATAAATCTGACAATGAGCTTTCTTCGGTTGATTATTTTGACGTCGAAGAAGGACAAAGTTATGCTCGATTCAGCGACGGTTGGAAGTGGACATTGGAACCAACTCCAAATCTTGAAAATATCTTGAAGCTAGCTATTGGTGATGTGGATGTGCCAATAAAAGATGACAAGGAAACAAAAGATTGTCGTGACGATCAGTTTCGAAACCCCGAGACGAATCGCTGTAAATTAAAGAGTGCAGTTGGAGGTGATTTACAAGCTTGCGCTGCTGATCAATTTCGTAGTCTTGAGACTAATCGATGCAGAAAACTATCCAGCGCAAGCTCGACCCAGACACCGTGCAAGATAGGACAATTTAGAAACCCAGAAACAAATCGCTGCAAAAGCCTTGCATCAAGCAGTACCGCACCCAAACCTTGTGAGACTGGACAAGAGCGAAATCCCGAGACAAAACGGTGTCGAAAAATTGCCAAAAGTGTCAGCTCTAGTGATCCATTCCGTCAGGTCGCGGTGACTGATCCGCTGAAAGACGCCAATTGGCCCGTCATTGGACTGATTGGAGGCACTACATTATTATATGGTTTATATGAGTCACGATATGACGTTCGTAATCAATTCCAACGCGCCCGAGACTACTTTCGCTCTCGGCGTGAAACTGGGCGCGGCCCTTAAACCTTGCGATGTTATCGAATTGCATGGTGATCTTGGTAGTGGAAAGACCCAACTTGTTAGGGGAATTGCCAAGGGTGCGAATAGCTCGGACGAAGTAAGTAGTCCGAGTTTTACTATTTCTAAAATTTATCAAACGCCTGATTTTGAGATTCATCATTATGATTTTCATCGGCTCGGCACCGAGCTGGGGATCTTAGAAGAAGAATTACAGCAATCGGTAGATTCAAGCGATGTAGTTACGATTGTTGAGTGGCTTGATCTCAGTATAATAGCTCCCAACAGATTGACTATTGACTACACGACGACTGGAGAAAACAGTCGAAAGATTGAGTTTATAGCATTTGGTCAGCGGGCCAATCAAATTATGGAGCAAATTAAATGATTTTGGCGATGAAAACTTCTTCAGACGATGCCGAGCTTTATCTTATTGAAGGTAATGAAGTTATCTATAGTGATAAATGGAGCTCAAAGCGACAGCTCGAACAAGATATCTTGATTCGAATAAAAAATAGTATACAAAAAACCGATAGAACATGGCGCCATATTGATGGTCTAGTCATCTTCGCTGGACCTGGAAGCTTCACCGGTTTACGAATTGGCTTCGCTGTATTTAATGCGTTGGCTTTTTCGTTGACAATTCCTAATGTCTCGTCTGGTGGTGACACTTGGTTAGAAGATGGCATAAGTCAGCTCATACAGACAAAGGTACCTAGTATTCTTGTACCCGAGTACGGCGGGCAACCGAATATCACTAAACCAAAAAAATAAGAAAATGGTACAGAAGCCTCTTATATTTGCTATACTAGAAGTCGTAAACGATATACCATCGTTTTAGTGCAATAAACCGAAATCAATCCTCAAAGACCGTACCGATCATCGAAAGAGCTGTTATTAATTTTCAGCTCAACAAAGTCATTGTTTCAGCACGTGTCCCAAGAGGTCTAAAAAAGGAGTATATATGGAAATAGCAATAATTATTGCCGCCTTAGTTGGTGCTGGAGCTGGCGTAGCTGGTGGTCAAGTTATGGTCAAAAAGAAACACGGTGAAGCCGAAAAAAACGCTAATAAAGCTCTCGAAAAAGCCAAAAAAGAAGCTGAAGAAGTTTTGAGTAAGGCCAAGGCTGTAGCTCAGAAGTCTGTAGATGAGGCTCGGGAAGAAGAGAAATCTTTACGACGTGAATTAGCCGAGACCGAGAGACGTATTGTGAAGCGCGAAGAGTCGCTAGATGCAAAGTTGGATACAATCGACCAACGAAAAGAAAAACTAGATAAAGATGAAAAAGAAATAGAAGAGCTTAAAGATGCTATTGGAGAAATTCGAAAAAAACAGCTAGCTAATCTTGAGAAAATAGCGGGTCTTTCTAAAGCTGATGCAAAAGAGAAACTAATAAAAGCTACCGAAAAAGATGTTAAAAATGATTTAGTCGGACTAGTTGCCAAGCTTCAGACCGAGGCGAAGGATAACGCCGAAGATAATGCCAAGATGATATTACTAGAAAGTATGGAACGACTGGCTAGTGATGTCACCACAGAACGTACTGTTACATCTTTGCCGATGCCTGAAGACATGAAGGGAAGAATCATCGGTAAAGAAGGCCGAAATATTCAAGCAATTCAAAAATTAACGGGCGTAGATGTTCTCGTTGATGAAGCGCCAGGTATGGTTGTTCTGAGTTGTTTTGATCCAGTACGTCGTCAGGTCGCTCGAGTGGTGCTTGAAAAATTAATGAAGGACGGTCGTGTCCATCCAGGCCGTATTGAAGAAGTAGTTGAAAAAGCTCAGAATGAAATAGATAAAGAGCTCGATAAAGCTGCCGAAGAAGCAATGCGTGAAGTTGGCGTGCCGAATCTTCCAAAAGAAATGAAACAACTCTTAGGTGAACTAAAATTTCGAACAAGTTATGGTCAAAATGTTTTAAAACATAGTACTGAAATGGCCCATTTGGCAGGGATGTTGGCAAGTGAGCTCGGTCTTGACGTCCAGATAACAAAAACTGCGGCGTTGCTTCACGATATTGGAAAAGCCGTCACTCATAAAATTGAAGGCAAGCACCATCACATTGGTGCTGAGTTGGCCGAAAAAGCTGGCATGAAACCGGAAATTGTTCACGCTATCAATGCTCACCATGATGATGTCGAAGCTACTACTCCAGAAGCTATGGTAATTCGTGTAGTTGATGCAGTCAGTGCAGCTCGGCCGGGTGCTCGAAGTGCAAGTGCTGAAGATTTTGTTAAGCGCATGCAGGATCTTGAAAATGTTGCCAATGCCTTCCCTGGCATAGAGAAGACGTACGCTATTAGCGCTGGTCGAGAGATACGAGTCTTTGTCCGACCAGAGAGTATCGATGATCTAGCATCAATACAGCTAGCTCGTGATATCGCCAATAAAATCGAAGCTACGATGAGCTATCCGGGTACGATTAAGGTGAATATAATTCGTGAAACTCGAGCTATAGAGTACGCAAAATAGAATAGGGGGGTGTATGAAGAGCAAGGATTCGGTAATTGTCGTTGATGTTGGTGGCTCATGGGTGCGGTTTGCAAACTGTAGCCGTGATTATCAAATTTCAGATTTAGTACGTTTGAAAAAACCTGAAACTGTTGAAGAGTTTTCCAGACTCTTAGAGGATTACCTCGACAAACATCCTTTTAAAGATGTCGTGATTGCCATTGCTGGGTTGACTGATGAGAAACGTCAGCTTGTGACGACTTCTCGTCGTGTCGCGTGGGGGAATGTTGCGTTTTCAAAATTTATTAATAGACAGAAGTATGAACTTCGATTGCATATCATTAATGATGCTCAGGCCGGTGCTTTTAGTGTTGCTGTACGAAATTTCCAGAAGATCGAGCGTTGGATTTATGTTGCGATCGGTACCAGTATAGGAATCGGTTATGTCGATACAAAAAATCCTGGTGTAATTGAAAATAGCGAAGCGGGTCACATGATGATTGGAGAAAAGAGCTGGGAACAGATAGCTGCTGGCCCTGCATTTCTTAAGCATTTTGACTGTAAGGCATCAGCAGCTAACCAAGAACAATGGCGCGAGTATGCTAATCTTTTCGCTCCAGGGCTATGGAATTCGGTAGCTATACTGCAACCTGAAATGGTCTTTATCGGTGGAGGAGTCGGCCAGTATCTGGGGCGTAGTGGCATCGACCAAATTGGAAAACTATTTGAAAACTGGAATTCAATTGCAGGGGATGTCGTTATCCAACCCAAAATACGAGTAGTTGCAAATGCGGATCAGGCAAATCTGCTGGGTGCTGGCCAAGCTTATTTTACAGCTATTAAATAGTTATGTGGTATGACTCTGGTCTTTAGTGAATCTCTAGAGTATATTTAAGGTATGGACAAGACTAAAAAAGAGTACTTACAAAGCGCGATGTTCGGGTTTAACGATGCGCTGGTTTCAACAACTGGTGTTATCGTCGGAGTCAGTACAGGTACGAATAATAAGCAAGTTGTGATCTTGGCAGGCGTCGTTACGATTTTAGTAGAAGCGCTATCAATGGGTTCAGGCCAATATCTCAGCTCAAAGTCAGCTCACCAATTAGACAAAAGCGAATCATTTAGGGTGCCTGTTATCAGTGGAATAATTATGTTCGTCGCGTATTTTTTGGCAGGACTTGTTCCTTTGATACCAATTTTTGCATTCTCTATGGAGTATTCTCGTAATATTGCTATCGTTGCAGCTTTACTTGGGCTCCTTCTACTCGGTTACGTTAAGGGAAAAATCGTAGGAGTTTCGCCACTAAAAAGTGCTCTGGAAATATTCGTGATAGGTGGGATATCTACGGCAATCGGTATAATTGCTGGTAAAATATTCTCTGTTTAATTGATGGCAAAACATATGCTTTTTGCAAAATTATATAATTAACGGTATGATAATAAATATGAATTGTTATAAAACAACTACACGCCGTCGCGACACTCGTATCTGCGAGTGTAGTATTGATGCATAATAAAATATACTGAAAATCCTCACAACTACCCTCGCTAAAAGATACACATAGCGAGGATTTTTATATTTAAATGTAAAAAAGGAAAAAAATGCAGAACTATCTAGAGGTTAATGATTTATCGAAAGAAGAAATATTCACTATTTTGGAGCTTGCCCAAAAGCTTAAATATGAGCTGAAAAATGATGGTAAGAATATACAGCAACCCTTGCAGGGCAAGACCATCGGCATGTTGTTTGAAAAACCTAGTTTACGAACAAGAATTAGTTTTGAGGTTGCTGTGAACCAGCTAAGTGGTCAAAGTATCTTTATGAAAAATGATGAGTTCGGATTAAGTAGTCGTGAACCGGTTAAAGATATTGCCAATGTAATTGATAGTATGGTCGATCTGGTTGTAGCGAGAGTCTACTCGCATAATAACCTAATTGAGTTTGCTAAACACTCCAAGGTTTCATTAATAAATGCTCTATCTGATGTTGAACATCCATGCCAGGCGCTTTCAGATATGCTAACAATATCTGAAATTAAGAACCTAGAAGATGTAAAGATTTGTTATGTCGGCGACTGTCATAATAATGTCGCGAACTCTTTACGTAGGATAGCTGCTTTACTTGGGGTAGAATTATCATTTGCAGGTCCAGGATATAGTAGGATTGAAGATGCAGTGCCCGGCAGCGATGTTGTCTATACAGATACTTGGGTGAGCATGGGCGATGAAACCGAGAAAGAAGCTTTGATTAAGAAATTCAGTGATTTTCAAGTTAATAGTAACGTGATGTCTTTAGCAAAAGATGATGCAATTTTTATGCATGACATGCCAGCTTACCGTGGTTATGAAGGCAGCCAAGAAGTGATAGATGGGCCACAATCGGTTATTTATAAGCAGGCTGAAAACCGACTGCACGCTCAAAAAGCACTAATATCGTATTTAGTGCGATGATAGAGCAACTAGCACCTAGGACTGAGTTAAGAGAGAGCCTGATACAATGGGCAGGATTGCTTATACTGGAGGATGCAATTGTTGGTGATCGGGTTACTCCAGAACAACTCTTTGAACTTGATGAGTTCGGCAGGTTTATTACATTAATAGATGATAATGGCAACATTTTGGCTGGAGCTTGTATCTTCCCAACTCAAAATGAAGATATCCAGGAAATCGGAGCAATTTGTGTGGCTCCAGAGTATCGTGGGAAGGGGTTGTTATCAGAGATAGTAACTCAAGTGATTCAAGTTGCTGAAAGCAATTCATGGACTACTATTGTGGTCACGGACAATAAGAGCGTAACAAATGCATTCTCTAAAAATGGTTTTAGAGAAGAAGATCCTAAATTAATTCTTAGCTTAGTGTATCCCCAGGACACTGATTCTGACGAGTTAAACAGATATAATGATTCGTTAATAGCTGAAAGAGAAGAAAGAATTGCTCATAAAGATGCAGTTGTCCTCACAGATCCAATATTATCCGGCGCGATTGACACCTTGAGTTGATCCTAACCCTCAAAGAAATCGAGATACATGGCTAATGATATAAATATGATTAATTAATCAGTAATTAGCTAAGTATCGTAGAAAAATTTACGGTCTATTCAACTAAGGTACGGTATTTCGTAATGCTTATATGTGGGTAAAGAATAGCCTTAATCAGTAAAGAGTTATCAGTAGTTTTCAAGAGGTGAAGTTCTTGCTACACTAAGCTTATGTTTTTTATTAGAATGCTAGGGTGGTGGTATGGCGCTGGTTGGTTGCACCAATTAGAACAAGCCTTTAGGCGGATTGGCAATATTGCTCGCGCTTTTTCTGGTGGAACTTTGATTAAAACGCTATTTAGGCCGTGGAAACAGATAACTTTTGGTGGCGGACCGAATTCAACTCTGCAAATGAAAATGCATGCAGTTCTTGATAATATCGTTTCTCGTTTTGTTGGCTTTATGATGCGTTCAGCAACATTATTCGCGGCATTAGTTTCGATTATATTTGTTAGCGTAGTTTCGTTTATTTGGGTAATTATTTGGCCCTTGTTGCCATTGTCACCTGTAGTTTTTGCTTTTATCTGGTTGATAGAACTAGTAATAAAAGCCTTCACTGGTGGGGGTAATTAACGTGCAGCCACTCGAACTTGACCTAGAAAGCAGGCGATCTAACCGAGCGCGTTATACGCTCATTTTGAGTAAAAAACCATTGCAGCTCATACTTTATAGTTTTTCAATCTTGTCTTTGATAGTTGGAGTTAGTTTAATTTTTCTTAACTGGGTTTTCTTCGGTCTCTTGCTGATAGTTTTAGGGATATATCTTTCAATGCCGATGTTTTGGTTCAATCAATACTTAAAACGATTACCGATTTCTAAGTATGCGAGGCTTGATTCGATTCTAGAATGGCGGGTCTTGGCTACGCTCGGTAAGGATAAGAAAATAACAGTTCTTGATATCTGGCAGGCAATTCGAGAACACAATCATGCTCAATTTTTTGCGGTTCGTTATGGTATCCATCAATCGTTTTTGGACCAAGTCTTGCCAAGTTCAGAGCTCGACGTCCAGCAAGTTTGGCATCGTGCGATGTTATATCGAGAAAAAAATAATCAGAATCATCTGAACGCCGCCAGCATTTTAGTGGCAATTTTATACTATGCGCCAGGGCGGGATGAATTACTGAATGCGCTACATCTAGATATCGAAGAAGTAGAGGATGGTATTGGGTGGGTTGGGTATATAAAAAAAACGGTTTGGGAGTACAGAAACAACAAAGGTTCTGGTGGAATTGCCAGAGACTGGACCGCTGGCTATACGCCGCTACTGAACGATCTAGGGCGTAATATTTCTCACGAGGCTGCAGCAGGTATTTTACATCGTCCGGTGCCAGAGCATGTACTTATATTAGAACAAATGGTAAAGGTTTTAAGCCAGACAGGAAGATCAAATATAGCCTTAGTTGGAGAAATTGGCACCGGTAAAACAGCCATTGTCTCGGCATTGGCCGAGTTGATGATACAAGGCAAGAGTGAAGAACTAAAATATCAGCAGGTGTTTGCTCTAAATGCAGCCACTATTCTTTCAAGTGCACGAGGTCGTGGCGAGGTGGAGCAAATGATACATCAGATGGTTTTTGAGGCGTCTCATGCAAAAAATATCATTTTATTCTTTGATGAAGCTCAGTTGTTTCTAGAGGATGGTACAGGCTCGGTCGATATCACAAATGTACTAATGCCGATTTTGGAGCGCTCCAATGTTCGATTTATTTTCGCCCTTAGTCCGCAGTATTGGCAAAGACTGACTCGTCAGAACTCAGCATTTGCCGGACTTGTTAATTATCAGTTAGTTAATCCCCCTTCAGAGAAAAGCACTTATCAAATAATGGAAGATCAGACTCTACTTATAGAGAGTCGGCATAAAGTAGCGGTTAGCTATTTTGCGCTTCGAGAAGCCTATCATCTTGCTGATCACTATATTAGCGAAGAAGCTTTTCCTGGAAAAGCCATAAAATTAATAGAACAAGCTGCAGTAAGCGCCGGTCCAAAAACTTTGATAAATGCTGAGCACGTCCAACAATCAATCGAAACATCGAGAGGAGTTAAGGTTCAATCGGTGACAAAGGATGAATCAGCAAAACTCCTAAATTTAGAGGATGAGATTCATCAGCAGATGATCAATCAGTATCGTGCGGTTAAAGTCGTCTCCAGCGCATTGAGGCGTGCACGAGCAGGTGTCAGAGACCGCAATCGCCCAATTGGTACGTTTATGTTTCTTGGTCCAACCGGTGTTGGAAAAACTCAACTAGCTAAAGCTCTAGCCGATGTCTATTTTGGAGGCAAAGATCAGATTGTTCGGCTTGATATGAACGAGTACGTTAATGATACCGACGTACCGCGTTTGCTTGCCGCTGAACGAGAGAACTCGAGTGGGGTGACATTTCTCAATCAGATTCGACAGCAGCCATTTAGTGTTGTGTTACTTGACGAGATTGAGAAGGCTCACCCCAATGTTGTTAACATCTTCTTACAACTACTAGACGAGGGAACGATTAATGACACAGATGGAAGGCCCGCAAGTTTCAAGGATGCGATCATCATTGCAACTAGCAATGCTGGAGCAGAAAGGATTCGTCAATATCTTGATGCAGGCTACGAGGTCGAACAATTTGAAGATCAATTTTCTAATGAACTAATTGAAATGGGCATTTTTAAACCTGAGTTTCTTAACCGTTTTGATGAGTTAGTTGTATTTCGCTCACTTAAGCCTGCAGAGCTCATGCAAGTAGTTACATTAATGGTCAACGATGTGAACAAAGCAATTGGTAGTCAAAAAATTAAAGTTGAGCTCGATAATGCTGCAAAAATGTGGCTAGTTGAGCGAGGAAATGATCCGCGATTAGGTGCTCGACCAATGCGACGGATGGTCCAACGATACGTTGAAGATATTATCGCCAGTAAGATGCTTAGTGGCGAAGCGCAGTCTGGTGCAGTTATCACTTTGACTGTTCAGAACTTCGAAGAAGTCGCCACATAATATCAAAAAGATATGTCTCGTCTTGTCAGTTGACTGAATCTCCTCCATAATATACTTCGGTACCTGCCCCGGTAGCTCAGTGGATTAGAGCGATGGGCTTCTATCCCACAGGTCGGGGGTTCGAATCCCTCCCGGGGTACCAGTGTAAGCAACCGGCTATAAGCCGGTTTTTTACACTGGTAGTTCGTGAATCGAACTCGAAGCATATACTTTGTTGTGCGGATGCGTATACACAGGTGCGCAAACATCACCTTCACATGTTAAAGCGTGATGTCTGTATTGGCCCTTGTGCAGTCGAATGAAATATGAAGAACTACCCAACCTGATCAAGCTGATAGATGATCTGATCTACTGCAGGAATCATCTCGCCGTACCAAAGTGCAACAACCTCATCGTTGTCTCGGACAATTAGTCCAACCGGCATCTGTTCTGAGTCAATGTCATAGAAGTCACGTACTTCCTCGCCGTCTTCGTCCTCCGTGCTCAACAAATACACCTGTGAACCACGTTGCTCTATTTCACTTTTGATGCGATCTAGTTTTTGTCGCTGCATCTCACGGCCATCATATAAGAAAATAACAGCTGCACCTTCTCGGTCTTCTTCTGCTACAAATGATAGTCCCATTATTTTCCTTTCAGTTATTGGTGCGGGTGGCGGGAATCGAACCCGCATGTCCAGCTTGGAAGGCTGGCATAATAGCCATTATACGACACCCGCATAAATTAAATTTACTGGTGTTTAGTAAGTATAGCGAAAAAAACGTCGAGAGACTAGCAGAGCTTAAATAGCTGCAGAGTCGTCTGGTTCTTGAGTATTCTTTATCTTATCTACAGGCTCAGCTTCAATCACAATACGACCATCTGCAGAGCCTTTCAAAGTACAGCTATAGACGGTAAGCTTAGGCTTCTTGCTTGGTCCTTCGATTTCTACGTCGGTTGGTTTTACCTGATAGCGTTTAGTAATCTTATATTCGTACATCTTTTTATTAAAACGGGTATAGATTTTATCACCCGCTTGAAGTTGCTCGATATTATAGAATGGACTTCGCCGTTTCGTCTCACCGGGCGAGTAGCCTACTTTGAATCGATGGGCACTAATGATAAAGTTGCCCCCTTTAACTGGGTCACCTCGTTCGGGGTATCTATGCCAAGCATAATCATCGAGTACACTTGCATCACCCGATTTGTATGCAATGTCGACACCGATTTTTGGAATAATAATGCTATCTTCACCGTTTTGTTTTTTGATTTCTGCTTTTATGTTATCTGTACGATCAATAAAGTTAAGTCTAGGACTCACTACGAGAAGCAACTGATATAGGCCTAGCCCAAGTAGGAAAAGTGCAAGTATAAGTCTAAGACGACCCGTCTTTGTAGATTTATTTTTTTGGCCATCTTTGTAAACATGTTTGTTCTTGCTCATTCAAAAATTATACAACTAAATAACTATAAGTCCTAACCATAAGACTGCTACAATGTCTTTAGTCATGGGGAAAAAGATAAAAAAATACAGAACACACAAACTGTCGCCACTTCGAGTTTTATTTTTTGGAATTTCTATATTTGTATTTATCAGCGGACTTAGCCTTGTTGTCGTTAGTCTGTATCTGCTAGTTCCACACGAAGGCAGCCTTCAACAGAAAATAAGTGAACCACAGGCAATACGAACACCAGAAGATTTCCTTGAAAATGCACAGATAAAAATCGATACAGCTACTAGCACATCTGAGTTAGAGGCTGGTATGTCTTCGCTATTAAGTGATTATTACGGCACAAATGGGAGAATGGTACGTTTGTGCGCAAGTGCTGACTGTTTCTCAAAGTATAGCCCAGAGGACAAGTCGGCTGACCGAATTAGCGTGACAGCCTCAACCAGTCTGCGCCGGCAGAAGGAGGTTGCAACAATTATTGCTAAATCTCTCTCTAGCTTACCGCAAGAGTGGAGTGCTAAGATGTTGCCAGAAACGATAATGATTAGCCAGCGAATCACCTACGACAATGTTTTGCGAGGTGGCCTGAATTTTGGGCCTAATGATAATCAAGTAATTCTATTGGTTGACGCGAGCTTTGTAAATTATCCCAACTATACAGAAGCAACCTTTCAGCATGAGTTATTTCATAGCTATAAACGTCGTAGCCTATGGAAGCGTGATGATATTAATAAAACCTGGCAAGATATCGACCCTCGAGTCTATAAAGCTATTTCACAACAAAACAAGGCTTACAGCGGATTAGTAATCCAGAATGGGTACACAAGTAACTATGCTTCTATGTCTATAGAGGAAGATCAAGCAGAAACGTACGCATTTTATGTCACAAAAATCCGCAGCGGGAAAACTGATATAAACAACATTAATGATAATGTAGCTCGTGAAAAACTCCGCTATATGCAAAAAGTAATTCTAAAAGATTTAGCGAAATAGATTAAGCTACTGTGATGAAAGTATAGATACAATACAGAACGTATAACACTATCAGTATCAAACCGCTTTTATGACCGATTCTCCAGTTACGGACAATGAGCAAGAATATTATAGTGATAACAGTAGCAAATAACAGAATAATACTGGCCGATAGGTTTTCATTATTAACTGTTATGTTACCGCCGTTAATTAATAAGAAAATGAACCATGGTAGTCCAAGGCCAAATAGAATATCGAAAATATTCGAACCAACAGCATTGCTGACTGCCATGTCGCCACGACCTTGTTTGGCAACTACGATTGAGCCAATCAAGTCTGGGACACTTGTTCCGGCCGCTAATACTGTCAAAGCAAGGAATGTCGCGTTGATACTCATGATAACTGCCAAGCCTGTTATCAGCTCAACCAGATAGTAGCTAACTAAAGCAATTACCGCGATACTCATTAAAAAACTTATCAAATAAAGATGTTTCTTTTTGCTAGTATCAGGGATAACTACCGAAAGAGCTTTGAATGTAATGTTACCGAGCATGTTTTTTGGAGGGCCACTAACCTCCTCGGGTGCTGCAACGTCTCTATAGGGGAACCATTTGCGCCAGTTGACAACTGCGAAGATGTAAAGAACGTACACTGCAAGGAAAACTAGAACCTCAGGCATAGTCACGCGACCGTCACGGAAGGAGAAGAATAATAGTAGGATAGTCATCACGTAGAAAGAGAGATCTCTAATTACAGGTTGCCATTGTAGTGTTACGGCTTTGAACATAGCCGATGCTCCCACGATAACGAGAACGTTAAAAATAGCTGAGCCTACGATGGTACCCGCACCGACATTTGCTTCTGCTCCTGCTAGACCAAATACTGCAAAAAACGAAGTGAAAAGCTCTGGTGCGCTTGAACCGATTGCTAATAATGTTGCCCCGGCGGCATCGCTACCGAGATTCATTTTTTTAGCCAAAATATCTATCGCTGGAACGAAGAAACTGTCACACACAATCGCAAGGATATAGAACAGCGCCAAACTGGTTAGGATTATTAGTATTACTTCCATTGTGGGAAATTATAGCATATTAAAAAAAGAGCTTCGCCTGTCTTTTAGCTATCGGAGGTTAGTAATATCTACCAGAAGCTAGTATGAATAAAATAAGGCCCAGAGCTATTCGCGCGCTTATCGTAGCAACCAGAGTAGCGTATGGGCGAACCTAGACCAACCGTTATTGATTGCATATTAGAAGGTAATCTAAACCAAACTCTGTCGCCGACCTTTAATTCCGGGACTTTGACGCAGTCATAATTATTATTAAAGTATTCGTAACTAACGTTTTGTCTGGAGTAGTATTCTTTGTCGTATTTAAATGTATGGACTACATGCTGTTGATTAGATTTATCTTCGATAGTTATAGAAGAGTAGTCATCTTTAATTTTAGTGTCATATCTTTGCGTCTTAATCACGACTCCACTGATTGTAGGAGGTCTGGAGAGTTTCGGGACCATATATATAGAAAGCCCGCCGAAAGCGGTAATTGTTAAAATCATAATAATAAAGGTAGTAGATTTATGTAGTTTTTTCGACATTATGCTGGCAAGTATATCA
>JBGAVT010000012.1:0-37768 GCA_044227985.1 Saccharimonadales bacterium (SeqCode)
ACTTGAACTCTATACATTGTTTTAAGTAAACTACACGACAAGAATGCTTGCAAGCATATACATGATGCTTTATAGATTACACGTGAACAGTAACCAGTTTCTTGAAAACACTTTACTGTGTTCAGTAGTGTCCTGAAGTGCTAAAATAAGGCTTATGGTTTCTGGGGTGGTTGCGTTAATCGCAAAAATTTTATTTGAATGGTGGGGATGGCTGTTTATTGTCATCTTTTTTGCCTATCAAATCTGGCAAAACCAACGGCGAACTGCTGCTGCGCTAGCGACAGATCACACTGTCTTGCTATTAGAAGTTCCTCTAAGTGACCAACCAACTGAAGTACAAACTGAGCATTTATTTAGTAAGATTCACGGCATTCTAAGACCACGCTCCGAATTACGTCGCAAAGGTCTGTTGCAGGAGCATGTCAGCTTTGAGGTTGTTGCAGTTAGTGGTTATATCCGATTTTACATCTGGACTCCTGAGCATCTGTTGAATTACGTCAACACTTCACTAACAGAAGCATTCCCGACTATTGCAATCTATAAAGTTGATGACTATGCTCGCCGTGACTTCTCGCGTCTGAAGGTCATAGAAACCCAAGAATTTGGGCTACGAAAGAGCTCGAACCTTCCAATCAAGAACTATCACGAGTTTGATTCAGACCCATTAGGACCATTGATGAGTGTACTTTCAGAATTAAACGACGATAGTGAAGAATTGTGGTTACAGTTTTTAGCACGACCAGTTGACGGTACATGGAAGTACAAGCAGCAGCAAATTGCAGAGAAATTGAAAAATAGTGCTAGCGACACGCTATTCTCGCAACAATCACACCAAGCTAGGTTGAGTGAGCACAAAACTACTAAACTTGGATACGAATCTAAAATCCGTGTAGCGTATCTCGGGAATTCTGATCAAGCAGCTGCACATTTCCTAGAGCAAATCTCGAACGCATTCCTCAGTTTTACTGATCCGACTAGTAATAGCCTGGTTCCGAGTAAGCGTAGTAGCGACAAACTACAACTAAGGAAATTTCAAGCACGATACTTCCGCGATCAAGGCAATCTGCTAGCACATGATGAGCTAGCAGGACTGTGGCACCCTCCATACCAGAAAATATCTATTAATACTGCTGTCCAGACTACACTGCAACCGCAAGTCGAACCGAAATGGTCTGCTCAAGAAGACTCAGCACCACCATTTTTGGTGCCGCTAGTCCGAGATTATCAGGCCGATGACATTAGCCCTATAGGGCTAACTAAGATCAATAATAATAATGAGCAGTTCGGGCTACCTCGCTCTGATCGACAGTTTCACGTCTTGGCAGTTGGAAATAACAACACCGGAAAGACTGGCTTACTTGAGCTGATGGCATTAAGCGATATTTATAATGGCCACGGTGTCACGGTAGTTGACATTGATAACGACCTCGCCAGACGCCTACTACGACGAATTCCCGCCGAGCGCAGCGATGATGTGGCTTATTGGGATATGACTAACTACGAGTATGCCTTCGGCTTTAACCCCTTAAACTTAGTTCATGCACAGCTAGCATTACGGCAAGCCGAGACGGTTGCCGAGGCTCTAAGGCCGTGGTTTAGAGGCTGGAACACGCAATATGACTACATATTAAGTCGAGCACTTCATGCGCTTATCGAGTTTCAAGGCACAACACTTCTCGACGTACCACTATTCTTGACCGATCAAACGTATCGGAACAGTGTGCTTGAAGGCATCAATGATCATGAAACATCACGTTTTTTTGCTTTCTCATATCAGGGATGGTTTGAAGAACATCAGAACACTGTAATACGACCATTGATAAGCCAACTTAAGCAATTTTTATTTCAGGCTAGTCTACGAAATAGCTTGACGCAAACCTCAAAAACATTTGATTTTCTTTATCAGCAAGAAAATCATAAAATCTTACTAGTTCATGCACCAGTCAACGAGCTAGGGGAGGGAGCCACTATTACCGCTAATCTAGTGCTGTCGATGACGCAGCTTAGTGCCATGGCGAGAAATATTGAAGATACGGCTCATGAGACCCACATGGTCTATATCGAAAGAACTGAAAAATTGTCTGCGTACGAAATAAATCGGATGATTAATGAATCACAAACTACTCATCTACAACTAAACATATCATTACGTGATATTACTACCGTCGCGAGTCCAGCGCAGTCGAGCTTAATTACCTTCAGTGGTACCCAAATTCTTTTCAACCAGCCAGAAGCTAGTGCTCGACTGCTAAAAGATCGTCTTGGTACTTTCAAGACAAATAGTGTTAGCAGGCTGGAGAATCGTGAATACATCATCTCTCAGACAGTAAACAAGCACATCATTCCAACTTTTGCGGGCAACACTTTGACTCTACCGCCACCAATAAATATGCCAGGGCCAATCGTTGAACGCTCACAAGAGAAACATTGCCTAAGCCGCTATGAAGTCGAGCAGAAACTACATACTCTTGGAGTCATTAGCCGAAGGCAAGGAGTTGTTACTCAAGAAAACTTTCAAACAGCCTCTTCTTACCAACCACTACCTAGAAACAAAGATTCTGGTAAGCTCTACCATGATGATAAAATAGATTTAAAAAATACTTGAACATAAATTGAACTTAATATAATTACTAGGCTTTAGGTATTGATACTTAGATCAATCGATTTATTTTAAACTGAATATAACACAACATACCAACCATAAACACAATTTTAAAATTAGTAAGTGGTTGTCTAAAAGAAAAGTAGTCAAATACACCAAAACAACATAATTATTAGGTAGTGACGAATAGTGGGGCATATAGGTTGAAGCACATAGGATAGGATCACAAAAAAGATCAAAATCAATTTGAGTTAGGTGAGTTAGTTATCATCTTTTATGTGTTTGATCTAACGTCGCACAATGTATATTTTAAGACGTAGATACTATAGTGTGTACATGAACGATTAATGCGCTAGCACTACCCTCAACGGGGGAGATTTCTCTTATTGTTGATAAATCGCATTGCTTCACTCGTTATTAAGCGTCTGCTTTAATCCGTATATGTCTTTTGAGTTAGCCACCTGGTAGCTCCAACCCAAGAGTGTTTCTCGGGCATTAGGTTTCGCACAATTATGCACAATTTGCATTTTGTTTGATTATGTTTGTATTTATAGTTTTTTATGACTTTGTATACTTTTCCACAACGAGGTTTTTGTTGCGGATATTATATTTTATTTGCATTCCCCGCTTCTCTATCCCCTAATATGTTTTTTTGCATTTTCGTATTTTTATTATCTTATATAGTTCTCTACTTGGCCGATCAAAGGAAGTATACATATATTGAACAGAAACTGAACATACAGAGTAGTGGAATACCTACACTTTGGTAGGATTACTGTCTTAGCGCTTTCTGGTACAATAATTAGTAATTTAACTAATTTGACAAACACATATAATTATTTCCAAAATATCTTTCCAGGTGTTCTAACATCTAGGTACTCAACTGGTGCTTTCCCCTGCTTCGCCAACCCGCTTAGACCGATTGACACATCTTTAACCTGAGGAGTCGCAGATTCAGTTGTTGAAATCTTTATACTAATTTTTGGTTCGTTAAGCACTACGTTGATTGATCTTGGGTCATCGCCTATTTCATATCTTTGAGTGCTGATTGAAAGTGTCTTAAACGAAATCTCTGCTTCATCAACAAACTGTAGTACCGACGATGCCACCGCAGTTTTACCAATCTCAATTGGTACATTTTTTATATCACGAAAATGAAGACTGGGCTGATCCTTTAGCTCAGGATTAGTAAAAAGGATCCCATTTTTATCAATATAATACTGACTTCCACCAGTCTGCCAGGTGGCCTTAGCAACTCTTGGTTGGCTCTGCACTGTTAATTGATGGCTAAGCGGATGAAATGTTAGGTTATTAACGGTTAAAGCGCTAACATCATGGCGGGCTAGGTCGATGTAGTCCGACCTCTCGAACAATAGGTACCAACGATGCTTAGCTATGTATTCTCGGCTAGCAGTTCTCAATGCTAAAACATTCGGATCGTTATTATTGCCGTTTTTATTTTCAATATTAACGCTAGCAATGTACTGAGAGCTAGCCAGAACTACCATTATGATTAGCACAAGAATGCTCACAGTCACCTGACGGCGTTTGTTGGCAACTCTTCGCAAGAATGCCGATCGATTAGCGCCACTAGTACTACGAAGTACCGGGTGCTTGTGCTCACCATGAATAACCTGCTTATTAGGATGCCGACCTCGCCGATACTTAGTATCTCGAGTAACTCGTTCTAACTTGCGGCCAGACCTACTGATTTGCTGGTTACGGTCTTTTTTACCAGTCATTTTTGATCGAAAATTTGGTTTGTTTGATTGCCGAGGAAATCTACTCATACTAGATATGCTAACAGTAGTTGTGCTATTCGATAAGAGGCATCTCGTGGAAATATTATAGCTAATGAGTCATGCAGTTGTTTTTGTCGTGACGGATCAGCATACAACTTAGAAATAGCAGATATGAGTAATTCTGGATCATCAGCTGCCTCAATTTCATCAACAACTACTGCTGCATTGTTTTTTTCTAGTAGTTTAGAGTTCTCAACCTGATCATATAAAAAGCTATTTGGTATTACTATGCAGGCACTACCAGCTACGGCGATCTCTGCGATGCTAGTAGACCCACCGCGAACTATAACAATAGCTGCTTTTTTCAAGTATGACGCATAATCGTCAGTCACAAATGGTAATACTTTATAGCCAGTCTGTGATTGAAAACTATTGATATTATCAGCTCCCACAACATGAATAATATCAAATATTCTAGAGAGTTCATCTTTTGTCTCAGTTATAATTTGATTAAGTCGTTGCGCCCCTAGGCTGCCTCCGGTGATAAAGAGCAACGGCTTAATGTCTGAGTTTTTTATTGTCCGAGACTTCTCTAGGGCCTGGAAAAAAGTAACTCGAATAGGAATTCCAACATGATAAACTCGTTCTTTTTGCTTACGAAAACCTGTGCTTGGGAAACCTGTAGTAATATATGCCGCAAAGGGGGCTATTAAACGATTAGCTATACCTGGAACAGTATCAGAATCATGTAATACGAATGGAATTTGCAACAAAGCGCACGCCAATCCGACGGGCAAACCAACAAAGCCACCCTTATTAAAACATACGTCCGGTCGCGATCTACTTAATATATAAACTGTTTGAATAAAACCAAGAATAACTAAAAAGACATCCACTATATTTTTAAGAATAACGTGGAAATTTTTTATATATCGCCACCACTCCCATCCCTTGTAGCGCCTAAGTTTACCTGCAAACACATAATGGAGGTTGACGTTTTTATCTACAAATTGTGACACGAAAGTATCGCCTCTAGGTGCTATCCAGCTAATATGAAGCTCGGGTTGCTCAACCTGTACGGCTTCAAGTACTGCAAGAACTGGCGTAACATGACCTCCACTGCCGCCACCAACGAATAATACATGGGGCAGCTTTTTTAAACTTGTTTTCATAGGCTTAAGAGCTCTTTCGTATTGAAACTGAACGCTGAGGACGAGATACTCGTCGTTGTCGAGCAGCATGAGCGCGCGGACGAATTGGTCGAGTAGCATTACTTGAAGTGCTCTTACGACTTTTTCCGCTCCTCACGGATGCTGTGGAAAGAGCTGTTCTTGGTTGACGATGATTATTACGAGCTCCGCTCTGCCCGATTGATGCTGCTACTGGTTCGTGCTCAGTATAGCGTGAAAGCTGAAAAACAAGGCCCATAGCGAACATAATGAACACTAAGCTGGTGCCGCCGTAGCTGAGAAATGGAAGCGTTATACCTTTAAGTGGCAATAATGACAACATAGCACCTATGTTCAGCACAATATGGCTGCCAAGCCAAATCAATACACCCATGCTAATCAAACGCTTCGACTGATCACCACTTCGACGAGCAATGAAGTAAATCCGATGTAACAGTACACCGAAAATTAGTAGTAACACTACAGAGCCAACCAATCCAAATTTCTCGGCCCATACTGCGAAAATAGAATCGTTGGCCGCCTCTGGCAAATAGCCGTAGACCTGAACACTACGACCAAGCCCAAGCCCTGTCCAGCCACCTGAGCCGATTGCAATTAGAGCTTGGTGGATGTGATAGCCAGCACCCTGAACATCAGACGTTGGATCAAGAAAGGTCAAAAACCGTGCTATACGATGTGGAAACAAAACAATAAACAATACGCCTACCGAAACAACTGATGAGCCTAAAACCAACATTTGCTTCATTGGCACATTACTCAGAAATATAAGACCTGTAAAAATAGCCGCAATTACTATCATAGTTCCAAGATCACGCTGCAGCACCGCAACTATAACACCGATAGCTGCTAGTAGAATTCCGAGAGGAAGCATTGTCTGACGGAAATCAGCAATCTCTTTTTGATTTTTTGAACTCAGGAAATATCCTAGATAAATAATACTGGTCAATTTAAGTAGCTCAGAGGGTTGAAACGTGGTAAAACCTAGGTTGATCCAGCGTGTAGCGCCCTTTATCTCGACTCCAAGGCCAGGTATAAAGACTGCTAAATTAGCAATCAATGTTACTGCAATGATAATTGGAAGAACTTTTTTTATAGACTTAATCGGGATTTTAGCTGCTGCCGCGAAAGCACCGAGACTAATGATTATGTTAACAAGCTGCTTGATAACATAGAAACGTTCTGACACTCCACTTCCCTGACGATTGGCTAATACTGGACTAATTGAATATATAATCAGCAGACCAAGTAACAATAATAAGCCAATAATTATTAAAAGATTATAATCAGGCTTATGTCGACGCATTAGATGTGCCCACCAAACAATGCTATCAATATCCCCATTGTGGCGGCCAGCTGTCCAATTAACCAAAAACGCATGGTTACTTTCGGCTCTGGCCAGCCAATAGCTTCAAAATGATGATGGATTGGTGCTGATCTAAAGATTTTCTTTTTGAAAACTTTTTTGCTAAAAATCTGTAAACCACTACTGCCAGTTTCAATCACAAACACAAATCCGATGATTGGCAAAAGCATCATAGTGTCAGTCAGCATCGCCACGACCCCCAGAGCAGTACCAAAAGCAAACGAGCCGACATCACCCATAAAGAAGCGCGCCGGAAAGATATTGAACCATGTGTAACTAATCAATGCCCCGACCATTGTTAAACAAAACCCTGCAATACCATAGTTATGCTGCAAGAAAGCGATTATGGCATAGGCAGTAAAAGCGCTGACTAGCAGGCCACCAGCAAGACCATCAAGTCCATCGCTGATATTCACTGCATTGGCAGTCGCAACGACCACGAACGCAAACACAAGCACAAACCATATGCCCAGCTCAAAGCGTGGTTCCACAAAAGGGATAGAGATAGCAGTATAGTAGTTGAGCTTGAAGTAAGAGTATAGTCCTCCGGCTAAGGCTACAGTACTGATTAGCAAAAACTTTATCCGAGCCGACAGTCCTTGGGTCTTAGTTTTAATTTCAAGAATATTGATTGTATCATCAAGCAATCCCACTAGCCCAGCACCGACGGTGGCAGCCAAAGGCAACCATGTCTGGTTACGATCCAGGTTGAAAATAAGCGTGATTAGTGTGACGGTTACAAGCGCTATTAAACCAGCCATCGTCGGAATATGTCGTTCATGTTTCTTTGCGTGAAGTTTCTGATATACAGATGCCGACTCACCAGTTGTAGAGTTGCTACGTGGACGTTTCCAAAGCTGATATTTAAATGCAAATTTAGTGTAAAACGGCGTTAATAATGTCGCTAAAAAAACTCCCGCCAAACCGAGTAACAGTGCAATTACCAACTTTTCTTCGACTATTATTGTTTGATCAAGCATTTTTATTCTCCCGGCTGCAGTCCGTAGTAATCAATCAACCAGTTGTTGATATCCGCGAATAATGGTCCTGCGGCAACTGGGCCAGCATATCCTTCTATTCTAGGGTTTTCCACTCGTACCATTATTACATATTTCGGATCATTTATTCCAGAGAATCCAATCATACTACCATTGTATTTACCTTTGTAGTAACCACCACTTGGATTAGCAATTTCGGCCGTTCCAGTTTTTGCGCCAATCTTAAAGCCTTCACGACGAGCATTGTAGCCACTACCCTTTTCAGTCACCGTCAACATCATAGCTTTTATTTGATTACTGGTTTCTTTACTAACAACATCTGATTGTAGTACTTCTGGAGAATGTTTTGTTTCTTTACCTCGTATATCGGTTACAGTATCAACTAATGTTGGTTTATATAATGTTCCTCCGTTAATCAGTGCCGCAGTTGAGCTGGCAACCTGTAGCATGCTGGTACTAATACCCTGCCCAAATGTCATATTGGCGTAACGAATATCGCTAGAGCCCTTTGCGGGTGCGAGATATCCTTTAGTTTCGCCTGTTTGCTCGATACCACGTAACTGTCCAAAATGGTACTTATTAGCAAAGTCTTCATAAAGTTTTTGTTTTGCCGTAGCGTTAATGTCGCCACCACCAAGTTGTTCTAGAACGTGTATCGCACCAGTATTGGCACTATTCGTAATCACTTGTGTCATGCTCAACTTTTGTTTTTTCGGAGTCTTCCCGGCATTACATACTTTGTAGCTATCGATGGTGACACACCAGTTGTCGAAGTATTCATGCTCTGGCGTAACTGCACCTGACTCTAAGCCTGTAGCCATCGAGAAAACCTTAATCACTGAGCCTGCCTCATAGGCATTTGTAACAACACCATTCTGAAATAATCGATTATTCGCTTGTTTGTAATTACTCGGATCAAAAGTTGGTGCATTTGCCATGGCAAGAACATGACCGTTATGAACATCAATCACTACCGCGCTGGCGGAATCAGCATTATTTCGTTGAACTGCCCTTACGAGTGCCGATTCTACCTGTGCCTGAATCGGTCGGTCGATAGTCAATAATACGTTTTTTCCGTCGACAGCAGTCTGGCTAATATTATTTTCAGTGGCAATTGGCACTCCTCTCACATCAGTCGCACCGCTCAACCTACCTGCAGTACCAGCTAACTCTTTATTCAGCATTTGTTCAATTCCATACTGCCCACTACCGCCCTGGTTTACAAAGCCAATCGTTTGAGCTGCGAGCGTTCCTTCTGGATACACCCGCCGTGTGTCTTTAATCGCACCAATTCCTTTTAGCTGCTTGCTTTCGATAGCTTTTTTTTCAGCAAGGCTAACATTTTGTTGTAGTACTTCGTAGCGTGACGTCTTTTTCGCTAGCTTGCTAGCAATATCATTGTTTGGGTTCACTAAAACATCCTGCAGCTGCTTTAGAGTCTCTTCGGTGCCATCTCCTACGTATTGTGGATCAGCATATATTGTATATACAGGCTCATTCAACACCAATGGTGCTGGTCCATTATTACCATCATTTAGATAGATTTCACCACGATTAGCCGGTATTGAAAATTTTTTCAGTTGTTCTCGATCAGCTAATGTCCGGTAGTCGTCTGCTTTAATAGCTTGAATCGTAAATAAACGCGCCGAGAATATTAATCCAATAACTACAAAGAAGCCCATAATTACTTGGGCCCTATCAATGTGCCAACGAGTCTTCTGATGACTCTGACTTCTTCGTGGCATTGGTACTCCTTTAAATATATTGCTTTCTACTGAGCGTAACTAACTTCACCTTGATTAGTTAGCGTCTTAGCTACTGTGCTCTTCTCTATACGTTCGATTGACTTGAGTCGAGCAGCTTGCACTGCTAGCGACTGATTTTCTTGACGCATTTCATCGCGAGTATTTTCTAATTCGCTGATTTGATAGCTATAACTGCTAGTTTTCGTAATCTGGGTAAGATACAAAAGACCAAACATACCAACAATCATCACCAACAAAAGTGTCTTCGTAATCGGTCCAAAACCATCCGTAGTCGAACGATGTCGCACTGTATTCGTATTACGCCGAAACGCCTGCCGGTCATAGGCTAATGATGTTTGTGCCATGTTTTTCCTCTTATTTTTATGTTTATTTCTGTTTTTGTAATTGCTTAGGGGTGTAGCGCGCTATTTTTGCGCGCTACACTGATCCTAAAACCACGTTGTTATTGTTCTACTCGAACTGGTACGTGGTACGTTCGAGAGCTAGCTTTTACCTCAATTGGCATTGCCTTCTCCTTTTCCACCTCGCTTTATGCGAAGCTTTTATTTTTGTTTCGCTGCGGCTCGTAACTTGGCGCTACGTGCTCGCGGATTAAAATCTTCATTTTCCCCTGAGATTGGTTTTTTGGTTGCTAGTGTAAAACCATCCATGATAGCTAGTTCTCGAAATCGGTCTTTGACCATTCGATCTTCGCTACTATGAAAGCTAATACAGACAACACGTCCACCTGGCTTGAGTAACTGTGGTAGTTTCACAAGAAATTGTGAAATTTGCTCAAGTTCATCATTAGTGGCAATCCGTAGGGCTTGGAATGTCCTTGCCATCGTCTTATTAAGTTGATGGGGCGGAACAATCTCCTCGATTAGTGCTCGTGTTTCTTGGGTGGTGGTTGGGAGTTTTCGTTTCAAACTCGCTGCTATTTTTTTAGCCCGCGGCTCTTCTCCAAACCGACGAAGAATTTTGGTTAACTCTTCGGCCGATGTACGTTCGATTAACTCAGCGGCGGTTTCACCCGTTTGCTGATTCATACGCATATCTAACGGCCCATCCAAACGATAACTAAATCCTCTTGGAGCCTTGTCAAGGTGCGGTGAACTCACGCCAAAATCGGCGAGGATCACATCAAATTGCTGCTTTTCAGCCACAAATCGCTTTGTTGCTGACGCAAAGCTGTCGTGCACAACGATTACATTTCTATTGTGCTCAAAAACTTCCTGCAAGGTCTCGATAGCTTCTGGGTCACGATCAACTAATGTCGCGCTTCCCTTTTGGCCGAGATCTGCAATAATTTCTCGTGCATGCCCGCCATAGCCTGCGGTTACATCCAAATAGGACTCACCCGGTTGTGGCGACAATGCACTCACGACAGCTTCGAGCAGTACCGGTTGGTGAATTGTTTGTTTTTGTTTTATTCGCATCACCACACATCATTATTGAAAATCGCAAGAATTGCAAGAATAATTTGTGTTAATGCCAAGTATTTCAGTTTTATACCGAGAGAGATTATTGCTAATTCTCTGTTTGCTCGAAGCTTCCAACGTACCAAACCAGCAGCCAGCTGTTTGTTTTTCTGATCGTTTTTGTTTTTGTTTGCTCATCTGCAAGTTGCAGACAAGTCATTCATGGAGTTGTTGTGGTATCGAATTTTATAAAATTCGAAAAATTTCCATGACCGTAACTTTAAAATAAAGTTACGAGAAAGAGACTTATGTGTGAGGTGGAGTTATTTTTGGGAGGTGTTAACCTTCAAAGGTGCAAGGCGTTATTGGTAACGGTGTTGCCCATTCCACCGGCTGTCTGCCAGTTGGGTACGCTCGATGTTCGCTTTTTTGTCTTTTGTCTAATTGTTAAGGTTCAAATCTAATATATAAGATTACTAATTGATTGGTTTAGAAGTGATCCGCCAGTACTGCCCGGCACGAACCGCAACTACTCTGCTTTTGATCCATTTCCGATTCAATTCGACCAGTTCTAAACTTTACGTTTAAATCAGCCGTCTTCTCATCGAGAATGTCGCCCTTTAGTGCTGGCTCGACCTGCCCGTTCCAGACTGTCTCTGAATACATGTGCAAGTAGTCGCCAAACCCGCGAGTAAAGATAACATTATTATTTATAAATTCGTCTCGAAGTTCAGCTGGTATTGTCAGCCGATTTTTGTCATCGAGTTTTCTTTCAAAATAATCTGTTGTTGCCATCTTATCGCTTTTTATTTTTATATGTACGGTGGTTTTTTTGTTTTTGATGAGTAAGGCTTTTTGTCTTACCCACTTCGACCCACTGCAAGCATACTACAACCCACAGCTACCCACATGCAAGTACATTTTTCGAGATAATTTGGGGGTTTTCCACAAATTGTGGATAAAGTTATCCACTGCACTGTATCTTGTGCTGAACAAATTTTTAGTAACGCTACATTTTGTATAGTTGGTTGTTTTAGTTTTGATTGATTTTAAATTTTAGCAACAAATCTACTCTTCAGTCTCAGCAGATTGACGGTCTATACTAAAAAACTACTCCATTAGAGCTGGCTGATAATTTCAGCTAGAGTAGAAAGATCATCGATAGTCACGTTTGGATTTACGTCATTCAAGAGATGACTTCCGAGTTGTTTACTGTTATGCCTGTTAACCGCTATAGTTTTCATCTCTGCAGCATTGCCAGAAATAATATCGTTTATAGTGTCTACAACCATTACTGTTTCCTCTGGCAATACGCCTAATTTCTTAGCAGCAAGTAATGACATGTCAGGATGCGGCTTTGGCCGAGCGACATCTTCAGGCGTAACTACAAATTCGAAAACTTTATGATACTTGTCTGTCGTAAGCTATCCACAACAGTGAGCCTTGATCAGTTCGTTGCAGCAGCAATCGCATAATCTGATAGTATTTCGCTAACCATTTGGCTTACTTCAGGAAAAACGGTACTTAATTCAAGATTATTAAGCTGAAAACTACGATGTGTTTTTAAGAGAATCTCATATGAGTTGTACTAAACTAAAGTTTGGTAGCAAATTAGTAAATCTTTACCTTTTATCGATTGAAGCTGCTCATCACTCACCTCGCCCAGTCCGTGATGAGAAAATGTGTGCCGAGAACTATCAATAAAACTAGAGGTATCGAGAAGTGTCCCATCAAATCGAATATAACTGCTTTAATCGTAGTATTTTCTTATACAAAATCAGATAGCGAGGTTATTCGTGTGGCTAATGAATCATTTAGCAGCTCTTCCACATGCCCTACACCGGAACGTTTCAGCAGATAACCGCTAAAGCGAGAATCTTTTGGCAGCCTGCCATCGAAAGTACCAGTTCTATCGTCAACCAGTGTAACTCTTTCGGCTCGCGCGATAATTCCTTCGTACCAGAGCTTTATGTATTCTGACTTAAATTCTAACGCTGCTCCAAGTAGCTCACTCTTGGCGCGGCGCGTCACCATTATTGGAAGCGACTGGAGCTCGGATGAAAGCCGTTGTTTATGTAGTTGGTACTCGTGTGTACCAACAGTCACGATTACAACCTCATTACCCTGCTCCTGCTGACCCGCAATAAATTCAGCCACATCTGGGTAGAGATAATCGTGGTCATTAGCGAGCATTTGTTTCTCAATGTTCTCGAGCAATTGATTAGCGTCAACTCCCGGCAAAAGATTGTTGTAGCGAATGTCATCTACGGGGCTATAAGGTCCTGGTTGCTTTGTCAGTTGGTGCTCGTGGTTTCGTAATAAGCTGGCATCTAGACCATATTCTTTAGCAGCAATATCAGTAAAATCGGTAAAATGCTGGTCCGTGTCAAAAATTGTTCGATCCATATCGAGCAGAATCAACCGTGGCTTAACCGGTTTATCAACCATTGACTTGACCTTGCGCAATTTTTTCGACCCAAGCAGTTACCTTTTCAGCGTCATGACGAATAAATTGTCGGCCTTTGCTATCTGGACCATCTGGTTCTGCTACAAAATTATCGGCAATTGGTGTGAAGTGCATTGAGTCAATCTTTTCTTGGTTATATTTAACGCCCAGCTCACCGTCTTTGGCGTACGCTGCCAACAATTCTTTGCTTGGTTCAGCAGTGTTATAAAGCACGTAATCGACGGAGTCCTGCCCGCTGTAACGCTCAATTTCTTCGACAAAGTCATTGACTTGCCAGTCGTCAGTTTGACCCTCGTTAGTTACGAGATTACAGACATAAGCAATCTTTGCATTAGTTGATCCAAGTGCTTCACGCATGCCGTCAACCGCCAGGTTCGGCAGCAATGAACCATGCAGTGTCCCTGGAGCAAAGATAATGACGTCAGCGCGAGCAATTGCCTGCTTGGCTTTTGGGTTAAGCTGACAATTTGGTCGTAATTGAACCTCAGGTCGGGCATCTTTACGGAAGGTTACTTCATCGATAATGTGCTCGCCAACCACTTCTTCACCATCTGGATAATGCAATACGAGCCGAGCATCATCGAGAGTAACTGGCACAACTTGACCGCGAATTTTCAGAATATCACTCGTGGCAGTCACTGCATCGCCGAAGTTACCGCTGACCTTCTCTAGCGCAGACAAAAAAAGATTACCAAAGCTGTGTCCCTCAAAAGTCCCTTCTTCAAAACGGTAGTTAAAAAGTTCTCGAGTTAGTTGTGTCGACTCCGACAAAGCCACCAATGCTTGGCGAACATCTCCTGGCGGTAAGACTCCGAGTTCATCACGAAGCACACCAGTGCTACCACCATCATCAACCATACTGATTATAGCCGTAATATCGCTTGAGAGCTTTTTTAGGCCCTGTAGGATATTAAAACTACCTGTTCCTCCGCCGATTGTGACAATTTTCAGTTCGCTCATATGATACCTAGCTTACACTAGACATATTGCAACCAACAACAATAAACATATTTAATCTTTGGCTACAGAATTCTCAGCAGCTTTTTCGGCCCATTCAGCTGCGATTTGACGATCTTCGATAATCTCGTCGGGCAGCTGCCAGTATGGCATGACCGTCGGTTTTTTATCTTGTTTACCATAGTACGTAAATGGTTCACTTCCAGCATTGAGAAAATCCTGACGATTATTGCCCCCAACTTTAAGATATACTTCGGATTCAGAGATAATCAGTCCAAAAATACGTCCATCAAGATACAAACCGACGCCACCAAACATGGGACGCGAGCTAGTTCTCTCCTCTAATAGAGCAAATACATCATGCAATAAATAATCGCGATAATCTTCAATTTTTTTGTTCATAATACTTCATCATTATAACAAGACCAAAGAATAAATGCTCTAAATGCATAACAAGCTAGGTCGTTATAAACAAAGACTATAATTATCCAGTATAGGATGTATGAAGCTGTTCACTACTCTTCTGGGGATTAGCCATTGTTCCAGTTAACCAATCAAATCGTGCGTCTTCGAAAACTTCTGGATTTAGTTCAGCTTCTTGCGTCGAAAAGACGTATTGGTTTCCGACTCTAATTGGTTCAAATCCGAATAATCTATGTTCATTAGCTCCAGAATCAAAATACAATTCAATATTTGTCGAGCCGGGGCGAAAGAAACCGTCCTTGCCATATCTAACAATTATTTTCTCTGTAAAGGCTTTCAAACCGTCAGGAGATAAGTCTGCATCTTTTGCACCACCTTCTTTGAGGATTCGTTCTATAATTTGAGTTGGGCCGTCATTAACATCAAAAGTAACTTTTGTATCTAATTCTTCTGCAGCTTGCTCAACGCCAGCAGGCACATCACTATCAATTGAAATAGCTGGAGCTGTTGCAGGTACGTCGGGATTAGGTGACGGTAAATTATCAATATTTTTTGTCTTACTGAATGGATGAGTTAGTACTGTAGCGATACCAATAACAGCCAAACCAACCCCACCCAATGTTTTTGCTCTTGACGGAAATTTTTCTAACAATTTTTGTGTTCTTGTTTGAGCTGATACTGCAGCCCTCATCAGCGAATCGCCCGTAATACTTAGTGACTCTCCATACGTTTCCGGCAGTTTCTGAGTAATCTCTCCAATCTCTTGCGCATGATCTTTCGCACGCTCAAGGGCGCCAACGAATGTTCCTGGTGCTAAACCTGTCCAACTGGCGTGACCGCTGTTAGCTAAGTTTCTTTCAACATTTTCATTACGATAACCAGATAACTGCTTTCTTTTGTCGCCTCGATTTTTCACATAGCTATTAAACTCGAGACTTGCAACCCGACCGAGAGACTGTTCCCGTTTATGTGGCTTAGATAATTCTGGAGTTATAACTGGTAATTCTATAGATGTAATCTGCGTGTTTTCAGTTATTAGAGGAGCTGTACTAATACTTGAGTCTGCTACAGGCGGTTCATTATTACGCCTAGAAAGACGACCAATAAATCTGCCAATTATGCCAGGTACGGACTTATCACTCTTTGAAAAACCCATTGATTCTCTAAGGCTAGTCTTTCTCTTACCATAAATTGGGGCCACGTCCTCATTGGTGCCTACTGTCTCATCGTCTCCCAAGGAGGTTAATGCTGCACCTAAAAATGTGTCCTCACTCTCGAAAGCTACGGGTGGAAATACGCTAAGATGTTCATCAAGTCCCTCACTGCCAGTCGATAATAATTCAATATCATCATATAGTTCAGCTATCATTTCATCAATTGAAGCAACTCCGGCAGGTTTCTCCCCACTAGTTGTGTAGCCATCCAAGCGAAACTGACCTGTTGCATCACCTTCTTGTATTGTATCTATCGGCATAATTTCCTAACACTTTAATTTAACTAAACTATATTAGCAATATTTGTGCTTTTTGTCAATAGATAATTAGTAATCGCTTATGGTACGTTATATATATGATGCCCACCAAAAGAACTGTCCAAATTGACAAGCCCTTGCTTGAAAGCGCACTTGCACATATCGAAGGATACTTTCAGCAAACACGTCGACAGCAAACGACTGACAAGGGTAGTTTGATTGGACTTCCCTATCCTTACATTGTTCCCTCGATTAATAACCAGCATTTTAGTTTTGAGGAGCAATATTACTGGGATAGCTACTTTATCGCACGCGGGCTAGACATCAAGACACATGAAACTGAAATCACCGGAATGCTAGACAATCTAATATTTCAGTTCAACCGATTTGGCGTAATCCCAAATGCAAGTCGGCTATATCTGACAAGTCGAAGCCAGCCGCCACTACTCACGAGCTACATAAACTTTGTAGCCGATACATACAATAAACCAATCGAATGGCAATTAGATCGCATGAAAATTGCCGAGCAGGAATATCTGAACGTTTGGCGCGGTACTGCACAGCCTCATTGGCGTGAAGTTTATGAAGGATTAAGTCGCTATTATGATATCAACATGCTGCACGATCTCGCGGAAGCCGAAAGTGGCTGGGACATGACACCTCGTTTTAGACGAAAATGTCTCGATTACTTACCGATTGACCTTAATTCTCTACTTTATAAATATGAAATGGACTTTGCCACACTATACGAAAAGCTGGGCGATCATGAGAAAACTAATTTTTGGTACCACAACGCCAACGTTCGTCGCGAAACCATCGATCGACTACTGTGGAGTAAAAAGCGAAGATTTTTCTTTGACTATAACTATATGTCCAAAAAGCGAAGTGATGTCTGGAGTCTAGCAGCCTACTATCCCCTCTGGGTTGGTCTAGTCGATGATTCGCGTGCCAAAGCGCTAGTCAACAAACTCAAATTATTCCGTCACAGCGGTGGACTAGCAGCAACAAGCCGTTTCACTAACCCTGAAATATTCGGCTCTATCCACGCCCAGTGGGCCTACCCGAATGCATGGGCACCGTTGCATCTAATTATCACTGAAGGGCTAGAAAAGTACGGTTATCACGATCTAGCAGCTGATATTGGGCTTAGTTTCCTGCAAGCATCTCTAATTTGGTTCGGAAAACATCACGAATTTTTAGAAAAGTATAATGCATTAAAGCCAAACAAACCGCCCGCCAATGGTGTATATCCAACACAAACCGGTTTCGGCTGGACTAATAGTATCATCAACATCTTTGCCAATAAGTATATATAATTTCAATTATCATAGGCTAACTGCAAACCCTCTAAAGTAATCTGCTTCAGCTTAGGTAAATAAAATTGTAAATCCTATTACTATTGCGACAACAGTTAAAGTGTTTCGAACCATTTTACTTCCTTTTGCTATGGCTATCTTAGCACCAGCTTGCGAGCCTAAGAAGAACCCCAACAATAGCGTGAGTGCAACTGGCCATTCGACAGTTCCATTAAAGATGAAAATTGAAATACTAATAAATAAGGATGGAAACGCAATCGCTCTCTTAGTGGCATTAGCAGTCAATGCATCCATACCTAATAGTCTCATCATTACATACATATTGAGTGTTGAAAAGCCGCTAGCAAAAATAAATCGAGTAAAATCTATTGTCCAGAAAATCAGGGAACCGATCTGTTTGTTGTGACGGCTGGTGTTTCGCTGTTTCATTCCAGCCTTGCGATCAATTAAAAGGACTAGTGCAACACTAATTGTAGCTAGAGCCACCCCATTCTCGAGTATATTTTTGGGCATATCAACGACAATCAAGCTTGCAGCAGCCGACAAAAACATCGAAATTGGCATCAAAATTCGTACCCATTTCCAATCAACGATGTTTTTTTTCACAAAACGCCATAACGAACCAGTACCAACGCCTAGCCCAGCAAAACGACCTGCAGCAACTGCATGACTAGGTGATAATCCAATTAAAATAAGTCCTGGCGTAACCAGTGCACCTGTACCACCACCGCTAATAGCACTAACGAATCCGAGCCCTGTGGTTATAACTAAAATCGCTAGCAACTGCCAGCCGCTCATTCTTTGTCTTTCAGACAATTCACCTTAATCTTTTTCATAAATTCTATTAAAAATAGTAGCATAAATTACTTTTCCATCTGGGAAAACCCATAAGCTCAGAACAAAATAATATAAATAAGCTTGCTGTGCTAAACTTTATTTCATAATGAAGCAGAAAATTACAACGTTCACTATCTCTATAATCGCAAGCTATATTGCACTTCAAGTTTTCTCAGATATTGGTAGTTTGAAAATAGCTGCCATAACTATTCCCTTTCTTGGATTGCAAGCCATTGATGCGGGGACATTCCTCTACCCATTCACTTTTACACTACGAGATTTACTGCATAAAAATCTAGGCAAATCTGCAACTAGAAAAATAATTATTTTAGCTGCAGCGTTAAATCTGTTTATGGCAGGATTTTTCTGGTTTGTTACCGCCTTGCCTGCTGACAATTCATGGGGGTTACAATCCGAATTTGCTGCAATTCTCGGACCGATCTGGCAAATCGTTATTGCTAGTATTATTGCTGAAATAATGAGCGAGCTCATCGATACCGAGGCTTATAGTTTCTTCGTCAGAAAAATCAGTAAAAAACACCAATGGGGTCGTGTGTTGTTTAGCAACGCATTTTCTATTCCGATAGACAGCCTTGTTTTTGCTTTTATCGCCTTTTCTGGCGAACTCCCCGTCTCAGTCATCTGGTCAATCGTGCTAACAAATATTATTATCAAGTTCGCGATTACATTAGTATCGCTACCATCAATTTATTTAAGTTCAGCTGAAAGTGATGACATATAATCTGGGTTCTGCTCAGAGCGATAAGCATTGATATAACCTGCTGAAAGTTTGCCGAGTTGCTGCTGAGCTTGGGCGTTAAGATGGATCGGGTCACCTGCTACTCGAGGCATGTCAGCAATATCTATTAGTTTGTAGTTATTGTTGGCACTAAATAGTCTTTGAGCTTCACGGACTTTTGCAAAACCTTCGTCAGCTTGAGGGCATCTTTCCATGCATTTTGGTCCAATTTGGGCAATTACAATACCTGTTTTTGAATAAATTATTTTATCGCTTTTTAGTTGCTTAAAAAACCGATTCAAGTTTTGTTGATAGACGTCTGCATACTTCTCAGTAATAGCATCACTCTCACCCTGCACCCAGACAAAACCAATTACGTCAGGATATTTTCCATCAGCAAACATCTCGCTCTTTAACTGTTCATACTGACTTTTTAATTGGGTATATGAGCTTATTTTTGCATCAGGATGCCAAGTTTGGTCAGAATCTGAGAATGCAAGTTTGCGGCCATTATCCGAGACCTTTAGTATCTGTAAATCGTTGACTCCATCAGAATAAAGATCACGCCCGAGCGAAACTTCTAGGCCAAAAAAGCCACTAGGCTGAGGATTTATGAGGGTGGACGTCGCATGAGAAAATGACCAAACTGCTCCATGATGAATCGCAAATTCGAGCTGAACGTTTTTATCAGCTTCATTCTCACCTAATTTCGGATTAAGAAGCTCAACAGGTGTATTAGTTCCTGTTGCATTCGATTGACCGGCAATAATCACAACTGGCTTTGGTATGAGTTCTTCTCGTTCATTTGAGTTGCTACCCTCACCCACAACAGCGAAAGAGGTTGTAGCTATAATGAGAAGTAAGGCCGTTAACAGCAGACTATTTCTTTTAGTTATGATATTCATCACTACTATTCTAGCAAATACATAAAATAGGTACATTTAGATTTTTTATATAATATTTGACAAATATTAATGATGATGTTAAAATGCTGCTATATTTGATAATTTGAGGAGATTATTATGCCAGGTTCAGATAAAATATCAGATGCTCACGAAACAGGAGTTAATCCGATGACAAATCAGGATATTTTAGGAGAAAGACTTGATGGAATGGCTGGCGCAGCTGCAGAGGCTATTCCGTGGTTAGAAGGGGCTTTGGGGAATATCCCCTTAGACAATCAGTCTGCCGAAGAACTAAGTGCCGTTATTGCAGGGATAAAAGATGAACTTGGGCTAAGAGATGAAGCTGTTGCTTCTTTAACTGGCGCCACTGGAACTGATAGTGTAGACGCTGATCCAGCTCTACAGGGAGATTTGTTAGATAAACGTCTAGAAACATTAGTAGACGGAACAGAGACAGCAATCGAATGGTTAGCACAAGCGCTAGAAAGCGATGATGTTGATTATGGATCAAAGATAGAACTCGCTGGCATTATTACTGGCATAACATCCCAGCTCAACAAACATAACCACGCCGGTCTTGACTTAGAAACAGACTATGATGGGATGGCAAGAGTAGCTGATGCTGCACTTCCTTGGCTAATTTCAATACCAGATGGGTTTTTGCTTGATGGCGAAGAAGCAGCCCCATTAATGGAAGTTATTGAAAATATAACTGAGGGCCTTGCAACAGTCGAAGAAACGAAAAATGCCGATCTGACAGAATCAGATGATGAGGAGACTTTGCCGCATTCTACTAAACACGACGCACTTCTAGTTGCAGCTCTACAGATTGATGGAATACTTAGAGCCGTGGATGAAGGAAATACCGGGACAGACCTTGCCATGGCAAGAAAAGAATTTACAGCGGCAATTGACTCACTAGTTGTGACTGGTACAGTTTACCAACAGGGACACTATAGGAGGATTAGGAATGAATCGTACGACCATAACCGAAATAGTGTTAGAGGTACAGGAGAAACGACTGATGGTACAGAAATAACGACTTCTCCAGAAGTTGCAGGAATGCTTTTGGGAACATTACGTTTCGTCCGTGATCAAATTGAACAGCATCGAAATGATGCCCCTGGTTTAGCTGAGCTAGTATTGCCCGTCATGAATGCTAAGATGCAAACAGCAGAGAATGGTGGTGTTGCCCCAGATACTAGTACAGAGCTTGGGCGAGGTTTTAACCAACGACATTTTAATTCAAACGATGGCGAAGAATAATTAACTAGATTTTTTCCCAAGGAAATTCTGAGCGACCGAAGTGGCCGTAGGCAGCTGTTTGTTTGTAGATTGGTCGGCGTAAATCGAAGTGATTAATTATCCCAACAACTGAAGTATCGAGTAGGTTTTTAGCAAATTCATCAATTTCTCCGAGTGATTTTTTTTCGGTGCCAAAAGTTTCATAAGCTTGCATTACTGGCTTTGGTTGGCCGATGCAGTATGCCAGTGCAACTTCACACTGCTCTGCGAGTCCTGCGGCAACGATATTCTTCGCTAGGTAGCGAGCAGCATACGCACCGGAACGATCAACCTTGCTTGGGTCTTTGCCGGAAAACGCACCGCCGCCAACCCGGGCATAACCACCATAGCTATCAACGACTATCTTACGGCCCGTCAGCCCTGCGTCGCTAGCGGGACCAGGAATATGCCACTTGCCGGTACCATTAACCGTTAATTTAGATTCATCAATTGGATCGAGCCTATGAGCTACAAGCGCTGGATTAACAATGGCTTTCAACACTTGCTCTTCAATATTTTTCTGCTCTACACTCTCGCTATGTGCGACCGCAACAACAACTTTCTCGACTGAGGCAGGATTTCCTGCTTTATCGTAACCGACAGTTACTTGGGCTTTACCATCCGGTCGCAGCCAATCAATTTCACCTGACTCTCTAGCTTTATCGATTCTTTCTGTGATTTCGTGTGCCAGTGTTATTGGTAATGGCATAAAGTTTTCTGTATGATCACAGGCATAACCAAACATCGTGCCCTGATCCCCTGCGCCGATCTCACCAACACCATCGGCAATCTCTGGGCTTTGCTGGTTAACATGGATTTCTATTGGTGATTTGTCAGTAAATCCCCAGTCTAGATCCGTATAACCGAGTCGTGTTTCTTCAGCTCGAGCGATTTTTTATAAATCGATTATGGCAGATGTTGTTAGCTCACCAAAAATCATTACTCGGTCTTTGACGGCGGTTTCTACAGCTACTCTCGCTAACGGGTCTTGCGCGAGAGCTGCGTCTAGAATCGCATCGCTGATTTGATCCGCAATTTTGTCAGGATGCCCCGCACAAACCGACTCGCTCGTAAATAGTTGATAGTTCATATATCTGTCCCCTTTCGTGGGTGAGATGTAGCACCCAACTTAAATGGGTTGCTGGCGGGTCATCGGGCTCATCCCTCACCGCACTCTTGATATTTAATTATTAAGTTCTTTCAGTATAACAAATTTAAGCACTAAATAAATGGAGTTGTTTACGAAGTTTTTTATGGTTTGGAGTGGTCTCAGCAACAAGCGCCCAAAAATTCTTGGAGTGATTTTGTTCTTTTAAATGACAAAGCTCATGCACAACCACATAATCAGTTAGCTCTTCAGGTAGATATAATAACTTCCAGTTAAAATTAAGATTTTTAAGACTAGAACAGCTACCCCACCGGCTCGATTGATCACGGATCGCTACTTGATTAAAATCAAACTGATAGTGAGCATTCCACAAATCAAGCTTAGCGTCAATCAAATCACGAGCTCGCTCCTTATCCTTCTTATAATCAGCCGATTTCGGCAACCAGTCAGATGTATTTGACTGCTGCTCGATAATCCAATCAGCTTTCTGATGGGCAAAAGCCAAACCAGCTTTATATGGCAACCATGTCGGTTGGCTAACAATCACCTCGCCAGATTTCAATCTTAGAGAGAGCTGCTTTTGACCTTTGCGCTTCGTGATTTTAACTGTTCCGATATCTAATTCTTTAAACTCTTTCACGTAGCTCTATATCTTCTCTTCTAGCAAATCTGATTCAAACTGACGGATGCCAGCAATTGATTGCTTATATTGACTAGTATCTGGAAAATCAAGATTTTGAATCTTTTTCCACACTACTTTAATCAATTTTCGTAGTTCATCAACGTCTTGTTCAGATATTTCATGTTCTAGCTGGATAATTTCACCATCGCTCATTGGCTCGACAAATAAAATCGAACCACTGTTTACTTTCATATTGGCGTAATCTCGGGATTTTTCAACTAGGAGCTTATAAAAAATTAGTTGTCGTTTGTAGAAATGTAACTTGCTACTCGATCCCCAGCTCGGCGAGGGTTTACCGGTTTTGTAATCTATCACTTGTGCGCTTGTTTTTGACAGCTGTATAAAGGCATCGATCTTTCCAGTCAGCGGAACCTCATCGACCACGACATGCTGAGTGCTGAAATCGAGCTCAGGGCGAATGTTTAATTCAAATAATGGCATCTTTCGCTCAAGCACGTGCTCGATGATTTTTTTCGCCTTGTCGGTTTCATGAGTAATCTTTGCTGCTGGCACACGCTGATCAGCAACCGCGCGAGCAATTATTTTATCAAGGTTAGCTGTCGAAATTTTGGTATCTTCTTTTTGGGCTACCAATGTCGCCAGCACCGCATGGACTATGTTTCCGAAAGCTGCCGAATCGCTAATCTTTTGCGGGAAATGTAGGACATTTGAGAACAAGAAATCTTCTGGACCAGCGTACTCAAGATTAAGAAAATTACCGAGCGCTGTAACGTTTAGTCGCATCGAAGCAACTTGTTCTTTCAAAATTTGCTTGTAATCATGTTCAACTTTAACCTGTCTATAATCGAAAATATCGGTTTCAAGTTCAGCGACTTTAAATTCAATCGTCTGCTCTTCACTGTCTTTAATGTTCAATAGTTCCTGATTAGTAATATTCTGAATAAACTTTAAGGCAGGCCGTAGTTTACCGTCGTCTTTGAATCTAGCTCGATGTAGCTGCAATCGAGTCTTGGCGCGAGTCAAAGCAACATATAAAAGACGCAACCAATCATCTTCATCGTCAGCCGTAGTTAGCGGCATATTCTCTGGCGTGTTAATCTTGGCACCACCAACTTTTCGCGCCCAGACATTGTTTTCTACATCAAGCACATGGACTTGCTCGAATTCTAGACCTTTAGCACCATAAGCAGTCATGAGATTTACGCTCTCGGTCTCAATCGCATAACGACTAGTGTCATTTAACCTGATGTCATTTTCAAGGTAGCGGTGAATAACCGCCATAGCATCTAAAAAGCTTGGATTAGAGCTATTAAAGTGTTCACGTAGTGTGTTCCGTAGCAATCGAATGGCTGATAGATTTCGTAAGTACTTCAGCGGTTCAGCCTCAAGATTCTCTTTTGAAAAATGGAAAATTTTGAGTGGTGAATATATTTGCACATCATCAATTTCAAGCCCTTCATTTCCGAGCAAAATGTCTAATACTTCTTCAAATGTAGTTTCTTTCTGGGCGGCTTTTTTCGATGCACTTATAAAAAATCCGGCCACAAACTGTAATCGCTCATCGCTGTGAGTTCGTGATAACTCAAGCCAATTCTCTCGTTCCTTATAGGCATCAACCGACAACTGCCAGATCACGCTAGCATCTATTTGCCACATTCCATCTCGCAGAATTTGGCTGAATAAAAAATTGGCTTGTGGCTGTCGGTTACGAAGCAGCTCGGTTAGTAATTCAAACATTTCAAGTAAGCGCTTTATTTGTGGGTTTTCAAAAATGTTATTTCTCGCTTGGTAATTGTATGGAACACCTATCTCTTGAAAATATTTTGTCATTTCTTCAAGTTGAGCGTGGCGTTTACTTAATACAGCAATTTCTTTAGGTGAAACACCATTTTCTATCTGTTCTTTTACATCTCGTGCAACGGCTGTGAACTGCTCAGGTTGTGTTTCGTATTCGTACAGCGTCAAATTAACCTTACTCTGGTTATGATGATTTAGCCGTTTACTCAAACCCTCTATTTTATTTTCTAATCGTTCATCTCCCTGAACAATAATGGCTCGAGCAAAATCTAAAATATCTTTGCCTGAACGATAGTTTTCGGTCAAAGGAATTGACTTCGCGTCATATCGGCGAGCAAAATTTAAAATATTGCTTAGTTCTGCACCCTGGAATTTGTATATTCCTTGATCATCATCGCCGACGGCTAAGACATTTGGGCTATCGCTATCTGGGCCGACCGCCAGGAAGTTTTCAATTATTTTTAGTTGGGCGCTATTGGTGTCTTGAAATTCATCGATCATAACAAACTGGAACCGTTCGGCTAGATCAAATAAAATTGCTGGTACTTTTTCGGTTGTTTTGATAACTTCTAGAATCATATCTGAGAAATCAATCAGACCAAGTTTTGATAGATTCTCTTGATATTGTTCATAAATAGGCACAAATGCTATTAACTTTTCAGTTGTCTCGGCTGATTTGAATACAAAATTTTTCTGATAATCTTTTTTCAGCCATTTGTCTTTGAATGTAGTTAAAGGTTTTGTGCTTATCTTATCTGTTTTCTTCGCTAGGACAAGCGTAGAGTGAAGCTCACTGGCGAACAACTCAGTAATTCGAACCTTCTGACCTTCTGTCTTCTCCTCCAGATCTAGTGAGGCTAATATCTGCTCAAACAGTTCTAGTGACTGAGCAGATATCCGAGCCATCGACTGCAATGGCTGAATCGATTCATTGAGAACATCAAGTTCAGCCTTCGTAGACCTGATCATAGATTCGAATTCATTAGGTGTAATTCCTTGATCTTTTAGCTGCCCTATCAAACTTAACGCGGACTTAACATATAAATATTTTCCACTTGGATCTTTTTTGTGGAATGGCGAGTCGACTGGTAAATCCGCAATGATGTTTTCAATAATTTCGATTTGACGGATTTCATCAGCTGGCGTTTGCACCATGCCGGAGAAAAAATACTGATTATAGTGATTGATAATATCTTGGCCAAAACCATGAAAGGTAAATATCGGAACCTGGTAGGCTGCCTCACCAATAAGTCCATGAATTCGCTCGCGCATAGCCTGCGCACCGGCCTCAGTGAATGTCGTCAGTAGGATATTTTGTGGAAGCGTATCAGTTGTCTTCAAGATATAGGCTACACGAAGTGCAAGAAGCTGAGTCTTGCCTGTTCCCGGCCCTGCAATCACCTGTATCGGGCCATAGATATCAGTTACAGCCTGTTTTTGGGCTTCATTCAGATTAGCAAAATCTGTTTCATATTTTTGTTCAAAATTATTCATAATTTCTATCTATCAGTATGCCAGAATACGTGACGTATCGCGACCTACAGGCTTTTCTGCTTGGTCAATTCGCCTACTAAAGGAAAAGCCCTAGAGATTATTTCATTATAGTTTTTATTGATATTCAGGTAGTATTTTTTACTCTAAATTCTTGAACATATCCAATACTAAAAATATTCTAGCAACCATAGTCAACATTGTGGTCAGTTCGGCATCATATAAGAAAATGAATGAATTGCCTGCTCTGGAGCACTAGATAATTTTCGGACTTATAGCTATAACTGCATACAATAAATAATACGCGCCTCCTACCAACTTTTATTTTCTTCATGGTTAAAGGCTATCTTTACCCAATAACCAGCACCTACAGTACTAGCTTTTCTAGTTGGGCGATTCAATTATGGCAATAGGAGAAGATCGATAGGTGCGGAATCATCAGGAAAAACATTCCAAGTTAAAAATTCTTAAAATACTAAAATAACGATAAACTAATTATTGAATAAATCTTTTTGGTTGTGTATCAATTAATTTGACTAATACCAACACGATTTTGCTCAAAACTTTTAAACGGTTTTTGTTCTCAACATACCTGAATACATGATATCAAGTCACCGCTACTGGGTCAAGCCCTATGAATACCTTTTTTATGAGTATTAGATAGATCAAGTATCTCGATCTGTTAAATTATAGAAATTATTCCATCTTTGGTACTATATACAATATAAAGCTAGAAGAATCAGGAAAATTAAAAAAATGAACAATTCCCAAAATCATGATAGTAGTGGCCCTGCTTCGGTCAAATATGAAATTTTAAACAGCTCGAAGACTGCTCTTCCTGTAATTGAGCCGAAAAAAACCAGACTTCATCTTAAGACCATAGTATTAATTATGTTCACTGTTGTGGTCTTTATAGTGCTAGCGTGCACTTCTATCTATTTCTTAAATAATCAATTTGGAAAAACTATAAATGATTCACTTTTTGATAATTCAGATAATTCGACGCAAATTAGTGATGATATCTTTATTGATTCTGATCAGCCAATACCTGAGACTCTTCCAAAAGATATACCGATCAAAATCAAATATGCCCACAATCTTGGGTCTGTTTGTAAGGGTTACAAAATTGAAAATGCCGCAGCACTAGACAAGGCCAAAGATTCAGATAACTCCGTAATATTTGCTCACAACTCTTCTCATAGGAACAACTACTATGTTCCAATTGATATCGATGTTGATGTTGAAAACGATGGTTCAGCTAAGATAAACACCATTTCGATCGTAGCTTGTGCAAATTCCGATGAATCTAACACGCAGCGAGTAAACACTTGCGAGACACGTGGTGGACAACAAGTACCTCTTCTCGCACCAAACTATAACGTCAGCTATTACGAAGCCAGGACTGGCAAGAAAATCGGTGAAGACGCTCAGTCGTTGCCCGGAGATAGTCAGTGCTACAATGTTTTCAAATACTACGGGACTGAAAAGCAACCTCGAACAAACATTATAGCCCTACCAGAACTTACTACCACACAAAACATTACGAGAAAATTTATAAACCAGTTATAGAGGTTATCTAATGTCGGTTAAAAGATTAGTCAACTTGATACTGATCTACCCTACTCTCAACGGACCTAAAGCCTAGCTTAATGAGCTTTCTTCTGGCAGCTCCCGATCGATAGCCTGAATGACAATATACTATTACGTCATCATTAAATTGAATATTTGGATGTAATTTACAGATTTTTCTAATCTTTTTAAGCGGAATATTAATAGCTTCAGAATGATGTCCCCTGTCAAACTCTACAGGCTGGCGAACGTCAATAACTACCCTGCTCATGGTATATTAAAAAAACTTAGTTATGATAAACACCGCTACGACAGTCGTAACTGAAGTTAAAAACGTTCCCCAGATAATATCAACGATACTAACAATAGCCGGCCAGTCTTTTAATGTTGCATGGTTGGTTAAATCATAGGTTGCATAGCAGACAAGCCCAAAGATTGCCCCTCGAATTGCGACTTGGCCAAGCGACATGTTGTCTTTAAGTGCTGGAGAGACAACAAAGTAGACCAATCCAAAGATATATATGAGGTAAAAAATGCCAGCAACTGGTAAATTCGGACTCTTCGCCATCAAATGACCGATATGTTTTTTATAAAAACTTGGCGCAATTTTTGCGAGCCATGCTGCATCTAATACCAAAAAACTAAGAAACGTAACTGCAAAATTTCGTATTAATTCCATGTTTTTTAATTATAGCATTATATTTTTAGCTTCGAGTGATTCTACCAATTCTGATATTTCCATCTTCTCCGACACCTGCACCACCATACTCCAGACCACCCTCCCCTCGTATCTTGACCGCAGTTGCAGGAATAATATCTATTTCTTCCATACCTAACCTAGCCTCATCTCTTCGGCCACATACACCTAGACAGCCAAGCTCTTGCAGTAACTTATCAACGTCATCGCATCTATTGCGTAATCGCTCTAAAAAATCGTCTGGATTTAGACCATTTTGCCCAGCAAGCTCATCCACGCACCCCCCCACACAAGCAAACACATCTGGTTTTCGTCGTTCAGTCATTTATTTACTATAAAATAATAAATAAATATTTACAATATTTAATATTTTTTGCTATAATAGAGTCATTGTGGGGCTGAATTAGCTCTAGACATATGGACATTGAAAATCTATTTTGCGAGTCGTCTGATCTGGCGTTACCGGATCAAATTTTTAAATGCAAACGCATTTTCACAGGTGAAAGCCGCATTTGTAAATGCTTCTACTTACGTAGCAAGCCTCTTCACACCTGCACCAGCTTTCGCTGCTGTTTCACTTAGGTGATTCCCATCGTGCCCACGACACCATCTAGCGGTTGCACGGTGCTATATTGATGGTTGCTGCTAATTTCAGTGTTTTGACTACTGTCTCATTGAACTAGCTTAAGACTACAAAAGACGATATTTTTACATGAATTTTTGGCATTTTTTCCGTCATGTAAAAGGTTTTTGAAAATTGCCTACACTCGTAGAAGAATAGGTTCTCACCGTATGGACGCGGGTGCAATTCCCGCCAGCTCCACCAAGAAAGACTTTTCAATAGATGGAAGGTCTTTTTTAGTTTTAAGTCACCCTAGAAAGTATTCCAATCAAAAATGGCATTATACCCTGCTTATGCTATGATTATAAGGTAACAAAAAATACAAAAAAGCAGGGTCACATGGACATAAAATCAGATGAATATTTCACTAAGCTCAATGCATATTGGCGAGCAGCCAACTACATTTCAGTTGGACAAATATATCTTCGCGACAATCCATTACTAAAAGAACCTCTACAGCGGAAACATATCAAAAATAATCTATTAGGCCACTGGGGAACGACTCCTGGCCAAAACTTTATTTACGCTCATCTCAATAGAATTATATCGAAAAATGACGCCAGCGTACTCTATATTTCTGGTCCGGGACATGGTGGGCCTGCGCTTGTGGGCAATACTTATCTCGAAGGTACATTTACAGACAACTACCCAGAAATCACACAAGATGAATCAGGTTTGAGGAAACTTTTCAAAACTTTTTCTTTCCCTGGCGGTATACCAAGCCATGTCTCTCCGCATATTCCTGGTTCAATACATGAAGGTGGCGAACTTGGCTATTCTTTGAGTCATGCTTACGGTGCTGTCTTTGATAACCCTGATCTCGTTGTCGCCTGTGTGGTTGGCGATGGTGAAGCTGAAACGGGGCCGTTGGCTACTTCGTGGCATGCAAATAAATTTGTTAATCCTGCAACCGATGGTGCAGTTCTACCTATTCTCCACCTTAATGGATATAAAATAAGTAATCCTACAATTTTAGCTAGAATTGGAAGAGATGAGCTACAAAAATTATTTGAAGGTTATGGATATGAGCCGCTCTTCGTTGAAGGTAGTAAGCCAATGGCTATGCATAAACTAATGGCAAAACAAATGGATGTAGCATTCAGAAAAATTAAAAAGATTCAAAATGGTGCTCGTAAAAACAAAATAGATGAGAGACCTAAATGGCCGATGATTATCCTAAATTCACCTAAAGGCTGGACTGGTCCTAAGCGTGTTGATGGTAAAAAAATCGAAGGTAATTTCCGCTCTCATCAAGTACCAATCGTGATAGATGGTAAAAAAGACGACGAGAATATCGCATTGCTAGAAAAATGGATGAAAAGCTACAAACCTGAAGAACTATTCGATAAAGATGGACGACTAATACAAGAGCTAATTGATATAGCGCCACAGGGTAACAAGCGCATGGGTGCAAATAAGCACGCTAATGGCGGCGCTCTGCTCCGTGAGCTACATATGCCCGATTTTCGTGACTATGCACTCGATAAGACCAAACATGGTCATCGCATTGCTAGCAATACGCATGTAACTGGAAACTTCCTACGCGATATTACAAAGCTAAACAAAAAAGAAGCAAACTTTCGTATTTTCGGTCCGGATGAAACTGTTTCAAACAAACTAGAACCTGTCTTCGAGCACACTAATCGTCAATGGAACGCCAGAACCGAAAAAGCTGATGAATTTTTAGCCCCTCAAGGAATGGTGGTTGATTCTATGCTTAGCGAGCATCAATGCCAAGGTTGGCTTGAAGGATATCTTTTAACTGGAAGACATGGGCTATTCCATAGCTATGAAGCATTTATTCGCATTGTTGACTCAATGCTCAACCAACATGCTAAATGGATTAAGATGTCTTCTGAAATTACATGGCGAGAACCGATTGCCTCTCTCAACTATTTATTGACTTCTCATGTTTGGCGCCAAGACCACAATGGCTTTACTCACCAAGACCCCGGTTTTATTGACCACTTGATCAACAAGAAATCCGCGACTGCTCGCGTCTACCTGCCTCCTGATGCTAATACGCTACTCTCGGTCATGGACCACTGTTTAAGAAGTCGTAACTATATCAATCTAGTTATTTGCGATAAACATGATAGCCATCAGTGGCTTGATATGGACGATGCAATCGAGCATTGCACAAAAGGTATCAGCAAATGGGATTGGGCCTCAAATGATGGTGACGAAGAACCTGATGTTGTGATTGCTAGTGCTGGAGATATCCCGGCACTCGAAACATTAGCTGCTGTCTCAATTCTTCGCAAAGAATTACCAAAGCTAAAAGTTCGCTACGTCAATGTTGTTGATTTGATGAAACTTCAGGATCGTGAAGATCACTCTCATGGGCTCAGTAGCATCGAATATGATGAAATTTTCACCAAAGATAAACCGATAATCTTTGCCTTCCATGGCTACCCATGGTTAGTGCATCGTCTGGCGTACAAAAGAACCAACCAGCGGCTTCATGTACGAGGATATATTGAAGAAGGCACGATTACGACAGCTTTCGATATGACTGTTATGAATCATATGGATAGGTTTAACCTCGTTATTGACGTCACTCAAAGAGTTGAAGGACTTGGAGAAAAAGGCGAAGAGCTAAAAGAAAAAATGCAAATAAAACTAATCGAACATAAGAATTACATTGACCAAAATGGTATCGACATGCCAGAAATTGAGAACTGGCAATGGAACCAATAGTTTTATCGATCAACCCTGGCAGTAGCTCAAGAGAGTTTTCTCTGTATCGAGGAGTTCGTCTGATTTTTAGTGCATATTTTGAGCGCGAAGATGACTCTTTTTTAATTAGCTATATGCCGAATAATACTACGGAAAAAGTTTCTTCCAGAAGCTTCGATCAGTCTTTGGGCTATTTCTTGCAAAAGTTAAGTGAAGCTACAAGAATCAAGCCATCACAGATTGAAACTGTCGGCATCCGGCTTGTTGCTCCTGGCAAAGAATTCCAAAAAACACGACAGGTTGATGAACGGTTTCTCGAAGATTTAGAAAAAGCTGCTTCACGAGCTCCGCTTCATGTCCCAACTGAAATAGCTCAAATAGAGCAAACAATGGGTCTTCTCCCGAACGCAAAGATTGTCGCAGTCTCTGATTCCACTTTCCATAAAACTATGCCGACTGTCGCTAGACGATATGCTATTCCCTATCAAGACACTGAGTCCGGATTCAACCGTTTCGGCTATCATGGCATCTCGTTACAATCGGTTGTCAGAAAATTAAGAGACGAGAAGAAACTAAATTACAAAAATATAATCGTCTGCCATCTCGGCAGTGGTTCTTCGATAACCGCAATGAACAGCTGGAAAAGCGTCGAGACTTCGATGGGATTCTCCCCTCTTGAGGGCCTAGTCATGGCTACTCGTTCGGGTAATATTGATATAGAAGCTGCACTCGAGATCAAAAGGGCAAGACAATTAGACGATAGCCAGCTGGTAGAATATCTGAATAAACAATCTGGCTTACTTGGGGTTAGCAGAGTATCAAGTGATATTCGTGAGCTTCTTAAGGTCGAGGATTCAAATAAAAACGCTCAACTAGCGCTTCAGATGATGGTCTATAGGATCCGATTTTATCTCGGAGCTTACTTTGCCATCCTTGGCGGAATTGATGCACTTATCTTTACTGCTACCGTCGGTGAACGCTCAGCACCAATTCGCCAAAGAATCTGTGAGAATTTAAAACATCTAGGGATTGAGCTCGATCAGGATATAAATTTGAAAACTGATACAAAATTCCAGAAAATTAGCTCGAAAACCTCTTCAGTCGACGTACTTGTTGTTCCTGCGGATGAGCCTAAAGAAATGGCCATACAAACTTTTAGCCTTGTTACAAAGTAACACTTCTACTATCTTGTTTTTAGAAATAGATTCTCGATGCTGCTTTCTGCACTACAGTGATCAGAGTACTCTATAGTTCTATCGGCTAGTACTTCGTACTTTTTGATTCTAGCCTGTAATAATACTTGAAAGTTTTTAGCCAAATTACCATCAAGGTCTAACGAATTATCCATTTGAAAATGTTCTGCCCAATACACTGGCTTCGGATTGGAGAGATAGCGCTCAACCATTTCACCTAGAAGAGAGTCATCAGCCCGTAAATAAATCACCTCACTTCTGTCTTTCAGCAATTTAATAGTCTGAGCTGGCAAGCTGATAAAACTTCCCGAAGTGTCGATGACTACATTTGTTGAATTCCCTAGATTACTAAGAAGCTCAAGCGTAGCTTGATTCTCCAGATCAATATAAAGCTTGCTGTTTTCTCTGTAGCGCTCTTCCCATGGCTGCCCCATCCACATACTAAGTTCTGATTCATTTATATCTAGGCCCATACGGTTAGTCAACTTGTCTGTGATCAACCCATCAACCGAAAATCTACTGAAACCAGCTTCAGATTCTAATTTCTTCGACCAGTGGCTTTTGCCAATATTGCTCATACCGATCAATGAAATAATCATCTTACGATAATCTGTCTAAAATTATTTGTTTGATTTCAGCGTAATCTGTGCTCGCTTGTAGAGACATATCTTTGGCCTTGTCAAATGGCCTGCTAGCTACATCGTCATCTACATCAATACCGGTTCTCCGCTTAATTATTTGTGCAAATTTTTCTGGTGCTGCAGTCGAAATAATCACATTTTCATAATCAGAACGTTTAGCCGATTCAGCAGCACGCCAAGCAACCGCAGTGTGCGGATCAAGTAAATAGCCATATTGATCATATACCTGCTGAATAGTTTCAACCGTTTGTTGATCGCTTACAACACGGGCGCATACATCATTTTTAATTCGTTCAAGCTTTCGATCATATAGTTTGAAAATACGCTCAGTATTACTCGGACTACCAATGTCCATGGCGTTAGAAATTGTTTCAATTGTTTGTTTAGGTTCGTATTTACCTGTATTTAGATAATCGAAAAACGGATGATTGGCATTGTTAGCTACTACAAATTTCGCATTATTTATGACGTATTTTTTAGCAAACAAACCTGCTGTTAGATTACCAAAATTACCTGACGGTACAATAAAATTAATTTTGTCAGTTACAAGCTGCTGATAAGTCCAGATATAAAATAACATTTGAGGTAACAACCGGCTAATGTTGATCGAATTTGCTGTAGTTAGTGATAACTTTTGTGTGATTTCTTTGTCGGAAAAAGCTTTTTTTACAAAACTCTGGCAATCATCAAAAAAACCATCAACCTCTATCGGAATGACATTATTGCCTACTCTTGTTAATTGTAGCCGTTGCAACTGACTCACTCTGCCTTTTGGAAACAATATAACTACGTTAACGCCTTCTACTCCAGAAAAAGCATTAGCAACGGCACCACCAGTATCTCCAGATGTGGCAACAAAAATAGTCTTTTCAGATTGTTTCGGATTATTACGAATAAAATATGACATGAACTGTGCAAGAAACCGTGCACCAATATCTTTGAAAGCCATGGTTGGACCGTGAAATAATTCGAGTACTTTAAAATTTCCTACAGGTACAATAGGTAAATCAAAATTTATTGCCTTCTCAGAAATTATTTTTAAATCATTATACTCAATCTCGTCACCCAATAGATCGTAAAGATATGATGTCGCTAGCTCTGAGATGGTTTCTGATGCCAGTAGCTCTGCGCTTGGTTCAGGGAATTCCAGCGGATAGTATAGAGAACCGTCTGGACTCAAACCTCTGAACAGCGCCTCTTCGAACGAAGACTCGAGATCTTGATTGGAGAGACTTCGAAATTTCATATTTTTTCCTTTTTATATGAATTTATTTTTTTAACAGTTTATCTGTTGTTATTTTTAGTTTGTCGCCAAGACCAACAACTGCGATGTAATAGTACGGGAAAGCCATAATAACTAGCAAGGTACTACTCGTCAGACCACCAATGATAACAATTGCTAACGGCTGCCAGAACGGATCAAAAATTGCTAACGGAACCAAAGCTGCTACTGTAGTTAATGTCGTCGCCAGTAGTGGCCTAAACCGATCTCTACTAGCGGCTGAAATCGCCTCAACCAGACTAGTTGCATTCGTTTGCTTGCGCACTTGATTGGCGTAATCAGTCAGCATGATAGTGTTATTAACGGCGATGCCTAGCAGTCCGATCAATCCTACCATGGAGAAAAAACTAATACTATTATCAGTCAGATATAAACCAACCGCCACACCAAGCAAGCTAAATGGAAGAGCTATGAAAACAAGCAATGGTTGTAAGATTGATCTAAACTGTAAAACTAGGACTACCAACATCAGAACTAGTGCCAATGGAAATGCCAGGCCGAGGGAGCTAAATGAATCAGCATTCTGGCTCTCAAGACCAAAATCAAACGCTAGGGCTACGTTCCTGTCTTTTTGCTTATTAGCAAACTCGTCTTCTACCTTTTTCTGAAGCTTCTCGACAACAGCCGACGTTTGATCGTTGTCAAAACCAGCATCAACTTGTATAGTTTGCTTCCCATTAATACGAGTAACACCCTGAGTGAAGCTACGTTTAGTTTTAGTAACGTTAGCAACTTGACCATTATTTAGTGTTACCTTCGTACCTTTGAGAAATGTATCGAGTTCAACTGCTGCATCAACTGCACTCTGTCTATCTTCCGAAAAGATCTGAACAGCAAAGGGATAACTGACTACAGGTGGACCTGAATCGATCTGATTTACTTCGATACTAACAGTCTCTGGTAGCTGTTTATCAAGGCCGTCCTGTAGTTTTCTGGCTAACTCACTGCTAGTAACATTGCGGTCTTGGTAGCGAACCAGCTGGATAACCGCATCAGCTGAGCGAATATTTGGCTGCTGCATTTGCGTACCATAGCTAACGTTTTCGACCTGATCACCGATCAAACCATCAATCTGTTGGTTAACAATTTTAATGTAGTTTTCAGTCTGCTCAATTGTATTCTGGCCTGCTTCAAATTCAAGATTTAGACTAATTTGGTCGGCATCTTTGCTCTTTGGAAAAATATTGAACGATAATTTAGAGAAAATGAAACCGCCAGCCGCAATGCTAATCAGACTTACTCCAACCATAATTCCGGCAATTACTTTACCCTGTTTCGGTTTAGTCTGTAGCAACATGATATTATCTGCGTTTTTTTCAGCTATAAGTCTCTCGAACTTATTAACTATGCTTAATTTATTTAACTGTTTTTTAACTTTTTTGGGATTTTTCTCTAATGGTCGTAGCATAGTGAAATATGCTATTAGTGGCACAAGAGTTAGCGACAAGACATAACTTGCTAGTAATGCAACGATAACTGTAGCCGGCATTACACGGATAAAACTACCCAAGACCCCAGTAACAAACAGTAGTGGTACAAATACTAATGCAGTCGTCAGTGTCCCAGACAAACTAGCAACAGCGACTTTTTTAGCCGCATCTATGACAATTGGTTTAGTCTTCTCTTTTTCCCGTCGTGCCATATCGATGGCTTCAACCATAATCGTAGCGTCATCAACGAATAAACCAAGCGTTAGCACCAAAGCAAATAAAGTGATGACGTTCAAGCTAAAACCGGAAATAACGAAAAACACCATAACAGTGGCGATAACACCGACGATGAAGACAGCCGTAACAACCGATGCTCTCCACCCTATCAATAAGGCGCTTATGACCATAACAACCACGATGCCGGTCAAAATGTTTTCCTCAAGAGAATTGACTTGATCTCGAATAGTTTTAGCGAAATCGCCAGTCAGACTAAGTGCGAAGCCTTTAGCGGCGTCTTCTGCCTTACTATCTGTTTTGATCTGCTTAATTTCATCACTTAGGTCGAGCACATCTACATCCGAATTCTTGATTACGCCAATCGTAATCGAGTCGTAAAACCGCAGCTCACCGTTTCTCTCAACACCGACCGAGTTAGCGAAAACCTGTTGGTCGATAGTCTGGTCGTATCCTGGAATAGTCGCTTGTTTAGTAATATTTTTTACGTCAGCTGATTTAATTTTATCTGATTTCTCAAGTCGCTTCGCAACAACTTCCGCATATTCTTGGCGCTGTTCAATGGTTTTATCGCCGAGACTATAAACAGACACCAGCGCATCATACTTATTCAAGTACTTCGCCGGATCAAGCGTAGTGAATTCCGTTTCACCAGTAAATTTAAGGTCTTTAACAATCTTCTCGACAAGCTTCGTACCGTCTTGTGGATTGGTGTCTTCCTTAAACGACACGATTGCGCTAACAGAACCTTGATTGCTGGTAGTTTGCACACCGTCGACAGATTCTTCTTTCTTAAGACGATTGGAGAGCGGAGCTGCTAGCGATTCATCCAACTCATCAGCCGTCTGATTGAAATCAAAAGCATTAACAATCGTCAGCGGTGTTTGCACATTTGGGAAGCCCTGACGTGGCAAAACTGCTA
>JBGAVT010000013.1:0-37418 GCA_044227985.1 Saccharimonadales bacterium (SeqCode)
CTCTACAACTGGTGCTTCAACTACTGGTGTCTCTACAACTGGTGGAGTTTCTACTGGGGGTTTTGTAGGGGGTTTTGTGGGAATTGGAGTGACAGAAGCAGTGTCACACTTGTCGAGCTTAATCTCTTTTGCTGAAGTACAAGCAGTGTTAACAACCTTTGAACTAGCATTGTATTTCGCTTTGATATCAATCTTTAACTCATCACCTGGCTTGAGTTGGTACCAAGCAGCACCGGTTCGATCGGTGTTACCTGTGGCGACAATTTTGCCCCCACTTTTCTTCTGCCATGTACCGCTTACAAAAGTAGTACCCGCTGGGAGTTTGTCCGAAAGAGCACCGTTAAGAATTACTGTTCCATCATTATCAGTCTGTGATACGAATCGAACAGTATCACCCTTTTCAGCCGAGACATTTTCAACAGCACCGAAGTAAGCGACATCAGTTGAGCCAGTGAGATTCTTCGTCACTTTCTTCTGAATATTGAAGTGGTAACGTTGTGGGGTCAGTGGTTGAGGAGGAACGACTGGAGCAGTTGGATGTGCTTTAATTGGGTTGCCGCAGTCTTTCACTATCGCCCACTTATATTGACCGTTCACAATCTTGACATAAGAAGCCAGTTTATCGGATCGGAATGAGCTTTGGGTAGTACGAACATAAAAAGTTGTGCCATTGATAGTTTTTTTAGTTGAACCAGCAATATACTGCCGTCCCATGCTCCAAGCACCGGTTGCAACAATTTTGCCGTTGACCTCAACGTTGCCGTTTCGGTGAACGTAACCATCTACAACCCCTGCGCTATCATTTGGGTTGATACCGTAGTAATTAAACATGGTTTTCACACCGCCGCTATTTGCATTATAGGCGCCTTGAGCTTGGCCAAGGCTTGAAATACCACAGTTAATAACTGAATTATCACTACAATCACCTGCTTGAGCGTTACTAATTGGAATTAGCACTGCGAACAAGAGAATCAGTAAACCTGAAGCCATCATAAGCTTTCGATTACTTAAAAAATGTTTAAAATAAGTTACCATAACTGACACTCCTCTTATTAACTTGTTACTCAGCACACAAGTGCTTAATAAAATCGATTTTGTACTAACAAATAAACAACACGCGATTTACTAATCCACTTATATATCATTATACATATACTTTGCTAAAATACAAATATGTATAAACATAACCATTATTAATATTCTATCTACCTACAGACACTGAACAACTCGTGCAGTAATCATGATTTGTTCGATTGCTAATCAATCTTATTTAAATGAATTAGACTAGTTCCAACACAACAAACAAAACTCGCACTGTATGGACAATGCGAGTTAGTATCTCTTGTAAACTGTTCTACTTATTAAGCAACGTTTTCAAAAGGTTTCGGCGACTCTTTCGTAGGTAGCCAAATGTTCCAGCGGTTGTACTAAGACCAAGTACTGCTGAGGCAGTGGCTCCAGTTTTAGGGATTGTAGGAGCTGGAGTTGGTGCTGGTGCTGCAACTACTTCTTCAACAATTGGTGTTGTTTCAACTGGGGTCTCTACAACTGGTGCTTCAACTACTGGTGTCTCTACAACTGGTGGAGTTTCTACTGGGGGTTTTGTAGGGGGTTTTGGTGTTACAACGCAGCTACCATTTCCACCTTTGATAAAGTCCTTTAGTCCACCGTCAACAAACTTACCATTCTGATACATATAGTTGGCAGTACCATCAGCTGCACGTGGATTAGTGCTGGCGAGGACGTCAGCTTGATACATACAGTTCGGAATTTGCGTTGTCATTGTGTGGTGACCAGGAGCAAAATAGCCAGTTTTGTATTTATAAAGAACTTGGTCGTTAATTCCTTCAACTGTCATCCGCTTCCAGACAGCTACCGTCACTGGCGCGGTACAATCCTTACCAATAACTTCAAAAGTTGCGGTAATGTTTGAACCATTTGTACTGAATGAACTTCCCCATTTATTTGGTAGAACTTCGCGGACTTCACAACTACCCTTTGCAGATACTGGCTGCGGGCTAAGAACCGCAAATCCTGCAATTACGCTGATGAATAAACCAAGAACAATATATGTAGTTTTCGACATGAAAATCTCCAATTTCACTTAATATTAATATTATACATTAATTTAATAAAAATGCAAATATGTTATAAACATTAGTATAATTAATCTGCTATACTTCAGCTAGAAAAGAAGATAAAAATATGAAAAATAAAACTTCATGCTTAAGAATAGCTTCGGTTGCTGGAGTCACTAGCTTGTCTGCAATTATACTGTCAATACCTGCTTTGATGTGGCTTGCTATGAATTCAACATCACTTATTCCAATAGATCCGACAACTGTTAAACCCGAGAAGATAGTTGTTGTTCAAGAGATAATTAGTCAAAAAAAAGGACAAAAACAACAAGGCTTAATCAAAAACAACAGCAAATCAGCAGGAGATGCCTCACCTGAGAATCATAAAAAAGAGAAGACTCCGAGCCAAACAAAGATTGCTAGTCTTAAGAATGGTGAAACATTTCCTCTTCGAATCTATAAGCCATTGTCGACGCCCAATGACCCAAGTGCAGAACAATGGTGGTTTAGTAAAATTGGCCTCGATAAAACATGGGATAAACCAACTGGTAACTATCAAACGACTTTAGCTATTATTGACACGGGTTTTGCACTAACCCATGAAGAATTTAGTAACCGTTTCTACCAAAACAGTGGTGAGACTGGCGTTGCAATAACCGAGAATCCAAGCCAACTCAATTGTAGCGATCAGAATATACCACTTACCCAAAATTGTAATAACATTGACGATGATTCTGATGGGACTACAGATAACGAATCAGGAGAGACTGAGTACGAAAACCGTTCGTTTCTGAACTGTAGCGACCAACTCTTACCTCTAGACAAATCTTGTAACTTAATCGATGATGATGGCAACGGTTTCGCTGATGACGTTAGCGGCTGGGACTTTATCAACGGAGACAAATCACCACAAGCTGGCGAAACAAATCCATTAGGTACAGGCACAAAACATGGAAGCTATGTCACTGGTGCGGCAGCGGCCAGCAATAATAACGGCAAAGGCATTGCCGGTGTTGATAGTCATACAAAAATACTACCAATCCAAGCGCTTGATGATGATAGTTTTGGACATACTATCAGTGTTGCCCGCTCTGTGCGCTACGCAGCTGCAATGGGTGCCGATGTTATAAGCCTCAGTCTTGGCACAGCCTACAATGACCCTTATTTACGTGAAGCAATCTACGATGCACACGCAGCTGGGAGTATCGTTGTCGCAGCGAGTGGTAACGACGGTTGTAACTGTATTAACTACCCGGCAAACTTCCCAGAAGTTCTGGCGGTTGGTGCCAGTAATCCAAGCGATCAACCATACTCATTTAGTAATTATGGAAGTAATCTCGATATTCTAGCTCCTGGGGCTGGTTTTCGTGTACCAACATGGACCTATAATAATCAGACTAGTACCTACGATGACAATATAGCAGGAACATCGCTATCAACACCTTTAGTGGCAGGAAGTTTGAGTAAACTAAAAAGCTACATGCCAAATGCGACCAATGTAGAATTAATCGGGCTTCTTACTGAACAGTCCAATCACTTATCATTAAGCTCCAACCAACCACGGACAAACAGTCTTGGTTTTGGCAGACTTGATACGTATAGCTCATTTAATCGGACCCAATCACCTTTCAATTTTCCATTAATTTATGGCTTCTCTGGTGTTAGTTCAGGTGGAAAAACTGGCACTCAACCAGAACCAGTTGGACACCAAACTATCGTCCATGATTGTCGCGCCCAAGGAAAAATTGGTACGACACCGGTTTGGTTTATCGATGCCAACCCAGACTATTTCACCTCTAGTCAAGCCGAGTGGGAGCGCGAAAAAGATAGTGGTAAATCAAGCCGACTACTCGGATATTCTTGCCTGGTTCTGCCCGGCGAAACTATCGATAGCTTCCGACAAATTGACCCAATCAAAGAATTCATAAAACCGAACTAATTTTTTGTTCAATATATTTTATGCCGCTAAAGCCCACTCTTTTTGAGCCATAATATTGATCAATGTTTCGCTAGCTTCTGCTTGGGTAGAAACTAGTTCATTAACTCGATCGATTAAATCATCAATCGCAGATGTCGCGATGTGATGATTAATAGATGCTAGAATTTGTGAATAGTAGCTAGTGAGAACTATTATCGTTTGAGTAGCCTCCTCTTCACCAACTGCGTCGAGAGTATTTGTAATATTTTCCATAGCAGCCGCAGATATAATAACTACAGCTTGTTGGACTGTTTCTTGTGTATCTTCTACTTCTGTCTTTACCACTGATACGACTTCAAGCATATTTACATGATCTTCTATTGAAATTCCTAATTGTTCGATTATCTGTTGTGTTACTTCGCCATCGCTATCAGTAATATCTACTATTTGTGCCGCTGCAAGCATGTCTTCCAGTAATTCGTCAGCTGTATTGCTCTGGTCTTCCGCTAATGGGTTCATCTTCTGATATATCTTCGTAACTTGTGACAGAACCCGTACCATATCATCGTCGGCTACTATGTCCTCTAGCCGATCAATAGTAATTTCCCCTGTATCTTGCAGATGCTCTTGATCGGCTGCACTGACTTCTAGTTCGATTAACTCGGAACCATCCGGCTCTACAATATCGTTTGTTGGCTCTGCTAAGTCTGAAGGTTTTTGCTGGTTATAAAGTGCTTCGACCTCCTCGACGCTAGCTGATGCCAGGTATTGTTCAACTTCGGAGACAAGCTCCATCGCTTCATCATGAATAATTACTTCTGCTATCTGCCCAACAACATCATACTCAACTAGAAGTCCAGCTATCTGTTTTGCTTGATCTTGTAAATCTTCAGGTGATACTTCAGTAGTTGCATCTGCGACTATGCTATCAGGAAGTACCAATTCAACTTTCTGTCGGTCAACTTCCGCTACGTATTTGGCATACTCACTATCGAATACTGTAAGTATATTCTCGCTACCCACCACTTTGTCTTCTAGCCAATGCCCAGTGACATAATAATCAGGCCCCATAACAGCTTGAGCTGCTATTATTGCCGCAACAGGGTCGCCACCAACTTCTTCAGCACTCGGGGTCTGTTTTTCTGCATAATCAGTAACCTCAATAGAACTAGAAACAGAACTCTTCATTGTTTCAGAGACTGTTGTTTTAACCTCAGTAGAAATGACTGCACCAATTGCATTTTCAGGGATTTTATCAATGGCTGCAGCAACTGAAGACGCTACCCTTCCTGCAATCCCTTGCTCAGCATGTAGCCCGCTTGCCCACAGCCCTGCTTGCTCTATCAAGTCATCGATTGCCTGAGGAGATATACCTTCCCTCTCAGGGCTTGTTGGTTCTCCGTCTTGGTTAGCTGACATCTGATCAATAGCCGGCAACGAACCAGGTTGTTGGAGTCCGTTTAATGATGGTGGACTATCCATGCTGCTTGGCATCATTTCTGCTGTCCTAAATTATAGTTAGTAACTACTAAAAAACTTTTTGTGATTTTGATTTTGAATAAGTTAACGAGAGGCGAAAAAGAAAGGTAGACTAAAAAATCCTAGGAATAGGTTTTGATTTTGGGCTGATTGATTCATATCGGCTACCTTTCAATTAATAGTCTCTAAAAAATAACATCTCAAAAGTTCTTTGTCAAATAATCTTACTAATTTGAGCTCTTAATCAATTCAACTTTGATAACAAAGTTGAGCAAACTACTGGGCTTTCACGTCGCTAGATATGTTCATTGTAAAATGGAACAATCACAAACAGAACTCGCAGCTTATAGCTACTCAAACACTGTTTGTATCATTATTGTGTATTTTACATTCACATCCTGGCTTTGGCTCTTGTGCGCCCAGACCAAGGTCATCGAAACTATAATTGGCTTTCGGCTTAGGTCGAGCATCCGCAAAAACTGAGAAATAATTTATATTATTATCCATGCGTGATGAGGACAGTCTTTAGACCGACCAGCGGGAGTTCCGCAAGAACCAAAGATAATAAGATAAATTATTTCATCATGTTTTGAAGGTAGTGAGAGAGCTTTGTGTTACTTTGCCGGTGCAAAGTAATGAATACTTATGGTGATTAGAAGTACGTCCACCGTGTCGACTAATTACGCTTGCCTCAGTGGTTTGTCGATACTCATTATGGGCTTGCGTACACCAGGCTGGCATCTATAGCTAAACTCTTTACCACTGTCTTGCCATCCTTTTTAGTAACATCGCACACAAAGAGTACAGAGCTATCATCGTCTTTATTTTTACCATTCCATTGGAAGGTCGCTTCACCTTCACCAGTCTCGGTCAGATAATCATTGTAATTCCATATATCGATTATTGATACTTTTTTAGTGTTTATATAATTTTTTAAAATTATAAAATCTTGACACGTTTTGTCTGCGTCTGACTTAGTAATTTTTGTCTGGTTGGGCTGGGCTTCCTCTTTTTTTGGCTGGGTGTCTTTAGCTATTGGTTTAGACTGTTGTACTTGCTGTTGGCTATTGTCGCTATTAGCAAAGTAAAACACAACTGAACCTAGAAAAATTATGCCTAGAAAAAGTACAGCAAAGACTGAACCTACAATTATTAACGCTTTTTGATTGTTAGACTTATTACCGTCTGGCTTTTTATTATTGTCATTCATTTTATGACACTTTTTATTTTACTACCTGAAATATAGATAAAACTACTTGATGTTTAGGTGGTGCTTGATACGATCAATAACATCAGCAATAACAACTTGTGACTTAACAAGGTAATCATCAGCGCCAAGCTGTTCGGCTTTTTCTTTGTCTTTTGGCTGGCTAAGAGCAGTCAGCATTACAATCTTTATATTAACAGTTTCAGGGGTATTGCGGAGGATGTCGAGCACGTCAAAACCACTTATCTTCGGCATCATGACATCTAGTAAAATAAGTTCAGGCCGATAATCAACTGCTGCACTCAATGCATCTTCGCCATTAGGGACTCGTTTAACTTCAAAACCTTCAGCTTCAAGTCGCGCTTGATAAACAGCCGCTAAGCCATCATCATCTTCAACCATCAAAATTTTGTGTTTTCTATCCATTACTATGCAATCCCCTAATGTTATTTTCTAATTGTAGCACGTTTACAAACGGCTGCAACAAAGCCTAAGAAAAGTGGGTGTGGATGGTTTGGTCGACTACGAAATTCCGGATGAAATTGACTAGCAATATAAAAAGGATGATCGGGTAATTCTACGATTTCAACCAGTTTGCCATCTGGTGATAATCCAGAGAACACCATGCCAGCTGCCTCTAATTTTTCACGGTAATCGTTGTTAAATTCAAAACGATGACGATGACGCTCAGTAACATGATCACTACCATATAGTTTCCGAGCAAGACTACCTTTTTGTAAGACACATGGGTAATTGCCTAGTCGCATCGTTCCACCCTTGGCAGTAATTCCTTTTTGGTCACTCATTAGATTAATCACTGGTATCTTGGCGTTCTCATCAATCTCAAGGCTAGTTGCCAACGGGTCAACAGCTTCTCTTGCCAATGCTACTACTGCCATCTGCATGCCAAGGCACAAACCAAGATATGGCATCTTTTCACGAGCGGCGAAGCTGGCAGCGCTGATCTTACCTTCAAGTCCTCTAGTACCGAAGCCGCCAGGGATAACAATACCATCGAAACCAGATAGCAGCTCATCGACGTTGTCATCTGTGACATGCTCAGCATCAACCCAAGTAATGTCTGCTTGCACTTGTTCTGCCCAACCTGCTGCACGCAAAGCTTCGAATACACTCATGTAGGTGTCTTCATTGCTCATGTACTTAGCAACTACGGCAATCGACCGTTTTGGCAAGTCATCATTGATTGCCGTGGCGACTAGTTTCTTCCATTCTGTTAGCTTTGGCTGTTTAGTTTTAACTTTAAGTTTTTTTGTCACATAATCTGGAATTCCAGCTGACTCTAAAGATAGTGGAACTTCATAGACGGTACGAGCATTTGGTAATAGTGCAATACCATCCGGTTTGATAGCGGTGAAAGTGCTCAGTTTTTCAATAATCGAGGTTGCTTCATCTCCAGCAGATCGCTCGCTACGGACTATCAATACATCTGGGAGGATACCTAGTGAGCGCAGCTCACGAACAGCGTTCTGAGCTGGTTTAGTTTTAAACTCTTTGCTCGTCTCAAGATACGGCATATAGACTACATGAAGATACAAGCAGTTCTCAGCTCCGACCTTGTCACTCATTTCACGGATTGCTTCAATGAATGAGAGACCCTCGTAGTCACCAACCGTACCACCAATCTCAACAATATGGACATCAACACCCTCACTTGCAGCGATAATCTCAGATTGAATTGCTTCGATAACATGTGGAATAATCTGCACAGTCTTGCCCAGGTAAGCACCTTCACGCTCATCATCGATAACTTTACGGATTATACGTCCACTCATCAGCGAGCTACGATTGTTAATTTCTTGATCGAGAAAACGCTCGTAGTGACCGAGGTCGAGATCAGTCTCTGCACCATCAAAAGTTACAAAGCATTCGCCATGCTCAGCTGGGTTGAGCGTACCAGCGTCGACGTTAAGATACGGGTCACATTTTTGGAGATTAACTTTCAATCCACGAGCTTTAAGAGTAGAGCCAAGCGAAGCAGCGGTGATACCTTTACCGAGGCCACTTAAGACACCTCCAGTAACAAATACATATTTTGTCTGCTTGTTTGCAGGCACCCGTTACTCCCCTTTTATTTCCTATCTATGATAACGCAAACCACCGCTCTGTCGCAATTAAATAATGTTGTGGATTATTTTTTATCTAGTTTTGACTGGCTTTGAGGGCTGCTTCGAGCTGAGGATCACGGTTTGCATCAAAATCTTCATCGGTTAATTTTACTTCAGTGTCAGGTTTAATACCTTCTTTATCAATACTTGTGCCTTTTGGCGTAAACCAGTGTGCTGTAGTTATTTTTAGTACTCCAAAATCAAACTCTTCAAGTGTCTGAACACTACCTTTTCCAAATGTTTTTTCGCCGTACAGCTTTGCGACACCGTGGTCTTTCAGCGCACCGGCTACAATCTCACTTGCAGATGCTGATCCTCCGTTGATTAAGACGATTGTCGGTACATCAAACAAGATTCCCTTACCACTACTTTGAAGTTTGTCTTTGGTAACACCATTTTGTTTCTCTTCAACTACCACCTGATTATCGAGAAAAAGTCCTGCTATATCAACTGATTGATCAAGTAGACCGCCACCATTATTTCGTAGATCGAGGACAATGCTTTTAGCACCTCTGTCCTTTAAGTCCTGAGCGATCTTCTCTGTTTCAGAAGCAGATTTTTCGCCAAATGAATTGAGCTTAATGTAGCCAACTGTGCCACGCATCTCACCAGTTGCGTTAGGAACATCAATATCTGCACGGGTAATTGTCTTTTCGATCCGTTCACGGTTATTACGTAGCAAGATGAGCTTAACGTCAGTTCCAGTCTCGCCTCGAATTTTATTTACTGCCTCGTCTAGGCTCATTGCCTGTGTATCTTCTTCGCCAATACCAATAATCGCATCACCTGGTCTAAGCTCTGCTTGGTCAGCTGGAGTGCCTGCCACTGGTGAGACCACCGTTAATTGATTGTTCTTAATTGCTAATTCAGCACCAATACCTGAAAATTGACCGTTTAGCGAGCTATCAAACTCGGCAGCCTCTTTACTGGTCAAGAACTGCGTATATGGATCACCTGTTGAAGCAACTAGCCCTCTTTTCAATCCATTCAACGCATCTTCTTCACTTATCTTACCGTCAAATGAATTTCGAAGCTTATCATAAACTACCTCTACTGAACTATAGTCGAGATCATTTGGAAGTCCTGATGAAACATCAGTATTTGCAGCTTTTTGGATTCTGCTAGAAATACCACTCAAGTAGCCACTACTACTAATACTAAAGCCAATTACAAACATTATAATTGATACACCAGCGCCTAGAAGCGCGGCTTTTGTTATACCGATGGTTTGTTCTGGTTGTTTTTCATATTGCATATGGTTTTTTTAGTATATTCTGAACAGCCGATATCTGCAAGCAGAACTATGCTATTCAACAATCACCGCGCTCAGCTATCTTAAAGCTAGCTGTATGATTTGAATGTATATTTACTATTTGAAGATAGTTAGCGACCAGAAAGCTTACTGAGCTAAGCCGCTCATATGGTAATAGAATGACTGCATACCATTAGGGTGCTGTATGATCACCATCCAACCGCCGCCACTGAAAATATTGTATCCAGCAGCAGTTATAATTCCAGGACCGATTGAGCGCACCGGTGTTCCGTATGGAGCTGCAACGTCAACGCCTGCGTGGAAATAACCAGCTCCAGGGCACCACGGTCGTGTTGTTACCGTTGGGTAACCATCACAGTCATACCATCGGCTTACAGGGTAAGCTGAGGCAAACGGCCAGCTAAAGCCATACTTCAGACTGTAACTCGAACGTGAAGCAACTGGATCAACCAAACTACCATTTTGATCAGCTAAACCGAAGTGCAAATGCGGACCAGTTGAATTTCCAGTGCTACCAACATAGCCAATAACAGCGTTAGAGTTAACTGACCCGAGGTTAGCAACTTGTCCACCGGCTCGCGCTTTTTGAGCCTGCGCTACTAAATATGCATTAAGTTGCTGCTCGGCTTTATCTTCTTGAGCTTGTAATTCTTGGACATAACCTGAGTAGGTGAACTCTTTGTCTTTTGCTTCATTTAGCAATACATCTTGTTCAGCTTTTTTACTATCAACTGCTTTTCTCTGTCCAACTTGTAGCTCATGCAGACCCTCTAATTCAGTTTGTTGGGTTTCGAGATCTGCTTTTAGCTTCTTAACTTTTTTACTAGCTTCTTCAACATTTAATTTGATTCGTTGTAAATACTCCTGTTGGTTGACGAAATCGGTGAAATTATCGGAACTTGCCAATAACTCAACCGTACTCACCCGCCCAGTTTTATATAAACTTCGTACACTTGAGTCAATAATCTTCTGCTGTTTGTCGAGTTCAGCCTGTGTCTTAACTAGCTCTGCTTTAGTTGAACTAATCTTTGATTCAGTGTCATTAATCTTTGAGCTGATGGCATTGATTTCTTCAGTTAGCTTATTGACCTTCTCTTCGAGCGTATTAACATTCTCGGTTAAACCTCCAAGCACCTCTTTACTCTGGTCGACTTGTTCTTTAGCTTTGGTCTTTTTATCTCGTAATTCATTCTCACTCTGGGCAGCAACTGGTATTGTTACGGCAGCAATTAATAGTAAAATCAAAAGACTTACTACTCCGTTATGCCGAATCCAATGTGCTGTGTTAGTTAATCTACTCACGTTTCTACTACCCTTCGTATAAATTTATTGAAAATAAAAAATAGTACCTAGCGGTACCACGACGGTTAACACTTGATAATCATAACTCCATCACTGTCGTTGACAAAACTGAATAGACAGTACCTACTATTATATTCTATTCTGAGTTAATGTCAATACCATAAGCGCTATAAAATGGTTGTGTATAAGTTGTGTATTGATCGTAGGTTTTAAGTAGATAAGATTTATCAGCGGAGTTTCAGATATCGAGCCATAGCTAGCAAGCTAGACATAACACCAATCGAGATTCCAACACCGAGCGTTCCTAATACTATGTAGAGCGCATTATCGTTAAAGAAATTCAACGTACTATCAAATGATAATAAGTACTTATTAATTTCCTTGCTCCATGCACCCAAGAACGCATAAACAAGCGTCAATGAGATTGTGCCAGCTACTAATCCGTACATACTAGCTTCGAACAAAAATGGACCACGGATAAAGCTGTTACTAGCACCAATCAATTTCATAATCTTTATTTCTTCGCCCCGTGTAAAGATTGCCATACGAATCGTATTAAAGATGATTAACACGCTAATTCCCGCAAAAATAAGTCCGGCACCAATGCTCGACCGATTAAGAAATTTCTGTACATTTGCGATAGCATCGAGTCGCTGCTGACTGTCGCTATCATAACTGGTTTCCTCAACAAAATCTTTGAAATCTTTGCCCTCTGCAATATCGACAACTTGCTTCACTTTTGAAAGATCATAAACTTTAACCTCGAAACTAGCTGGCAAAGCATTCTCACCTACCGAAATTCCATCAAGTAACTCTGGCTGAGCTTTGTTTTTCTCAGCAAATATTTTCAAGGCATCATTCTTTGTCAGGTAGTTAACTTCACGAACGTTATCAATCGCTTTAAGCTCAGTCTCGAGATCTTTTCGCTGATCAGCTTTGACGTTATCTGTAAAATAAATTGAGACACTGATATCTTTAACGATAGCATCTGTCTCAGCCGATAGTGCTTGGTTGAGCATTAAGCCAGTCAACATAATCACTAGTGTTACTAGCATAATGGCTGTTGCAGCAGTTGATAGCCACGCATTCCGGAAAAAGTTTAAAAAACCAAATTTTACAATCCGACCAAAAGTAATGAGATACTTTTTCATACCTTATAGTCTCCTTTAGCCTTGTCTCGCAAAACTCGACCATCTTTAATAGTTATAACCCTGCGCTGTAAGGCATTAACAATATCTTGGTTGTGAGTGGTCAATAGAACTGTCGTACCATATTTATTAATCTTCAAAAGTAACGTAATGATATCCCAAGCATGTTTCGGATCAAGGTTTCCAGTTGGTTCATCGGCAATAAGGATTTTTGGTTGGCGGATTACGGCGCGCGCAATTGCAACTCGTTGTCGCTCACCACCGCTAAGCTCATGAGGGAAACTTCTCTCTTTGCCTTTCAGCCCAACAAGTTTAAGAACTTTTGGTACGCTATGTTTAATTGAACGAGCTGACACACCAACAATTTCAAGCGAGAATGCTACATTTTCATATACAGTTTTATTCTGAAGTAATTTATAATCCTGAAAAACTACACCAATGTTACGTCGGATTTTTGGAATATCGCGTTTTTTGATACGGTCATAGTCTAAATTATTAACAATAATTTTACCGCTTGAGTGTTCTTCTTCTCGAGTTAGTAATTTTATGAGTGTACTCTTACCAGCCCCGCTGGAACCAACAATACTAACAAACTCTTTGTCCTCAATATGAATAGAGATGCGAGAAAGTGCGCTGCTCTTTTTGTTATATACTTTACTGACGCGGTCCATGAGAATCATAAGCAGTATACTATCACTATTTTGTCAGTTTTGCATTTTTTTCTAATACGCGGCAAGTGTTACTTTGTCGCGAATCTAACTGAATTCAGATTGATTTTTTGACCACTCTCTAGACTTGCAAGATTCATGAACAACACTGTTGGTTGACGAGCCAAAGATTAGACCGACCCGAGTCGTATAGCCTACCCCATCGTTGCCTGTGTGGTCAGTAAGATTGGTGGTAATTGACATTTTCTTGTCGCTACCAATACTGCCAAAATTAAATCTCAACGCTTCGGTTGCTCGATCTTTTATGCTGGCTATGATAGTAACCGGGGCATCGTCTGATTCTCGACGGCTGGCTGGGCTGATCTTGTGAAACATTATCAGTCGCGTTGTTTTTTGGTGGTGCAACAGCTTCGTTTGGCGTAGCAGTGCCTGGTTCATCATCCAGGTTATTGTCTTGATCCATATTATTCTTTCTATTTTCAGAATAATTATTGTATGAGTACTAAGCATTACCCTCTCTGTCAGAACAAACTAGCCAGTCAAAAACACGATTGTTATACTAATAAAACCATTAAGGAGAAGCATTCATGTCGGCTGAGAATAATCTTGATTTTAGCGCTTATAAAAAACACTATTCGTTCTCAAAAATTTTCAAAAAATGGTTTACACCAAAAGAAATAAAAGGTTTGTTGGCTCTATTCCTAGTACCAGCAGCTCTACTTGCTAGCGGGCTGCAGTGGTTCCTCGGTTTACCTGAGTCGTTTGAACGAGATGGTTGGTCGGGTTTAGTTGTAATGATTCTCGGCCTACTCTTCCTTGGTGCTTATAGTTGGCTTGTCATCAAATATCACGAACGAACCAAGAATCAGTTTCAACTAAAAGAATTCGCACAGCAAAATGATTTTACCTATACCGAATCAACCACCGATTTCGCGCTCGACGGACTACTCTTCCGAGTCGGCAACATACCAGAGGCCAGCCGTGTTTACGATTTAATGACAGGAACTTTTGAAAACAAGGATTTCACAATTGGCAACCGACACTTTGAGAACCGTGGCGGACGGCATAATATCAATTTTGACATCGCTTTCATGTCGATAAAACTTGACCGTAAATTACCGCAAATGATTCTGCGCTCAAAACAGAAAGGCATTGAACTGACCCAAGGCTTTTCCAAAAACCAAGTCCAGTCGCTCGAAGGTGACTTCGACAAATACTTCACACTCTACAGCCAAGACGGCAGCCAAGCTGATGCACTTTATGTACTAACACCTGACGTCATGGCTCTGTTAATCGATTATGCGAGCGAATACGATATCGAAATTGCCGGCAATCATATCTATTTCTATGCTCGTCAGTTTGATTTGTCAGAAAGCCTGATGCGGCAGTTGTTCGAGATAATTGATGTTGTCGGCACGAAGACCAAACGTCAGACGAAGCGGTTCAGCAGTACCAGCAGACGCACTGTTGGTGGCCTGGAACTTTCAAACCCCCGAATTATTTCCGCTCTCGCAACCGCAACCTCAATTGCAGTTGTAATTTTACGGTTTTACCAACTAACCGGGTAGCCTACTCTAGTAGCAATTTAGCTATTTTTGTTGCAGCATCTTGATTATCAACGGCTGAGTGATCAGTAGGTTCACTGACAGTCACGGTAATTATCTGTTTGCCTTTTCGAGCTATCAGCTGCCTTGAATCGACTGAGTAGTACGCTTCATCGGCTAGGTTGATTTTCTTAGCCTTCACGTTTTTGGCAGTATCGCTAAGTGTTTTTCTCGCAGCAGCTTTGTCTGCGGCATCACGTATAATCAACGTAACAATCCTCGAAGGTGTTTTCTTGGTTCGATATGAACAAATAGAGATGAAGGATGGCTCTTTCCGATCTTCATAGATACCACCAATCTTTTCAACTTCGCTACCCAAAACTTTACCCACCTGTTTGATTGGTAATTGTTTGCAGGCATAGCTCTTCTTTTCTGAGCTGTCACGTGAACTAACATTATCTGGGCTCAACGTAGACTGCTCTGTCTTGCCAGTATTTCGTACTTGATAACCAAGTACGGTCCCCTGTGTCATAAATCGTTCAACCATCATAGAGGCAAGAATAACTATCATAACAACAATTACTATTGTTTTAAGATTTACCTTTTTCGATTTTTTTCTATAAAATTGATTCTTTCTAGCCAAGATTTTTCTCCCTCTTAGTATTAAAAACTGCGATACTGCTGATTAAAAATCCGAGAGCTACAAAAAGTGATACTGTTTCTGATTGCCCAGTCTTCGGCAAATATCCTGCCTTCTGCATGGCTGCATCACTATTCTTTTCAACTTGAACAGAAGAGTTGCTAGCTTCGTTTGCTAGAGCTAGGCCCGCTGGATCAGCAATATTGCCATCGATTTTTTGATCCATATCTAAATCACCACCATCAGTTATTTGGTAACTAGCCTTGACTACGCTCTTACCAGCTATAATTTCTTCGGTGACCGAAGCACTATCAATGTCAGAGTATATATCATCATTGGTGTTGTACTTTCGCACAATATAGTCCTGATCGCTAGCATCAAAATAGTATTGGGTAATATCAGCTACGTAGCCTGGAGTACCACAGTCAAGTTCAAAGTCCATAAGACCAACAGGATAGACGTAGGCTAGGTCTTGTTTGGTATTAGCAGCTTCGGCTGCTACGACAGATTTTGTGATGGTACAGTCATCCGAGACAGATAGAACAGCCCGTTGATTTGTTGTTGAGTTAACGAAGCTCGTAACGTTTTTTTGAAGCGAGTCGAGCGTACCGTCATTGTTCGCGTCGCCACCATTTGGACCAGCGTCTTCAATAATGTTAGAAACACCATCGTTATCGTTGTCATTATTTGTCGATATAGGAGTGTATGTGTAGACGGCTTTGGCAAAGTTTCCGTTAGAAATGGAGTCTAGAATGTCTGTTGTGGCGGCACCAATCATGTTGCCAAGAATTTGCGTGTCTTGGTCGGTGGTCGTACCAGTCTGTACAACATAGTTAGTAAAACTAGCAGTAACACCGATATCAGCAGAGAAACTCAAACGAACAGTTAGGCTATCGCCTGAGCGTAATAATTGAGAGCCGCCGGTGTAAACACAGCTGAGTATCTGGTGAGTTGGGTGATCTTGGCCGGCTGTACCCACGTAGGCGATTGAACCTGGGCCGACATCATAGCAGCTTACGTTCGGGTTGTTATCATCCGTGAATGTTAAATCGGCTCCAGGATAGATATCTGAAAATAATGCATTTGCACCCTGAGATCCGTTGAGCGTATTTAAATCTAAATCGGCGGGGCCATCATTGGCTATCGTAATGTCGTAGTCAACATTGTCACCGTCCGAAATTTTACCGATATTAAGTAGTGTTTTACTTATACGTAGATCAGCTACGGCTGAGGTGCCAACATAGGTTGCCTTGCTGTAGTTCTCGTTTGAAACAACGTCTAGGATATCGCTCGTAGCACTACCAAATAAATTATTTATTTGAGCAGTATCTGGATCAGAGCTAACACCGTTTGCCACTGCGTAGTTTGTAAAATTGTTGCTAACACCCGGATTAGCAGTAAAGCTCAGACGAACAGTCAAGCTGTCGCCAGGATTTAGCATCCTGGAGCTGCCAGAGTAAAAACAATTTATTAACTGGTGAGCTGGGTGATCTTGGCCGGCTGGTCCAAGATAAGCATATGACCCTGGTCCAAAATCCATGCAACTAACGTCGGTGTTATCACCATCAACAAAAGTTATGTCAGCTGCTGGGTAAACATTACCGAGCAAACTATTTGCTCCAAGACTGCCATCTAGCGTTGCGAGATCGAGAGCGCCTGGCCCTTTGTTCGTGATAGTTATGTCGTAATTGACGGTGTCACCGGCTGAAATATCACCTGTATTAACCAATGTTTGTTTTAGGTCTAGGTCCGTCATTGGTGTTGCAGCGGCATAATTGTTGATGCCGGTTCCAGCGTAACAATCTAATATATCAGCATAGCCAGCGCATTGATTTGTAGCTCCAGAAAACGGGTCGAGCATCGTCGAGAAGTCTGGATCATTCTGTGCCCAGCCACTAACAAGATGGTTCGTGAAGCTAAGATCGGAACTTACATCAATCGCAGCCGATATAGTTGTGCTGATGCTCTGGCCAGCGATCAATATCTGTGATGGGTTACCTGCCCAAGTACACTGAATAATATCGTGGTCCGGGTGGTTTGATAATAATGATGCAGCTCCAGGATTGTTTGTGTCTAACGGAAATAAGCTACAAGGGATATTCGGGTTACTGCTTGAACCGGCTGCGAAGTTAAGCTCGAATGGCATAAAATCTAGAAACAAACTAGTTGCAAACGGGTTCGGACCAGAGCCATCAAACTGAGCAATGTCGATATCTTCTGGTCCGTTATTTGTAAGGGTCAGAGTGTAGTTAAGTGTTCCTCCAATAGCTACATCTTTTGGGTTATCCAGAGTCTTAGTGACTGCAAGATCAGTTTCTGGGGCTTGTGGTTGTTTGATTTGGGTGTCGTCATCATTGTGGTTGTTGTTATCATAGTTCGTTTCAAAAACGTCACCAATTGAGCTCGAGATTGAATTAACATAGCCAAGAAAGAAGTGAATCTGACCATTATCGCACGGTACATCACCAGTGAAAGTTAGGACTAGGGTTTGGTTTGGCTCTAGATTGCCGGTCCATGTCAGGTTGTCGTAAATTCCAGTATCAGTCGCCGTACCAGAGGCGGATACAGCAGTTATGTCGAAACAATTCGAATATTGTTGATTAAAGTTAATATCTGTAATGCTGCTCGGCCCAAGGTTTGAGATAGTCTGGGTGATTTCATAATCCAAAGAATGAGCTTCGACCCAATATTTATTACTGTCGGTTTCGATCTGTAAATTAGTTGGCATCTGGTAGTCGCCGACATTGCTCGTTAATCCGTAGCCGTCACTAGAATTATCAATCTTAGTCGCTGTCATGGTTGGGAATGTATAGCCGGTTCCAGCTATTGTTGCTTCGATAATATCTGTACCAGATTTTGTGACATTAACCGCACCAACACGTTCTGTAGTATCGAGCTGACCATGGGTGTTTTTGGCTGTCGGATTAGAAAAAAATTCTAGCCGATAATCACCGTCACTAAAATTTGTGTTCAAATCAACATTAAAAGTGGTGTCACCACTCGATTCTGTAGTATTTATAATCTTGGGATCGCCATAACTTTCGATCGGTTTTGTGCCATTGCCTACGACTTTGTTTCCCAGTACTGATGTACTATTTAGGTTTAAGTATGCATTATACAGATTAATTAGGTGGTTATTATGACCAGTGCCGTTGTAGTTATAGATGTAGTTTGCATCCGCTTGATCAGTCCCACCAACCATTGTGTTTTCAGCATTCCAATAGTCGTCGCCATTGCCAGCAACATTTATTGCCGACAAATTATTGGCAGAACTGCCAAGGTTAGCATTAAGGCTAGAATTTGTACCAATATAATTAGCTTTTATGTGATTGTTCTTGCCCTGAACCATGATGCCGACCACCGAAAATCCTGCAATTGTGTTACCTGAGTATATCGAGTTATTATCGTATACCTGAATACCAATAGAGCGTGAGCCAATTACTGCACTAGCACTGGCATCAGTTCCAATTTTGTTACCACTAACTACATGGTTGTCGCCCCTTAGTAGCAGCTCAGCGTATGAAGAACCACTGACAACATTATTTTTGATTTTCCATCCGTCAGCGCTTGGCCCTGATTCAATAGAAGCTGTGCTGGAATTAAGCGGACCCAAAGCCGCTCCGTCAGAACCGACTCCTATATAATTGTTCTCGATAGTGACACCGTTTGTTGCACCGCCATCTTCGGTGCTTAGTACTCCGTACCTTTGTCCAACAATAATATTTCTATCCTCTGGGTTTGGTCCACCAATATTAATATTGGATATAGTGTTTGAGGCATAATGCTGCAGGTGTATTGCGTCAATATTTGTGCTCAACACTGCATCGCCAGCAGCATTGGAGCCAATTTTGTTACCTTTTATACTCACATTAGTAAGGTCATCTGCGCCAGTACAGCCATAACCTGATCGGAAGCGTATCCCTGTACCTCCGTTTCCAGATAGAAGATTATTTTTTATTTCTATATTATTCCCACTATCGCATAAATACAGCAATGGTTGTGCATGGGCAATGCTAGAGCTAGCAGAACCAGTCGTGTTAACACCTACATAGTTATTTTCAAATTGCAGGCCATGGACATTCTCTGCCCCTTGCAGCGATATAAGAGCAAAGTAATTTCTATCAGCTATGTCCGAGCCACCAAACTTAATATTTGATAGATCTTTTTCTATGCTTACGCCGCCACCTGAATATCCCTCAGTAGCAGTCCCGTCAGGTAACATATCCATAAAAGTACAGGTCATCGTGAAGTCGTTTGCATACAAGCCCATATTTTGGGGTGCATTCGCGTAGCTTATTCCCTTGATTGAACTACCGTCGGCTGACGAGGAAAAGTCTAGACGCTGATTCCAGGCACCATTGATATTTAAAATGATGTTGGGTTTTGCTGGCATGGAGTCTGTGGCACAAGATGAACCACCATTGCCGGCCGTGCCATCTATATGTAGTTCGTCCGTCACCTCCAGGTAGGTAAAGATAATATCATGAGGGCCTGGGCCGGGGATATTGAAATCAATGTCATCAGCACCCGGATTAGCATTAGCATTTTCAACTGCTTGTCTAAAAGAGCCTGCGCCCGCAGAGTTTGTATTCGTGACAGTATAGCCAACAGCAGAAACTGAATGACTACCAGCAGTCACTAGGAAAAATACCAGTAGAAAACCAGATAAAGCACGAGACAGTTTTTTGTTGTTAATTGAATTCATTTTTGTTTTTTGTTTTTTTAAGAGTGTTAAAAATTATATATGAAATGTGAAATAAAAACAAATATTAAACTTTAGATAAATAACTATTAAAACATACAGTAGAATCTATCCTATCCATTATGCTCTATAGCTTGCTCCTATAGACCATAAACAGAACTACTGTTGTTTCTTGAACTCTTTTATTGCACTCGTGACTTTGCTATCATTTTTTAGGTTTTCCCAATATGAGACATTGTCAGCTCTAATTCTCATTTCATCTTCTGGGCCATGGACTTCACTACCGAGCTTGATTAGCTCAGGTTGAGACTGTGCAGCTTCTTCGGCTGCAGCTGGTTTATTTGATTGCAAATAGTAGACATCGGTCATTTTTAAATACTTATCGTTAATACCAGAGAGTTTGCCAAAATAAATCTGACCGTCGGCTAGAAATATTGCTTGATATTTATCATTTTTAACACCAGGATCTGAAAATTTATAGTGGTAGACAGCCCCACCAATGCCGACAATAAGAATTGCGGCAATAATCAGTTTCAGCCAATTATTTTTCATGAATTGAATCTTATTAGCAGGCTTTTTTCCCTTAGTTTGTGCCCGTGCCGTTTTTCGAGGGCTATTATTGTTCTGCTGTGAAATTTTACCAATGTCGTTCATATTTTTCTCCAATTTAGTTTAATCATGGCTCAAGATACCACAAAACCCACGTAGCATTGCCTGGATTTACGGCAGCCCCAGTGTAGTTGCCAAATTTCAAATCCACTTTCGTAGCGACACTATTCTCAGAATATGCAACACCGTTATTAAACTTATCACCATAAGTATAAGTACACCCGAAGCCACCACAGGTAGGAGTAGCTGGTGTTTCCACACCCAAAAGTATCACATTCTTCCCGAAGCTATATGGTTTCCCAGAGACTGCACCATTAGCGGTTGAAGGAGGATCCCAGGTTGTTGTGACTTTTTTAATTGCTCCGAACGGGCTGGCTCCATTACCAAGGCCTATCTTGTCATCTGAATAAACTCTAAGGATGTTTGTACCAGCCGCATTACGAACAAGTAGAGGATCATTACCAGTTTCTGGCTGTATAACAGTAATCCCAGTAGCTGTGACTCTTAAAGAATTAGTGTTACTGCTGCTGGTAACTCTTAGCTGGTCGGCCGTTTGTCCAACATCCGAAGTTTTGAAGTACGCAGTAATCTCTGCGGGACTCCAATTGTATACAGCAAGGCCAGCTCCTGTGCTACTTCCACCACCACCGATTGTGACTTTTCCGGCGGTATTTATGGTCAGATACTCGACTCCACCTGTTTCAAGACCGAGAGTGTTAGCATCATTCGTACCAACTACTAATCTTGAGCCAGTCGAATTACCACCAATTCTCACATCTCCACAATTATTAGAAACATCGCAGACGGCATTTGAGCCTTGAATGAGATTAGTTGCTGTGACATTACCGCCGACTGTTTGATTTCCGCTAAACGTATTAGCTTGGTCGCTGCGAGCCAATGAACTTCCGTCAATTCCATCAACCGTATCGGCGTTAAATGCGTAAGGACTAGCCGCAATTGGTTGCCGAGGAGTTAATGGTCCCTCCGTAAAAACACCGCAAGCTGCAGTCGCACAAGTAGCACTGGCTGGGGTTGGTAGTTCAACTTGCAGATACAACTGTGTACTGTTTCCAAAAAGAGCTGGCGTTAGTGCGGTCACGTCTCCAAATCGTACGTCAAATAAGCCATTTGTTATCTGAACACGAGTAGTTGTTTCCCGAGACTCTTGCCATTTCAGCGTCCCACCTGTTAACGCATCATAGATACTAAACTTAACATTGTACAAACCATTGGCGACAATAGTGCCGGCGCTATTGGTTAGCCTGCCCTGATAGTTGATCTTATATGGAATTGCTTGTGCAGCATTGACTGTCGATGAGGTAACGAACAATAAAATTATCAAACTCGAGAAAATTACACCGAAAAACGCGCTCCCAAACAGTCGTTTTTGCGTTCTATCCCCTCTCACGTGTTGCATACCCTCTCTTTTGCTTCTAGCTAGTATAGCACTAAAGGCTATTAATCTTGATAGTTTATCGGTATTTTTTTGGCAGTTTTTGTGGTTTTTTTCGATTTTTTATTCAGATTTTTATTTTTACTACGACGCATCATCAGGTGAACAAATATTATAATCGCAATCACTAGAACTGCGGCCAAGACTCTTCCCCAGCCAGTTATAGCAAAGACCCAGATATAGGCTTGGTTTGATCCGGCAGTGACTTCTGCTCGCAATGGGCCGAAGTATGAACCGGCTAGACTAAGCGTTGTTTCACGCTCAATACTCGGAAAAATTAGCTCAGTTTTCTTTGTTTTTGAAGAACCATATGGCTGTAGCTTAGCGGTAACTTTCGGGAAGAATGCTAAAGCGTTATTACTACCAACATTCTTTAGCTTTGCGTTGAGTTTAACTGATTTTCCAATCTGTAAAAATGGAGCATTGAGCTCAGAAACTTCTGCAACCTTGCTGCCTCCACCACCATTTTCAATCAGCAACAATGTACCAACGCGGGTTGACGGTTGAACACTAGTAGAATCTGGTACTGCACCAGCTTCAAGCGTACGGAAAAATGCCGTAGCATAGACTCCGCCCTTCGGTAACTTGTCGGCATCGGCTGTGAAGTAAAGTCGTAGCGACTCACGAGGGCCAAGCGTGAATTCATCATAATCAAACTTTATTCCCTGCTGGTATTCTGGTTTTGCCTCAAAGGCTAACTCGCCAGTATTATTAATCTGTCGAAATGACTCGAGCTCAACTATAAATGTTGTTTCATAATCGTTTGGATTCGAAATATCAATGTAGCCTTTTTTTACTTCACCCTTTGCTAGGCTAATTTCATATAATAATGGTGCAACTTTTGCGCCTAGAGCATGCACATGCACACCACTGGCTATAAAAAAGGTTGCGATTAGCAGTATTAGCAGTGAAAATTTCTTCATGGTAGTGTGGTCACTGTTACGGTCAGCTTATTGCTATACGAGCCTGATTTCTGTGAAGTTGGCACATCCAGTTTAAGCTGTAGATTGGTTGTTTCTTTGGTACCACCTGAGTTCCCAGTTCTGCTATAAAACGTAGTGGCAGTCGTGCTGATCGGCGCGTATTTATAACTCACTGGACCAGTTCCCCATTTGGCTGGTGGGGCCGAATCACCTCCGGTTAACGTCAATCCTAGACCTTTGGTCGTACCTTCGTTCCAAAGTACAGGAGTTGCTACCGTACCGCCATTATTGAGATTTGGGACTGTCGTAGCATTATCAGTGTGACGAAGATTTACGTTATGAGAAACTGCAGCATTGTAGCCACCAGCGTCTGTTGCAACCACCATATCGAGAACTCCATTTTGTGAAACCCCAGGAGCAATCGTCGGAATAACGATAGCTGTGTTAACACCGGCGGCATTAGCGTCGTAGATTGCGCGAACTTCTTGTGCACTTAGCGCCCTGTCAAAAATACTGATCTCATCAATTCCACCACGCATGTATTTTGTGGCTGTCCGACCAAAATTAAGCGAACCGTTACCTGAAGATCTCGTAGATATACCAATATCCTGAGTACTATCAAGCACACCATTTATATATATCTTTAATGTTGAACCGCTGACGGTCGTAGTGACGTGGGACCAGACATTAGCTGTAAGTGAGGCAGTCGACGTCCGAGTTGTGCAGCCCGTACAAGCATACTGAACCTTACTAGTCGTCAATAGATTGATTGAAAACGGTGAAGTTGTGCCACCATTACCCCAAGATATGACTCCTTGCTCAGTTGTGAAATTAGTTGGTTTTACCCAGACACTAACCGTAGCATCACCCGTGATATTGCTGGCTGATGGACTACCCAGATCAACATAATCGTTCGTTGCATCGAAATTAATGGCTCGACCGATCTTACCTGCGATCCAGGTCGGTCCATTGACCATCAAACCATTACTGTTGGCGATAGTTCCGTCATAGACCTGTGTTCCTGCGTTTGTGTCTAGCTGATAGCCTGCCTTTAGCTGAGCGGGGTTTAGCCGCAGTTCAATCGATTGCTGTAGCTGTGAGACGTAGCCACCACTGAGCAAATAGCTACCACCCGCGCCAGCTCCGACAATCGCCTCTCCACCAGTACTGACCATTTTGTATGACGTTGAACTGCCGGCTCCACCAAAGTTATTCATAACCTGAGCATCGAGCTTATAATTTGGGCTTTCAAGAGGTGCAGCGCTGGTCTTCGGCGCAAAAACGAATAGGCAGACTAGAATAAAAGCGCTTGCAACTACACACATTTTTTTAGAATTCAATTTGATAAGCCCTTCTTATGCTAAGAATAGTATAACAAACAAAAAACTTAGCAGTAAGGCAATAAATCGGATTGTATTGCGCCAGTAACCTGCCGACTTTTTGGTGAAGCCACAATAACCGAGTAGCCAAACAAACTGAGCATATTTTAGTACAACTAGTGCTATTGTTGCAGTCGCCAACAACAGCCATACAGTTTTTATAGCCGATCGTTGAGTGAAATCATACTCCCATTCTTTTCCATCGGCTCGACTAAAACCAAGTTTTGAGCCAGCTCGTTCAAGTAGTGTTTTCCCATCACGATTATCTATTTGAGCTCGCTCGTACCGTTCGTCTTGATAATTGCGGGCTGTTGTTGGGTTAGAGATTATTCCTGGCCCGGGATCGCTCGGTGTAATCGTCACTGTGCTTGTCTCAGCGCCGCTACCAGGCGTAGACGATGGTTCATAGGTCACAACCACTGTCTCGTCGGTTGTCGTGTTATTACAGCTATAAATAGCCTTTAAGCGGATTGTATTGGTACCACGGTTCAGACCAACTTGAATTGAAAAAGTTTGAGACGAATCAACTGCTGCTGATGAAGCGTACTGATTATTTATAAAAATATCTAGCTGAGTGGTTCTCACGGTATTGCCGCTCAGTGTAACAATAGATTGATTAACGATTGAGTCAGATTGAGGATTAGTAATGGCTATTACGGGCGGTAAGCTACCGTCACAAACTTCGGCATTAACTGTTGAGCCCGAACTCACAGCCATAACATTGCCAGGAAGTACTGCGAATATAAGTAACATGATGCTCAAAACGAGGCTGAGCAAACAAACCCTAGCTTTTTTTAGCTTTAGCACGAGATTTTTTGGATTTGTTAGCGCGTTTCTTTTTGAATACAGTTGATATGATTACAATCGCTACTATTCCAGCAACTGAAGCTAATACAGGCATCGGCAAAAGCACGACATATTTTTCTGGCAAGGATTCTTTCTTGTTAAGAAACGACACGTTACCACTAACTTTATAGATACCGAGATACGGAGAATCTTGCCAAGTTATCGGAATTCTTCTCGTAGTTCCAGGTAAAATCAATAGTTCTTGGTTAAGTGTAAACCGCTTTTTACCAAAAATATTAGTGTAGCTCGCCGACAAATCAGCCTGGAAATGGACATTTCCATCGTTCTTCAGTCGGAGATCAGTATTTAGTGGTGGTTTTGTCTGAATTAAATCAGCTTGCCAACTCTCTACTTTTCCTTTTTCTATCAAATCGCCATCAACCGTCATATAGAGTAATGTTCCAATTCGTTTTTTACGAGCAACGCTGGCTGGATCGCCTTCGGGTGGTTGGGTCTCGGCAAACAAAACAGCGTAATGGCCACCAGCTCGAGCATCTTTTGGCGTTTGCACGGTATAGCCAATCTCGGTTCGCTCGCCGGCTTTTAATCGAACATTTGATCTATCGAAGTTCACCCATTGATAGGCTTCGGTTTGTTTGTTGACTGTTGTGTAGTTGGTATCATAGTTTTCACCATTAACTGAAAATGGGCGTGAGTACATCAAAAAAGTATAGTCAATAGAGCCATCATTGATGACAGTTAATTTTCCAGTAACCTTCTCGCCGGCTTTTAATGACGGTTTCGAGATAGCTGGTGACATCGTAATGCGTTCAACAGTATCATCATCGTCATTTTTTTGTGCAGAAATTGGTACTACGAATACAGCAAACAACATCACAAATGATAAGCTAAATAACCACACTCTTTTCACAACCACGAACCCCCAGTAATTTAAGAACTATAATCAGAATACTATAAATTAAGGATTTGTAGTAGCAGTATAAGTAACGACTTCTGAATAAGTACCACTTGACTTGCTGTTATCGATCTTTGCAGCGTAGTAAACAGAAGTAACATCGGCTACGTTTGCGGCTGCTGTTGTTTTAACAGTTGTGGGTGAAGCAAGAACTGGTACGCCTGCGTACAAAACAGAGCTACCCGAAACGTTAGACTCAGCAGCTGCTCCAGCACCGAATCCACCCTGACCAGCGATACGATAACCCCAGGTATTATTAGCAAGTGCCGTTGGAGTAGCATAAGTGCCGGCGTGAGAAGCAAGCGTATCTGTTCCGTTGCCCATTGTGTTTGTGGCGTCAGACGAGCTGAGCTTTAGGTTATAGCCAGTCGAATTATTGGTCGCAACCGTAACGGTATCAGCAGCACTTGACTGCACACCGCCAGTGGCCGGTATGATGTTAAAGCTGATTGTACCAGAGGTTGTCATGCTAATAGTTGAAGCAATAACTGCATTAATCGTTGTGTTCTTAGTATCTGCGGCTGCCGAAACAGCCATCGGTGCAATAACTACAGCGGCAGTAACAGCCATTCCTGTTAAAACTTTTAGTTTATGAGTCATATTTATTCCTATCTTTTTTATTATCTTATTTCTGACTTGCTATTATACTGATAATGCTTATTATTGCAAACTTTTATTTGCCTTTTTTAGAATTAACTGGGGTAGAAAGTTCTCTTGGAGTCTCACGGTTCATTATAGCTTGAAATGACTCAAAGATTGCCGGTGCGTGCTCTGCAGCTGAACGGCCAAGTACGCCAACTCCATAGCGTCGTTCATCAACCATGCGCTTAGCATAGGCGACGACATCTGCAGCAGTAACTGCTCTGATGTTATCGAGTTGTTCATCTATGTCGATGATCGTGCCGTCGAATAAGTAGCGTCCTCCGTAGGTTGAGGCTACCTCTGCCACTCGTTGGTTTGAGCGCTGAAATTGTCCAACTTCACGCATGATTGCTTGCTGCACTCTCGCTTCGTCAAAATCATTATCTAGTACTTTGTGTAATATTTTGGCAGTTAACTTCAAAAGTGCATTGGCGTTACCGTCGGTTACGTTACCACCAAGCCACCAACTGCTCCAATTTGTACCACGACTACTACCTGAGCCCATAGAATAGACTAGACCGCGTTCACGGGCTTCACCAAAAAGAATCGAATCCAATGTACCAGTTAGCATTGTATTTAGAACCACACTAGCAGCGACTTGTTCACGACTATCCCGATCGCTGGCATATAGATCAATGAAAAAATGCAATTTTTCAACGCCGCTGCGCTCCAAAACTAATGGTTCATTGAGTGCCTGGGCCTGTTGCTTTGGCAAGCTGAATCGTTCACCTGACGGTAGTTTATTAAAAGCTTTTTCAAGTAATCCTACGACTGTTTTTTCACGTGATAGAACATTTCCAGCAATGATAAATCGTAAATTTTCCTTTACGTGCGTTCGCTGATAGTGTTCGAGGATGTCACTAGCTTTGATGCTGTCAATCTGCTTCATCCGTTGCTCATCAGGCAAGACGTTCATGCCCATTGCTTGAGCTAAATGTGTACCCAACACACGGAAATAATTATTAACGTTACCACTAATTTCTTCAGAGACATTAGCCTTCTCCGAGATAATTTCCTTAGGCAAAAACTTCGGCATAGTGATAGCACCAAGCATAAGTTCAAGCACTCGTTGCCACTCAAAATCAGCGCATTCAGCCAAGTATGTAACGTTGGCAAAATCAGTTGTACCATTACTGTACGCGCCGTTTTTTTCAAGCTCTGCTGAAAATTCACGGGCAGAGCCAAAGTTGTTATTTGCTCCTAAAATTACATGTTCAAGGACGTGTGGGACCTCCCATCTTTCGACGTCTGCTGTGGCATAACCGGCTCGAAAGCTAAAGTTCATGGTCATAACTGGAGCATCGGCGACATCAACCAAGATTCCACGTGCACCATTTTTAAGACGAATCTCTTTTACGCTATGTTCCATCATGATCAAATACTCCTATTATTCTGCGTTTCTATCATTAGACAGATTGCCATTATTTCCGATTTTTCTTACGGGCTTGTCGTTGCTGCTTATTCTTCTTTTTCCGAGTATCTTTCTTGACTATCGGGTGTGCAATTGCTTTGACATCGGCAGGGGTAGTTGGTGCATCAGACTGTTTAACTGATCGCTTACGACGCTTCTCCTGAGTTTTGGAGACTTCTTGTTCGTGATCGCTGCTGATTTCTTTAGCACCTTCCGCGAGTTTGGTTAATTCAGTCTCGACCTCTTCATCTTGTGATGTTATTGGACGGGCGTGGAATAACAGCTTAACTGTTTCACTCATTAACTCACCTTGCATGGTTTCAAACATAACTTGTCCTTCACGGCGATATTCAACTAGTGGATCTCGCTGACCAACTGACCGCCAGTTGATTCCTTCACGGAGATGCTGCATGTTCTCTAGGTGCTGCATCCATAATTGGTCCATAATCTGTAGATATACTTGTCGTTCAACCTGACGCATCGTGTCTTCACCAAAATCTTTTTCGCGCGTTTTGTAGATACTACGGGCTTTTTTAATCGCTAACTCTTTTAGCTCATCATCGTATACTTTTTCTAACTGTTTACGATCCTTACCACCGAGCGGAATTACCGTACCGAGCTCTTTGATTATTAGCTCTCGTCGCTCCTGTTTAATCTTGTCTTTTTTCTTTTTCTTTATAATCTCATCATCAGAAACTACTGGAGACGAGGTAGCAATCCTCGTAATTTCATCATCAATTAAGTTTTTAATAATCTTTGAGATATCATCTTGTTCTAGAATGGTTCGACGTCGAACGTAGGTTGCCTTTCGGTGTCGATTCATCACGTCGTCGTACTGAACGACATTTTTTCGACTATCGAAGTTGCGATTCTCAACTTTTTTCTGAGCACCACTTAAGGCTTTTGTGATTGTCTTATTCTCAATCGGTGTTTTTTCATCGACTCCTAGTCGTTCCATCATTTTACCAATTCTGTCGCCACCGAAAATTCGCATCAAATCATCTTCAACGCTGACGTAAAATTGCGTACTGCCGGGATCACCCTGACGTCCACAGCGTCCACGTAACTGATTATCGATTCTTCGTGACTCGTGTCGCTCAGTACCAATAACGTGCAAGCCACCTTTTTCGACAACACCTTTACCGAGAACAATATCAGTACCACGACCAGCAATATTAGTCGCTAGCGTCACAGCACCCTTCTGCCCGGCTTTGGCTACAATCGAAGCTTCGCGTTCATTATTTTTAGCATTCAAAATTTCGTGCTCAACACCAACTTTTGTTAGAAGATTAGACAAAATTTCGTTTTTCTCAACTGACACAGTACCAATCAGGACTGGCTGACCATCTTTTTGTCGTTGCTTAACCTCTTCAGCAATCGCCTGAAATTTTCCTGTTTCAGATTTATAGATTCTATCCGGTAGGTCATCGCGTTTGATTGGTTTATTGGTTGGTATCTGCACAACATCTAACTTATATATTGTATGGAATTCTTCAGCCTCAGTTTCAGCCGTACCAGTCATTCCTGACAGCTTGTCATACAAACGGAAATAGTTCTGGAAGCTGATAGTAGCCAACGTCATACTCTCTTGTAGAACTTCAACGTGCTCCTTAGCTTCAATTGCCTGATGGAGGCCTTCGCTGTAACGACGACCGTGCATCATACGTCCGGTAAACTCATCGACGATAATTACTTCGCCGTCACGAACTACATAATCTTTATCGCGTTTAAAAATAATTTCTGCCTTCAAAGCTTGATCAATGTGGTAAACAGCTTGGACATGTTTAGCATCATAAAGATTTTCAATTTTCAGCAACTTTTGGATTTTTTCAACACCTTCATCACTTAAAGAGACTGTCCTCTGCTTTTCATCAAGAACGTAATCATCAGGCTTAAGGTCTTTGACTGATCCTGCAAATAATCGATACTGACTACCGCTGTTGGCACTTGGAGCACTGATAATCAGTGGCGTTCGAGCCTCATCGATTAGAATAGAGTCAACTTCGTCAACGATTGCATAGGCTAAATCACGCTGTCGTAGCTCGTCTTTACTACTGACCATATTGTCGCGCAAGTAATCAAAGCCAAATTCGTTGTTAGTTCCATATGTAATGTCGGCTGCGTAAGCTTCCGGACGACTACATGGCTTCAGGTGCTGTAAACGCTCATCTTCATGTTCGTCATTAACAAATTCGGGGTCGTAAATATAGGACACGCTCTGACCAACAATTACACCGACACTCAAACCCATTGCCGTATAAACTGGAGCCATCCAACCAGCATCACGCATTGCGAGGTAGTCGTTAACGGTGACAAGATGCGCACCGCGCCCAGCCATCGCATTAAGCACCATTGGCAAGGTTGCAACAAAAGTCTTACCTTCACCAGTACGCATCTCAGCAATCGACCCCTCATGCAAAACCATTCCACCAACCATCTGAACTTCGAAGTGTCGCATACCTAAAGTCTTATCAGAAATCTCTCTCGTCAATGCAAAAACTTCTGGCAGTGCTTTATCGAGCGATAAAGAATCATCCTGAATCTGTTTTTTGATTTCAGCCGCTCGTTTTTTGAGTTGTGGCAATGTTTTATGCTTTAACTTTTCTGTATGTTTATCGATTGCTGAAACGTCTTTACGCAGTTTCTTTAGTTTTTTGACCTGCGGATCTCCGAGGACTTTAGTTAGTACCTTTTTCAACTGAAAACTCTCTCTCTGTTTAATCTTCCCCAATAACAAATACGTACTTTATAATAACGCGTTTCGCTAGTTTTGACGACCCCACCAATCACGGTCGGCGTCTTTTCGAAACTTTCGCAAAATACCTTTACGGTCTGAGCGTTTTACTGCATGCTTTGTCTTGTATTTACGAACTTGATTTTTGAGTTTTTCTTCAACAATATCTGTCGCTGCAAAAATATTTACCGTACGTTCTTTTGCGATCAAATCATCATGAGGAAGATGTAGCATCACCTCTGCTTCAAATCGGTCAGGCTTTTTACTACGGCTCTCACTCAAAGTAACAGTGGCATGAACGGTTTTCTTAGCATGCCTTGGGATAGTTTTTTCAACTGATTTAAGCATCTTCTCTATGTATTTTCGGATATCTCCACCAATTTCATAGTTTTTGCCTTGAATTTCATATTTCATGAAATAACCTCCTTTTTAAGATACGTTTGTAATACTTTTGGAACTCGGATACTGCCGTCTTGATTCTGATAATTTTCCATGATTGCAATTAGGGTTCGATCGGCAATAGCAGTGGCATCGTTGGTGTGGGCTAGCTGCTTTCCATCTTTGGTCTTCACTTTAGTCTTTAAATCTCTTGTCTGGTAATCACCCATATAATCAGCACTATGTGTTTCGCAGTAACGGTCTTGTCCAGGCATCCATGTTTCGATATCAACACCACGGATATTTGGTCCACCCATGTCACCAGTAGCCTTTAGAATCACCTGATATGGCAGCTCGAGTTGCTGCGTAATATATTCCTGAATTGCAATCATAAAATCATGCTCGGCTCTCGAAGTCTTAGCGTCAGTGAAGCTCTCCATTTCGAGTTTCTGAAAATGGTGAACTCGGGTGATCCCACGAGTATCTTTACCTGCGCTACCAACTTCACGACGAAAGGCTGTAGTATACCCCGCAAAACGAACTGGCAGATCATCAATTGAGAGAGTTTTATTGCGATAATACGGAACAAGGCTATGCTCGGCTGAACCAATCAACCACAGATCATCATTGTTAAGCTTAAACGTGACTTCATCTGGCTTTAATCGACCGGTAGCTTTATAGGTCTCAGTATTTAGCATCAATGGTGGATAAATTGGTTCAAATGGTTTGGTCGAAACATCAAGTCCATTATCATTAACAATCTTTTCAATAATCATCTGATCAGTTAACAGTTGCATCCCCCACCACGCCAATGCCATTTGTAATTGTACCAACCCACCTTTTAAGTACGCAAAACGTGCACTAGCATTATTGGTAGCAGTTTCTTGATCGATAAAACGTGTCAGCTCCCAGTGGGGTTTCGGCGTAAAATCAAACACAGTTTTATCTCCAACTTGGCGAACGACCAGATTGTCATCTTCGCTTAGGCCAATTGGTGTGTCGTCACTTGGAATATTTGGAATGGAGTACATTAAGTCATTCCGCTGTTCGAGTAAGCTTCTTGTCTTATCCTCTACCGAACTCAGCTTGTCTTTGAGTTCACGTCCTTCAAATATCTGCTCGTCAGTTGGCTTAGAATTCTTCCCTGCATGTGCCAACTCATTTCGTCGTGCCCGCAGGCCTTCAGCTTGTTGAAGAAAATTCCGGTAATCGCCGTCAATCTTCAGCAATTGATCAATATCTACCTTAGATCCTTTATCTGTAGCAGCCTTTTTAACAATTTCTTGGTTATTCCGAACAAAATCAATATCTAGCATGCTTTAAGTATAGCTAATCACGCAAATTATTGCATAACCAAAAGCAAGATATCCAAAAAAATTGTAATAAATGTTACAATAAATTCATGAATAAAATGCTCGAAACCGCACAATCAACAATACAAAAAGCTGGCGAAACGCTTGGACTTAATCAGGAACAAATTGATCGTCTATTAGCTGTTAATCGAATAGTGACCATGAAACTTCCACTGGTTCGAGACGACGGAACTGTTGAGCTTATCGATGGCTTTCGCTCTCAACATAACAACGCCCGCGGCCCTTACAAGGGTGGCTTGCGCTTTCACCAATCTGTCGATGAAGATGAGGTTCGTGCTCTTAGCACGCTAATGTCAGTTAAATGCGCCGTAGTTGATATTCCTTTTGGTGGAGGTAAAGGCGCTGTCAAGGTTGATACTAAGAAACTCAGTTCCGAGGAATACAAGCGACTGGTTGAAACATTTATAACAGCACTTAGTCCAGTAATCGGACAAGATGTAGATATCCCTGCTCCTGACGTGGGTGTAAATGGAGATGTCATCCACTGGATGCTTGATGCTTACAAAAAAGCTTCTGGCAACGATCCAATTGCTACGTTTACTGGTAAAAAAATCGAAGATGGCGGAAGCCTCGGTCGCGAAGCCGCAACTGGCCGTGGTGGCGCGATAATCACTAAAGCACTGCTCGAAGCTAAGCCTAATGTTTTCACAAATCATATACCTCACGTGCATGTTCAGGGATTTGGCAACGTCGGTTATTGGTACTCTCGCGTCATTCGTGAATACGGGTGGAAAGTTGCCGGAATTTCAGACTCATCGACAGCTATCATGACTCATGCTGAAGAAGGTTTCGATATTGAACTAAGTAAACAAAAGAAACGAGCTGAGGGTCATCTCGGCGGAATGTACTGTGTTGATGGAGTTTGCAACGAAGATCTCGGCAAGGAAACAGATCATGATGACTTCTTAACTAAAGAAGTCGACATATTGGCTCTAGCTGCTCTCGAGAATAGCATCACTATGGACAACGTTAAAGATATCAAGGCCAAAATCGTCGTTGAGCTAGCAAATGGCCCGATTACTGACGACGCTCACCAATATCTAGTCGATAAAGGTGTAATTGTTATCCCTGATGTTCTGGCAAATGCTGGTGGCGTAGTTGTCTCCTACCTCGAGTGGGAACAAAGTAAGAAGCACGAACAATGGGAAGAAGAAGTTGTTAACAAGCAACTTGAGAAAATCATGCTCGATGCCTTTAACGCCATCTGGCAGAAATCTGAAAAAGACAAGATTGATCTTAAATCGGCAGCCTTTCAGATTGCTATCCAGCGCCTCGCCAAAGCTATGAATTTATAGTTTGACCTCAATAGAATACCCCTAAAAATCGAACTTTTTACGATTAGCAAGTTCATGCCCTTGGACGTATTATGGATTTTGGCATAATAAGGATGTGATTTATAAGTGTGGTTTGTTACTTTTGGCAGCAGAAGTAAACGATAAATAATTTTTATAGGTAAATGAAATATAGACTAGTTTAATATCAAGTTATCGATGCTATGATAACTAAAAGCGTTATTTTATATCCTACGCTTCTCGAGGTCGAACCCCAATATCATTAAGTTCAAATCCATAATCATCAAGTGCACTCAGGACTAAATCTTCCTGCCCAGCTTTATACGCATGAGCCAATGCTTGTAAAAATTCTCCGACTGTATCGTAGAGTTTTCCATCAAATTCATATACTTGATCTACCATATATATCTCCTTAGTTAACACTATCAGTATAGAACTTTTACAACATATAGCCACACACTATAGACTAAAAATTAGCGTTGCATCAAATCATTAACCTGACGACTAATACTTGCTATCTCACCCCATGAACTTTTATCAGTTAGAATTACAATCACATAGTTTGAGTTTGGACCGTAGACTATGGCAGCATCATGGAGTAGCGCCCAGAGAAAGCCTACTTTATCTGCCACGCGTGCATTGTTAGCACCTGCCGGAATACCTCGACGATATACCTGTTTTGACATGGCATCTACCAATATACTTCTGCTACCTTCAGATAGAATCTGACCTGCTGCAATCATTTGTAGAAACCGAGCTTCATCTGTTGAATTAACAGATTTTTGACTTGCGTGCATAGTGATACCGTTTAAACCGATTGCTTTTACTTCACTGTCAATTGTGCTCCAGCCGAATGTTCGCCCAAACCATATTGCACATGAGTTGTTTGAATTTATTATCATCGTATCAAAGCACTGACGAATCGTTTTGCCTTCGGTGGCTGAATCGCCCCAATTGACGCTGCCCTCATCAATTCGTTTCAATAAGCTATAGCTGACGAATAATTTATAGGTACTGGCCGGATGGTAGCGGGCAGTGCCTCGACTACTAGAAATTCGCTGCCTCCCACCAACTTCAATGATACTTATCGATACTTCAGCACCAGTATTTTTTGTCAGATCAGAAAGCAAAGCATCTAGGCCTTTTTGTGTTGGTGTGTAGCTACGGTCGATCACAACCTTCGGTGCAATGACTGAAACTGGAACGTCGAACGTAGCTGACTGCTGAGCATCAGATTCTATTGAAGCAGTAATTTTATTGGTTAAAGCAACCACATCGACTCTGGTTGCACTACGGCCGGGCTCAAGCAAAACTTGTGCTCCGTCAAGAAATTGAATCAACTGGTTCTTTGATGTTGTATTAAGCTGGATTGTTTTTGCCGACAATAGCTCAGACAAACGATCGCGATTCACTTTTAGCTGTAGTTTATCGGCTATAAATTCAGTGCTAAGTGATGTTGCAATTTCAGCTCCCGGAACTTCAACAACTCCAGCGCTCGTTTTTAATATAATTGAACCGCCAGTTACTTGCTCTGCTTTTGTCTTGGCGCTCTGAGCTTTCTCGGTAGTAATCATTGGCTCTAGAATAGTGGCTTGAACAGTAATCTGCGAAGCTAATCCGCTCATATCAAGCTTGTTTAAACTATCTATAAGTTTTCCCTGGTCTATTCCCCTTCCAGTGCTAGATTCTTTCAGAATAACTCCATTTTGCCCGATGGTAAGCTCAGCATTCTTTGCTGTGTATGAATCTACCTTTTCAATTTTATCTACGATTTCGATAGTTTTTTGTTGTTTATATGTAAGTGAAATTTGCTGATCTATATGCTGTTTTTTTAGTAAACCAAAAAAATCGCTCTTCGACTCATGTTGTAAACTCGCAAAATGAAACAGAGACTTGTCGTTATCTACCGACACTCCGAGTTGTTTGTAGCTTGTTTGTAAGCTTGTTTTCGGGCCATGAAGCTTTATTGGCTGTTGTAGTTGCTTATCTAAATCAGTCAAAACATCTTGGTAGTCCGTAAATCCAACATAGTTTGACCCGATCCATGATAATGGCAGAAACCGATCGTTCGGCCAAAGCGATAGTAACGTGTAGTTTGTTACCAGCAGGCCAATCAAAGCGACACTTAGAGCAATCGATACCCATTTTGTAGTTTTATTTTTAAAAATTTGATTCATTTTTAGTTTTTCGCTTGTGCTAAATACTAGTATACCACCGCCATGGCTGCAAGGCACCCACCCGGTATCATCTATCCTGTATCTGTTATACTTTTAATTATGAAAATTATATCGACTAATCCAGCTAAAAATTATCAGATTATAGATGAGATTGAACTAACTTCTAATCAGGATATTACTACAAAGACAGCTGCCGCCCAGGCTGCCAAAAATGAGTGGAAACTACTTGGGATTAATAAACGTATAGAGCTTCTGCGGCCTATTCAAAAAGAACTTCTAGAAAGAAAACAAGAAATCGCCGAGCTTATCACCACTGAGGTGGGCAAACCAATATCACAGAGCTTATCTGAGGTTGAACGCTATGCTGATGGTGAACTTGGCTGGTTTCTCGATAATGCCGCCACTGCCCTTGCCGATGAGACCACTATGGAGAACAATGATACGGTTCATAAAATTCGTTATGAACCACGAGGGGTGGTTGCCGCTATAGCTCCATGGAATTATCCATTTGGTATGGCGATTTGGGGAATTTTTCCAAACCTAGTCGCAGGTAATACTGTTATTTTTAAGGCTTCCGAAGAGTGCCCTCTCGTCGGAAAATTAATCGGAGACATTATCGATAGTCATAATCTGCCAAATGGAGTTTTCTCTCAAATATTCGGCGCAGGTGAAGCTGGTAAGACCTTAACCGATGGAGATATCGACCTTATCTGGTTCACCGGAAGCACCGAGACTGGCAAAGCACTTTACAAAAAAGCCGCCAGTAAATTCATTGGCGTGGTTCTCGAAATGGGTGGTTCAAACCCATGCGTTGTCTTTGACGATGTCGACATCTCTAGTAGCGCGCCCATAATGCTTGACGGTCGCATGCAGAATTGTGGCCAAATCTGTTCATCGCTCAAACGACTCATCGTTCAAGAAACAATCTTTGATGAAACTATCAATGAGTTAGCAAGATTGCTTGGTGAGAAGACAATTGGTGATCCGTCTGATGAAAATACAGATATTGGCAGTCTAGTGGCTAAACGTCAGCAAGAATTATTACAGGATCAGCTCAACGATGCGCTCAATAAAGGTGCTATTATCGTTGCTCAAAAAGAAGTTCCAGAGCACTTATCTGGCGCATTTTTCCCTCCAACTATTCTGAAGAATATTACTCCTAATATGCGAGTTTGGCACGAGGAGGTTTTCGGTCCAATC
>JBGAVT010000014.1:0-34753 GCA_044227985.1 Saccharimonadales bacterium (SeqCode)
GGTGATAATTATCGTGATACCGAAGTCGTGCCCAGGAATAAAGGCAAATATCAAAACCATCAGGTTAAACAATGGTTGCGTTAGAATTGCTCGAAACAAAAACGACTCCTTTTCACTGATCTAAGTAGTTACGAAAGCCAGCTAGTATTGTACCACATTCTCTGGTGTATATCCGGTCACTTGTTACGATTTGTTACCGATAAGACTCTAGTTTAATAGTTGAATTTTCAACTAGTTTTGCTATGGTCTCACTACTTACTTTTAGTAGCTCAGGGTCACGAACAAAAATAATTAGCTGTAAACCGCTTGGAAGCTTATCAAGAGAGCGTGCATACATAGCAAAAAGCCTACGACGAATACGATTACGCTTGACGGCACTTTTGAATATTTTTTTACTAACGACTACTGCTAAGCGCGTCGGCTGGTTTGTCTTGATTATAAAACGTAAATCAAGCCCATCAATCTTTATTCTTTTTGAGCTACGCAAAAGTGCCTGGACGTTTTTGCGTCCATGGAAACGATGGCGTGAAGCAAGCATTGCTTGATCTCTAGTGGCTTAGCCGCTTGCGACCTTTTTCGCGGCGGTTCTTCAAAATAGTTCGACCGGCCTTGCTGCTCATTCGCTTCATAAAGCCGTGTTCGCGCTTTTTTCTGCGTACTTTTGGTTGATATGTTCTCTTTGGCATAGTCGGCAATTATAGCAGATGCTTGCCTACCGAGTCAACAACAGCAATTTTCCTAGTTTGCAAGGTTGTTGATTTGCCAAATTGTTATCCACTTTAGCCATGTGATTATCCACAGCTCCACATCTGTTGTTTTTCAAAATGTGGAAAACTCACCTCAAGAGCCTTGGAATATTCTATGATTATTTTGTAGACCGCTCATGGTTGTGGATAAACGATACTTTCGAGTATACTCAGCAGTACATGTTGGAGGGAAAATCTACACAATCGGTCTGGAGTGCTGTGCTCGGTGAACTTGAAGTTGGCCTTAGTGACGGAACTTTTAATGCTTGGTTTAAGTCGACTAGCCTGCTCGCCGTTGAAGGCTCTGTGGCTACTATTGGCGTGATTAATGTCTTTGCCAAAAAACAACTCGAAGAAAAGTTTAGCGACACACTCCTGAGGGCTCTGCGGCAACATAACTTGGATGTTGACTCTATTGTATACAAAATAACGTCTGTTTCGTCTGAACCAAGTACTGAAGGGCTGTTCGATGTCGCAGATCAGCCGAACGTTAGTTCCCCCCGTCGATCGAAATCTCGAACAAGTATCGACCAGAACACTTCTGGTCTTAACCCTCGTTACACTTTTGAGAGCTTCATCGTTGGTGGCGGCAACGAACTCGCTCATGCTGCTTGCCAAGCAGTAGCCCGCGATCCAGGCGGGAAATATAACCCGTTATTTATTTATGGAGACGTCGGTCTTGGTAAAACCCACCTTATGCAGGCTGTGGGTAATGAAATAGCTAGGCGTGATCCAAGTAAAGAGATTCTCTACACAACATCAGAAAAATTTATCAACGAGTTTGTCGATAGTATTCGTTTTAAAAGAATCTTTTCAAAAAAATATCGTACAGCGGATGTTTTAATCGTCGACGACATGCAATTTATTGCCGGTAAAGAAAAACCCAGATTGAATTTTTTCACACCTTCAATGATCTTCATCAAACCAACAAGCAGATCATCCTCAGCAGCGACCGCGCTCCACGCTCTATCCCGACTTTAGAAGACCGCCTTCGTAGTCGGTTCGAATGGGGAATGACGATTGACATTCAAGCACCTGATCTCGAGACCCGATTAGCTATTTTACAGGTAAAAGCGGCCGATGCTGGCGTCGCTCTACCAAATGAAACGGCAGAATATTTGGCAGCTCGCCAATCTGAAAATGTACGCGAATTAGAAGGGACGCTTAACCAATTCTTAGCGCAAGCTGAGCTCTTGAAACGAGAACCAAGCCTCGAGCTGGCTGAACAAATTTTCGCAGACAGCTTGCCGCCGCGTCGTCGCCTGACCGCTAAAGTAGTTGTCGAGCAGGCAGCACGCTACTTCCAAATTGATTCAAAGCTAATACTTGGCAGCACTCGGAAGAAAGAAGTAGTTCTTCCTCGACAAGTAGCTATGTATTTACTGCGCTCAGAGCTCCATTTCAGCTTCCCTCAGGTTGCTGAAGCGCTTGGCCGGAAAGATCACACTACGGCTATGCACAGTGTTAGTAAGATAGAGCGACAGCTTAATGAACAAGCTAGTTTACGAGTGCAAGTTAATGAATTAAAAGAGCTTTTATATGCCCGTTAATCTTTCCACTATGGTTGTGGGTAACCTGGTTATAAGCTTGTGTGGTTTTAGTGGAAAGAAAAAATCGCATGTGGGTAAGGCGGGGTTGTACACCGCTTTTACACAAAAAACTAGATTTTACCCACATGCTTACGCACAGTCATTTTTAGCCTATTTCAGTCGAGAAAACCATAAATTATACACACAATCCACAGGCCTTATTACTGTTACTTCTACTTATATTAATAAATTAATAATTAGGGATGTCCATAAAACTTTGGCATACTAGCACTAGATCGAGGAGGTCAGTTACATGAAAATTCAGGTTGTTCGAGATAAACTTCATAAAGCACTTCAGGCAGTTAGCCGAGTGGCAACTAATCGCGGTCCTCTTCCAATACTTGGTAACGTTTTAATTTCAGCTAGTGATAATCAAATAAGAATCTCCGCTACTAACCTTGAAATCGCTATGATTGTAACGATTCACGGTAAAATCGAGACAGCTGGTTCTTTAACTGTTCCAGCTCGATTACTTAGTGAATTTATCAGTAATCTTCCCGAGGGACCAGTCAGCCTGCATGGCGAAACAACTGCTCTTGAAATAGAGTCTGGCCATTATAGTTCGTCAATCCAAGGTATGGCACCAGACGAGTTTCCTTCCCTACCTGACGTTGAGGATTCATCACCGATCAGCTTAAAAGCTGGGGTGTTACGTGAGGCGTTATCGCAGGTTGTAATAGCAACCAGTAGCGATGAATCGCGGCCTGTCTTTACTGGTGTGCTTCTGAGAGCCACACGTGATTCACTTGTTTTAACTGCTACTGACAGTTACCGATTAGCGGAAAAAACCATCATGATTAAAACTAAAAAAGATGATGAAAAAGTTATTATTCCCGCCAAAGCAGTTCAGGAAATTATCAGGATTTTGGGTGATGATAATGAAGATGTTGAATTATTCCTCGATGATAGTCAGATAAAACTAAAAACACAGACTGTCTCGCTCGTAAGTAGATTAATAGACGGGCAGTTTCCGTCATACCAACAGTTAATACCTGAAAGCAGCGACACAAGTATCGAAGTTTCTAGTGAAGAGTTTGCTCGAATAACCAAGATTGCTAGTCTGTTCGCACGCGAAGCAGCCGGAAGCATTACGCTTCAAGCCGATGAAGAAAAACAGCAACTAGCAATACACTCTGTAGCAAGCCAAGTTGGTGAGAATAACTCGGTCGCTGAGGGTAAAATCGAAGGCGAAGGCAGTGTGTCACTCAATTCTCGCTACATTATCGACGCTCTGAACGTTATGGACGGCGAGACGAGCCTGTTCCGCTTCAGTGGAAAGCTCAGCCCGTGTGTGCTTACAAGTAAAGGCCAGGACGATTACGTACACGTGATTATGCCGTTGCGAAGCTAGAGATTTTACTATGAGGGTGAGCAAACTTCGGATGCAACAGTGGCGCTCATTTAATGACGAGTCCCGTGATTTTACATTGCCGATGACAGAGATTATCGGAGATAATGCCACTGGTAAAACCAATACACTTGAAGCTGTTTATTTTGCATTAACCGGTAAGAGTTTTCGTGCAAAAGACGGCGAGTTGATATCTTATGATAACGACTGGACTAGAGTTGAATTAACGTTTGAAACTGGAGAAACATTAGTTGCTACGATCGATTTTAGAACTGGTCGATTGTCGAAAGTAAGAAAAATAGACGATAAGTCTGTTGGGAGTGTAACCGTCTGGCCTGTCGTACTGTTTGAACCCAATTTTATTGGTGTCGTTAGTGGTAGTGCGGAACTACGACGATCTTGGTTGGATGAGGTTTTAACACAGCTGCACCCAGAGTACGCGGTAAGTTTAAAGATATATCAGAGGGCACTACGCCAAAGAAATGCACTTTTAAAACAGCCAAGCCTAAGTCCTGATCAAGTATTTGTCTGGAACATAAAGCTAGCAGAAACAGGTGCGATTTTGATTAAACATCGAGCAGAATTTCTATCAAAAGTTGCCGATAAGATCGAATATCACTATCAGCAAGTAGCGCAACAAAAAACCAAGATACAAACTAATTATCAACCAAAAATGTCTCGAATAGGAGTCTCAGCTAGCACTATGATTGCCGCGCTCGAGTCTGCCCTCCCAACCGATAGGCAGCGAGGTTACACCACGATAGGTCCGCACAGAGATGATATTGAGTTTTTACGAGACGGACACAGTCTACTAAAAACCGGATCGCGTGGAGAGCAACGGACACTAGCAATCGCACTCAAGCAAACAGAGCTTGAAATTTTGAAAGAATTACTAGACAGAGACCCAATTTTATTACTAGATGATGTTGCTAGCGAGCTCGATGCGACTCGTAGCCAACTCAATCTCCCTGCCGTTCAGACTATCCTGACAAAAACCAACTAGCCTTGCCTTGTTGTCGGCTATCTACCAAATTGAAGTAATCTCACTGGTAGGCGTAAAATCGATGATAAAGTCGGAGGGGTCATATCCAAGTTTATTGATTTTGTTTAAAAAACTTCTCTTTGACTGCTCAAATTCGCCACTATCGAATGTAATATTGCCACCTGTAGAGTCGTATGACTTTAGAGGAAGATTTGCTGAGATATAGTTTCTATTAATTGTTAACGACTTTGCGTTCAATTCATTGTTGTTTATTATGTCGAGCATGCCCTCCAGCCTTGCTGTGTTTTTAAATGGTTTTTTTACCAATTCAAATCCATATGGGTATGTCTTATCACCGTATTTTGCCGCACCACCAAAATACAAATCACCATTGAGCTCTTTTAGGTTTGCCGGTGTCACCGACTTTGATTCATAAATCAACACAGCCGTCTTCTCGCCTTCTTTTTGATGGTAGATACCGTTATTTGAAATATAGTAAATGCTTTCGTCGGCAGTAGTCATGTTTGATACGTTAGAAATTGTAGTTAAGAGGTTAAACTCGTTCTTGCCCATTTGATAAAGCTGCACAGAATCCTCTTTTTCTACGGCCAACCCTTTTTCTCCAAAAAGCTCAATGTTATATACATCACCAGAAATATCTAGAGTTTTTCCTATTTTTTTTCCGCCTAACATCACATTTATTTCGCCGAGCTGGGGCCTTAGGCCTGTATGCTCTCCGTTTTCACCTTCACCAGAGATGTCATGGTATGTGTTGGTTTTTGTTGAGTTATATACGGCAATAGTATCTTCTTTTGCTGAGTATATTGACGATCCCAGTGAAGCTATTCTTTTTGCGCCTGAGGTCTTTGAGAGAGAATAAACATCACCATTAAAAGATAGATATGCATGGGTCTTTGTAGAGTCTGTTTTTAGCCTTAACGATTCATTGCCTATAAATTTCGACTTTAGTTTGTCGCTGATGGGTACGACTTGAGCTGTGTTACTACGCGGGTTGAAGAAGTATAGTTTAGCCACAGGCTCCTCTTCTTGAGAAGGTTCATTGACAAGCATAAAAAAGCCATCTTCTGTGGCTACGGAATGTGATATATACAGGTATTTTTCACCAAAAATTCTAAAAGCTAAATCATCCTCAGCCAAACCAGTCTTTAAGTTGTGTTCGGTCAGCTTAGCACCCGTGAAACAGTCGTAGGAAAAAATTCGACTCCCAAAAGCAACAGGACAGCCCATACCGTTACTATATATTTTTTGACTTTGTGTTTGGTGTTTAATCTCTATGGTAACTAAGTTTTTGCGAAGCGGTTTGGTTTTTACCGAGGCCCTGCTTTTTGTATCTTTTGAAGTGGCCTCAACTGTTATTTTGCCGATAGGCACAAGTATTTTTTTTGTATTTTCAGTTTCTTTAATTGTTGACGTAGATGCATTCTCATAATTACTATCTTTATAAACTTTTAGTTTGATGGGTTCGTTGCTCCGAATATTTTTTGTATTTATTTCTAGGAGTGTGTACTGGGAAGCGAATAACGCGAGGACCAGTACAAAAAAGATTGCAAAAAACGCCCAGAACTTTTTGCTCTTAAGGGTTGTCTTTATATTACTAATTAGATTGGGGTTCACTGTCCTACCCCAGCTGGCGGTGCTTCGGTTGGAGTTGTTGTCCCGCCTCGTGGCGGTGCAGCCGGCGTAGCACCCTCAAAGCCAGTTGAACCGATCCCCTCATAGAGCGAATTGATAAGTGGAATAAGTGCATTGTCTCGCTTTCCAGTGCTACCCCCAGCCGATTTGTCTACCCCCCGATCGATGTGAAGATGGTTTGCCGTGTCTTTGGCGCATTTTCTTGAACCCACCTCTGAAACTTGAGTACCCGCCGGTATGGTCTGGCCAGCAGATACTTTTGGTTTCCAGGTGTGCCCGTACCAATATTGCCATCCGTCATCTGCTGGATTTTTTGAATTTATTTGCTTTAAAGCTATCGAAAAGCATCCTGCAGTGCTGTTGTAGTTGTCTTTCACGGATACTACTTCTGCTTCGTGAATCGCAAAGACAGGCAGACCCATGGTTTCATTGCCTTCTGCTTCACCCTTGCCAGTCGTTTTGATCCCCATATCAAACGCTGGGTCACAACAGGCTGCAGGCCCTTTGTGGTGACAACCTGATGCATTAGTACACGGCAGTGCAGACATCGCAGCATTACCGTAGTTCTCATGTGTTACTCCGCCGAGAGGAAAAGCATAGCCGTCAGTGTTAACTAGTCCTGCTGCCCCACCAGGTGTACCAGAACAGCTGTTGTCGTCGATGCCGCCAGTTGGTTCTGTGCCACCGCCAATTGCTGTGACAGCTGCCGCAGGATCAACTGCCCGTACTTTCATTACACCAGTTCCGTCATTAAATTCAAGCTGTTTAGCGACTTGCCACCAAAGATCGACCGCTCGTGGCTTTCCGTCTACATCACCACCACCACCACCAACATCACCCTTCTCAATAATCATTGTTTTATCGCCATATGTTATTTCAATCTTGGCACCATCCGGCAGTCCTCCTAGTGCTTTACCATTGCCTAGCTCTGCGAAGCTAGAAGTGTTGTGGAGTAGGTTTCCGCGGTTTCCCATTCCTTTGTCGTCAGTACTGGCATTGCTGCCAACCTTAGCGCCAATTGATTCAGCGGTAAACTCGCCAGCCGCTATGCGATTGAGCTGATCGTTGTTAGATATAGTCCAACCATCTTTTCCGAAGCTGCCTCCGTAGACGCTAACGCCAACCTCTATTCCTTCGAGCGGTATTGATCCAACACTAATATAAGTTGTAGGAGTTGTTGGGCCGGGCATTGGGCTCGGCGTAGGTTCGGGGGGTGGCGTGCTTCCTGCAGCCCCCGCACAAGAAAGTGCAGTCCCGATGTCCGCCATCGTGGTACTGGCGGTTGCCTGTTGGCCGCTTATTTTGGCGTCCTTCAGGACATTCTCTTTGTATTTTGCATCACAGCCGTCAGAAGGCGGACAATACGTGTCGAGAAACTCGCCAATAGTATTTTTACCAGCATAGGCACCGTCAGGGTTTACCAATCGATTAACGATGAAGTTCTGATAGTAGTAAATTCCCGCTTCAGCCGTTTTGAACCATACGTGGGTATTTCCTCCAGATTTACATTCACTCCTGCCGAGTTCATATGAGCCTGCTCCGAACTTTTCTTCAACCAACTTTAGGTATGTCTGATTTTCGTTGATATTGCCAGGATTATTGCATCGGTTTGGAACATTATCGGTACCCGAATCCCGGCCACCTTTCCAGCCCTCCCATTTCCACTGATTGTTGGCGAACGGCTCTAAGAAATCTTTTCCTTCTTGGCATAGGTTATCAAAGCTTACGAGTCCTTTGACGGCGCTCGTAGACGGAGCACCCTGTATGAGACAGCCGACGGGATCAGCATAGGTAATCCCTAAATCGAGAGCACGAATTTCCTGTTGAACGCGTTTATCTACTTGCGGCCCTAGGTCGCCTTCGGCGGCCGACACTCCTCTATATGGTGAAGAGAGTACAAGCAGGGACAAGAACACCACTTTTGTAAGGATAAATAGTTTATGGAAAATATGGGTATTATTCTGCATTATGAACCCGCATTCTCATCATAAACTTTTGTTTCCCAGTGCCAAGCCTCGTTACAATACTGAGTAATCCCAAACTTCTTTGCGTTGGCTTCCATCCACATCCAAACTTCGCTCGATGTATCGATACTTCGAACAAATCTTGTTTTATCACAATTCATACTTTTGTCATACTGTCCGCCTCTAGAGTCCCGAGGGCACGAATCAACCGAGCTACACATACCCCCAACGTCGATTGCATGACCGCCTTGGTGATTTGAGAAGCCAGGTCGTGCAACTCTTGAAGTGTCGCCACCTGCCTTGTCGAACAAAACAACCTGGTACTCTTTAGTGCGGAAAGAGCTATTGGCGGTCAGCGCAAAACCGTCTGCTTTAGCAGCATTAAACAGGTCGATCCATTGTTGTGAAGATGCTGCACTAACGGTAACTAAGCTGTTTCTACTCGCCACGTCCTCTGTGCCGGCAGAAGGAAAGCCAGGTATTTGGCAAGATACTCCTGGAACTGAATTGCCGTTCTCCCAGAACTCTTGCTGGCCTATGTCTGTTGTTCCTTCGGCGCACTTCCCGGAGTCTCCTCTGCTTGTTGCACCAGAACCAGAGTCACCACCACCGCTAGCCCCGCCTGAGAATTCACCAAGCTTTTTCCCTAGGTATTCATTGTTGCTAGCCTCGGCGGAGGTTTCCATTGACGATATATCAAGACGAAGGGTCCGGAATCTCCAGGCCATATCGTCTTGTCGTCGACACTCTTCTGACTCGTAATCCGCCGACGCCACAGAGTCGAAACACTTTTTACTGAACTCTTCAAATGCTTTAGTGTTTTCTGGGCTTCCATATATTGCTTGGGCATTTTCGTCGGCATCAGGAAATCGGTTCATATCGGCTTCAGTCCAACCATATTGATTGATACCTAATGCGTATTTTATGGATTTAGCTTTTTTAGCTGCTACCTCGCTACTCGAAGCATAGACGCTACCAGACTTTATAATACGTCCCGCATATTTCATGAAAGTGCTGTCTTTACGAAAAGCAAAACTAGGGTTAGCAGTTCTCATAGCGTACTGAACGCCAGTCTTTAAGCCACTCTGGACAGTAGATGGGCTGTTAATTGCCGCTAGTGAAGTCAGTGAACTGCTATGTTTTATCGAAAAATAGCGTTGATACCAAGGCATCATCGCTAAATCAATCCTATGAGCTTCGATAGCCTCCTGGTTGAAGCTGGTTGCTTTCTCTATGTCCATTTCCCCAGCACCGATTTGTCTTGCGGTTGCGTTGGTGCCTGCAAGTCGCCCAACCGTCCAACCGGTTGCAGATTCATTTGGTGACTCGGTTCCATCTGCGTTCACCCCAGCCAGTGAGTTCACGGCATATTTCTTTAGTACCTCACCAAGTATATGTACACCTAGAGCTCCACCACCTCCTTTGAGCACTGTACCACCAACCGACTTAACGACAGCTCCTAGCGAAAAGTCCTCGATTGCTTTTATGAATGCAGCCTTAAAGCCCTCCTTGAACGCCTGCGAGAACTGACCTCCAGGTATAAACATGAGGCCCAGCTCCAAGGCAGTTGCGCCAATCTGGAACTTAACATCCGTAGCGACCTTACACATGCCTTCTGGAATTATTCCGAGAATTGATTGAAGTTTGGCAAAAGCTGGAGGTGGATTGACTACAAACCCGTATAGACCTGCAGCGCTACTTGCGGCGACTGGGGAGCCTGTCCCTGCTAGCACAACAGACTGGACGAGCTCGCTCGACTGCATTTCTTCGCCGGGCTCTTTCGTTGAAGTAATATTATTATTGAGGGCATCGATTTCTTCACCACTTGGTCCGTCAGGGTCGGCCGCCGCTTGCTGAGCGCCAGAGGAGAAGGCATTATCTACTCTGGTCGCAGATTCCTCTTTTATGTCTCTGGAATCGTGAGTAATAATATTCAGATAGTTTCTTAGCGTACAAGCAGTCGCTAAATATTGAGCTATACTGACAGGGTTTCTAGCTATGAACGACGCCTTCGATTTTGCAGCATTTTTGAAAGCATCCTGTAGGTCGGCGATCGAAGATAGCCTAAAGTTTGGTTTTTTTAACTTCGGATCCTTAATAAGAGCATCGTCTAGGTCGTTTACCTCGTCTCCAAGGCTCCCAAGCTCGGTTCTACTACCATTGCTAACCTCAATTTCATCGGCATCAGCCTCAACTCTCGTGCCGTTCCCGTCATCTATCGTGCCATCTTCGTCGGCCGCAGTATTCTCTCCGCCGCTCGAAGATGCTTTGACGCTAGGGTCGGTATCGCCTTTGAGCACTCTCTTACGGATATTTCTTGTCAGTCTTTCAGAAGCCTTATCAAGGTCTTTCTCGGTCTTGCCCAGTGCTTTCTCGACTAACAAGAAACGAGATTGTCCACCGTATCTTTTATAGGCTAATCTAGACGCGTATGATCGCCGTAATCGACCTCGCGGATAAACTTCTTTCATTGCCTCTTTGATGGCTCTTCTTCTTCCAAAAGCTGAGTAATCATCAACTGCTGAAATTAGCTCCCCTTTCGAATTGGTGAAACCAAGCAAGGTCCGGTTGCTTGGATCAAAGTTAGGGACAACACCTGCTTTTGCCATGTCTGCTTCAATATTATTTATTTTCACCTGTTGCAGTGCTTTTCCGTATGTTGAGTTCTGGACAGCATCGGTTCTTCCTGTGAACTCTCCTGTTTGGTCAAACATCGGCTTAGAGTTTCTAAAGCTTCGTTTTATGAGTGCGTTTTGGTGCGGAGCATCAAGCGCCTCATGAAGCGCCCCGTCGAAGATAAACAATCGAAAGGTAGCCAAGAAACCACCACCTGTTAAGGCCGCACCGCCACCTCCAATAATCATGGCAACGATTCCAGCGATAATTTTCTTTTGAGCCTTGCTTTTTAATTTACCTTTGCCGAACTTATGTCGATTATTTTTGCCGCCAGTAAATAGGTCTATTTCTTTACCTTCGGCGGCTGTTGGTTTCTGGCCGTCTGACTTTGTACTTTTCTTGTCCTTTGCCTTCTTTTTGTCGTCTTTGTCTTCATCAAACATGCCAGTCGAATTTTTCGGGTCGAATGAAGCCGATTTTTCTTGACTTAGGTCTCTTCTGTTCAGTTTTGGCTCGGGCGATTGGTAGGGTTTGTGGTCCGGGTCAGGTTTGGTTTCTTCTCGATCTTCTCTTGGTCTTTTGGCCGCCGCCGCCGCTTCGTCGTGCTGTTGCTGGGGTGGGGTTATGCCTCCGCCACTTAGGTCATCTAAATCGTCGCTTCTCCGTCGCAAATACATCAGTGCTCAATCCTTAATTCGGTTGTGTTTTCGGTAGCTGGCATTTCCGCCTGTACCATTGGTTCCAGAGGTGGCTGGGTAGGCACAGGGTCGTTTACAGGGAGTGGTGCTGTATCCGCCAGTGGATCTTGGGCAATAGCGACGGTCGCCATAGATTCATCCTCGTTGGTCTGAGCAGTTTGAACTTGTGGCACTGCTGGATCTTCCTGTGCTGATACGACAGGGACATTAAAGTCAGGCTGAGGTATCACGGTGGCCACTGGCGAATCTTGGTTATCATCAGCCAAGGCTGCGTCTGGTACATCTGTATTTGCCGATAAATCGAACTGGTTCATTTGTTCCTCTGGCGCCTTGCTAGGAACCGGAATACTGTCCATTTTTTGTCTAACTATTTCGTCGTAATCTATAGAGGGCTCTTGAATAGAAGGCTCTTGGTTGGCCGATTCAATTTCACTCAACTCTTTATTGTAATTAACGAACAAATCGGCGGCAGAAGAATTTTCATCAATATTAGCACTAGCCTTGAGTGCAGCGAGTTGTTGTGGATCAGTGGTAATTAGTTCAGTTTCGGTTGGGCTAGCCTCAATCTTGATGTGGACATGGCTGGAGCCAGCGAAGAACAAACCTTGTCCGACGGGAAACTGAGTTAATCTTTTATGCTCCTCGTCGGTTAGCTTGAAAGTACTTGCTACCACATCAGCGGCACTCGGAGATTGCTTTAGTAGTAGCTGTAAACTAGAGTTGCTAACAATCGCACGACCCATCTTGCTCCCCAACATATCCTCTACATCCTGTGAAATTGTAGTCAGACCGAGGTAGTATTTTCGTGCCCGTTTGGCGAGCGAAAACATAAACTTGGCTGAATCTTCGTATTGTAGCAGCTGCCATGCCTCATCAACAATAAGCATGCGCTTAACTTGGTTTGACCGGACTTTGTTCCAAATATAGCTAAGAACGCTATACATGGCAATTGGCCGCAACTCTTCTTCGAGGTCGCGGATATTGAACACTACCATTTTGTTGTCAAGAACGACATTGCTTTGCTCGCTGAATAATCCGGCATAGCTACCACCAACATATTTACGAAGCATCTGTGCCATTTGTGGTCCAGATCCGCCCGAGTGAAGTAATGTTTCATATAGGTCTACCAGTGTCGGTGGTGTCGTGTTGTGCGTTAGGGGATCACTTGTGATTCCAACTTGCGCGTAGGTCTCGATTAATGCTTGGTCGAGCTGCGACTCAGATGCTGGATCGACGCTACCTCCAAACATTAATCGCATTAAGCCATGCAGATTGATGATATTGCTTCTAAGGGCGTCGTCACCGTCTTCCTTGTCGAAGATTTGTGGCAAATCAAGCGGGTTGATTCGCGACTGGCTATTGAGACTCATGCGAATATAACTACCGCCAACCGCCTCAGCTAATCGCTGGTATTCATTTTCAGGATCGATAATAATAACTTCAGTGCCCATCATCATATGACGTAGTGCCTCAAGCTTAACCGCAAAGGATTTCCCAGAGCCAGATTTTGCAAACACTACAGCGTTTGCATTCTCTAATGTAAAGCGGTCAAAAATCACTAACCCATTGTTGTGCATATTGATGCCGTAGAGGATCCCGTCATCTTGGCTGAGGTCAGCACTAGTAAACGGAAAAGTGGTGCTAAGCGCGCCAGTACTGAGGTTACGGCGAATCTCGAGTTGATCATTAGCCTGAGGTACGATCGAATTGAATGCAATCTCTTGCTGGGCGCTGGCTGGCTTCGTATAAATCAACTGCTGCCCAAGCATCGACTCTACTTTGTTTTGTACAAACGATAAATCATCTAGTGTCTCCCCGTAAAGCGTAAAATATAGCCCAAACCGGAAGTAGCGCTCTTCACCAACCTGTAGTTTGTCGCGGAGCTCTTCGGCGTCCTCCAGAGCTGCTTCTGTACCAGGGTCACGCACTCGACCTTTTTCTGCCGAGATAGACCGAGCGGCTTCAAGTTGGGCAACTTTTCGTCGTAGACTCTTTAGAACAACTCCGGAGTCAGCCGGATATATATACATCGAAATGTCGATAACCTCATCAACGTTAATCAGCGAGCTCATCCAGCCAGTGAATAATTTTCTGGGGTAGCCGTAGACGTAAAAGGTTCGCGCATATCGGTTGCCGACCCGTACGTAGGTGGTCTGTAGTTCGAGGCTACTCGGTGCAATAAAATCGCGCATGGTTACCAGGCCTTCACGGTAGGCTTGGTCCACCTCCATTTTTTCTCGCTCCAATTGCTGCTGTGCGGTTGTCTGTTGCGAGGATGACACTGATTGCTTTTTGTTAAATAAACCCATCGCTACATACCAGCCAAATCTGCTCGCGGAGCTTCGCCGTCGCCTTTAGTTATTAACTCTGTCTCAAGGTCATAGTGACTTACCAGCGACTGGACTGTGGCAGTGTCGGGGTTATAAAAATTGTAGTATAGTTCGATTAGTTCTTGTGTATTAAGGGGTACTGATCGTACAGACATTTCGTTGAGCATTTTCAGTACCGTACCGACCCGCTGCCGCATTTCTTCTTTTGCTTTGTCGAAATCTTTTTCCTTTACATGTACGACGTTTTTCTTTTTACCCTTAAGAACATCAGTCATTTTATGGTTACTAAGACCGTCATTCGGACCAGCACCAGGTATATATGGAACAACTACGTAGAATTGTTTCTCCATGATATTAGAATTGGTAACAAGATAATCAACAAAGCCAATGTAGTCCTCCATCAACAAGCTAAGCAATACGTTATCTTGTCCTTCATATAGTCGTTTTAATTTGTTCATATAGTTCTTCAGGTCAACGCGGTAGGAGCGCAACATAATCTGAACCGGAAAATACAAAGAGTTTAAAAACTGCTGATAACTGGACTCGACACCCTCACGTTCTTGATTGCTCATGAGATCAAAATTAACGCTTTGTGCTAATATCACAGCACGGTAGGTGCCGTCTACCAAGATAACCAGTCCGTCTCTAATCTCGGCAATCTGTAGGCTGTTTTGAGTTGAGTTCTTGTTAGTTTTACCTGGGGTTGATTTTGTTTTTTTATTATCAGTGTTTTCTTGCTCGTTAGGGTCGATAGCAGGGTCCGAAACCATCGGTGGAATAACCGGAGCGCCCGGTTGAAATGATTGTGATGCCTGCTCTTGAGCTAGCAGCTGATTTTCTGGTGGCACGATTAACCCACTCCCTTACCTGGATAGTACGATTAATTGTACCATAAGCATGATAGCGCCGACAGATGTCTTATTATTAAAAAGCTTCGTTTAACGATATCTGTGCATACTCGCGATCGCTTTCTGCTTAGCGTCGTTACTGGCACGAGTAACTGATGAACCAATTCGCACGGCACTTTCATTGTATCGTGAGTATGGGTCGTCTGACTCACGGAGTTCGCTGATGTCACCGCTCGTCTGTAGTAGCTCATCGACTTGTACCAAGCGATCATCATCTGAGTTAATGAATTGTTGCAGCGGGTGCAAAGCCTCTACTTGAAGGCTTGAATTTTTACTGGCCCATCCTTGGCTATCAATAATTTGCGCTAGTTGCTTTAGGCTGCCGCGTACCTCAGCGTACGTTCGTTTATCGGTATAATCTAGGTGAATTTCTTTCGGTTTGTCGATTATTACGTGTTCAATCGTTCCATCCCTATCCCAGATTCGTTTTTTTGACGATACATACGTCTTAAAAATTGATAGCAAGTACGTCTCGGCCGGCTGATTACCGCGGCTATAGAACGCCAAGAAAAAGAAAAATAAAGCAAATGGTGCTAGCAAGATAGTGATTAAGACACTGGCAGATGTACCAAAAAACGCCCCGACTGCGAAGCCACCCCCGATGAGCGCATAGACAAACTGACGAAATGTTAATGGACCGATTATCTTATCTTCGGCCTCGACGTCGGTGATTACTTTGTAGGTAGACATAGCATTAGCATAATTGAAAAATACAAAATCATCAATCTGTAAAACCACCATACACATATATTGACAAAGAATAAACCTTATGCTAAGATAAATAAGTAAAATCTATTCACCGAAAAAATCAAAAATAAGGAAAGCAACCATGACTGACACACTTGCACCAGACGACATAGACCCAGGAGCCTTGGCTGGTGCTGCCTTTACTGAAGCCGCGAATACGGGCGACTATGAACCTAACGTTGAGAATCCTGATAATGATGCAGAAACTTTAACAGATGAACAAAAAACTGAAGCGAATCAGGCTGTAGCTGAGGTTTTATCGGAAGACGAGATCGAAGCAACGAAGTCATTTTTAGATGGTCTGCCGGAGGATAGACGACAGCTACTTAATATTTCTATTGGACTAGATGACCAAGAGCCCGCGCCAAAACTCAAACGCAGAGAAAAACGCAAAGAAAAGACAGAATTAAAAGAAATAGAAAAGATGAAGCGTGGGGCAAAACTTGAAAAAGGATCCTACGACAATCAACGAATAAGAGAAGAAAAATTTACTATTGGTTTTAATGAACTGGTCAGGCTTCAGGCAGAAGAGAGGCTGAAGCTAAAAGTTGAGCAAGGCGATCCAGCAGCGATTGAAGCCCAGAAAATTGTCACGGCTGCGAGAGCAGCTGAACTTGTTGCTGCGACAGCCGACTCACTGTCCGCCAGCGTGCTTACTAGAACCGACTCACCAGAAAATAAGTCCCTAGACCAAACTAGCGATATAGAGAATCGTTATGTTTCTGCCATGGCTCGCTATTCTGAGTCATTACAGACTTTGCAGGCGGGTGTAATTAGTGCGGAACTCGGCATAAATTTAGATGATACTGTTGATGAAGCTCAGTATGGCGAGGTTTTAGACCAGTCGAGAGTTTCTGTAATGGCTGGCTTGATGGTTGTTCAGGAGTCAATAATAAATAGGCTCGTAGATAAGGAAGCGATCAAGGTTGGATCCGAGGAGGAGGCAAGTTGGCAGATTTCTCAGGTTGTCTTAGGTGTTATTGGTGCTGTTGAGAGGCAGGATCTCAGATTTAAAAAGGATGCGTCTGGCAATAACCCAAAACTTAAAAATGTTGTTTCAATTGTTCCTGATTTAGTATATGCAGACGGAAAAGACCTGCACGGTGGCAAAAGAGCTGGTCTGTTCTACGCCTCTCAGAATATGTTTAAGACAATACACGGAGCAAATAAGTACGATGAGCTCAAGGTTAGGCCTCGTGCTGAGCTATCTGAAGAAATGCTATCATATTGTTTTAATGCCCAAAGGGCAGAACAAGCAAGACCGATAGTTGAGCAGCTGAACAGTTTGCCCTTGCTTGATCAGGTGGCGGCACTAGAAACAGCTATCGATGTAATGGCTGTGGCGGAGCTCAGAGAAGCGCTTAAAGCCAAAGCAATGCAGGAAGCCAAACCAGACAAGCTAGACGTAAAGAATAAAGACCAAGTTGCCTTGCTTGAGGCAGCACTAAAAGCAAAAGCAGCAGAGGATGGAGCGGCTAAGCCAGACAAACTAGATTTCAAGAACAAAGATCAGATGGCAATGCTTGAAGGTGCCTTGAAGTTGAAAGCAATCCAGGAGGCTGTACCCGAGGAGGTAGACTTTAGCAACGAGAGGCATTTTGCGTTGTTTCGTAGTGCTCGCAAGTCTTTAGAGGTAACCCCAGGGGAGCCAAAGGTTATGCTAGGAAATGTTCTCAAGAGGGTTATTCTCTCGGAAAAAGGCAGGCACCCTTCCAGGTATGAACCAGCTCCTGGTGGAAGTATAAATGCATCAATACGGGAGACTAATGATTATCAGAGACAAGAAGAAAAAGTACTTGCCGCGTTAAAACAATCAACAAGTCGCTATCTTCCGAGTGGTCAACCGTAGTGCCTGTAGTCGCCGTTCTTATAATCAAATGTGGCGCCTAGTTTATCAAGCTTTGTCTGCCTCGTCTTTTCGTCTCTGTAACTCTTGCTGCTCTAATTCGTGTGCTTTTGCTGCTTCTCTTGGATCGGTAGGAGCTGTTTTCTCTTTATCAGGCGGATTGACTATGCTGTCGATGTATGTAGCGTGCGGTCCATCTCCTACTCTTGCTTCTTCTAGAGCGAGACCAGCTCTAGACTGGGCGTTGTAACTGTACATATCCCGAATATTCTTCTCGGCATTCCCTTGAACTGCTTTAACTGACTTGCCAGTTCGTAGTGACTCCATAGTGGCATAGGAGCTGTCTGTCGCCAGGCGTACGTTATGATCAAGCAGTTCTGTAACCTGGCCATCGTTGAGGTTGCTAAGATTGTAGCTTTGGTGTTTAGACATTGCATAGGCGAAGCCTTGTTCTGCGTTATAGCCCTTGCCGGCCTTAGAGCCGAAGTTAATAACAGGTTTGGCGTCAGGGCCTTCTCCGTCGAAGGTCATGCCAATGTCTTTACTGTATGGGTGTCCGATGCCTGCTGTCGAAGCGACAAAGGCCGCTGCTCGTGCCTTGCCTCCCTCGGTTGAAGTATCAACATTCTGAATGACATTATTTAAGAATTCTCCTCTTTCCGTCATGTTGGATCCAGCTTTGTCGTGTTGCATTGCAAAGCGAGCTGCCGCAAAGACTGCCTCATCGTTACCTTCATACTGCGCCATTTCGTTGAACCCATCCAAAACTACTTGATCTTGCTCGCCTGCTTCAACAGCTGCCTCTAGTTCATTTCTCTTCTTTTTTATAAGATCATGGTCGCCGCCAGTTTGCGCAAATATACCAGCTCCAACGGCTTTCTCTGGTCGATATGCTGCTGCTGCAGCTTCGTCTCTGCGCTTTATTGCCTCATCGTTGCCTGCCTCGAGGCGCTCGTGTCGCGCTTGTTTAGCGGTGGCGCTTCGGAAATTGGAGAGTAAACCCTCTTTGCCTGTTACGGCTTTGTGCGCACCCGCATACGCGTTAGCTATTCCGCCCTTACCTGGCAGCTTCTTTAGCGCTCGACCAAGCCCATAGTTTGTGGCGTCCTCGGATTGTTGGCCCTGAACCCGCCTGTCTCTTTTGAGCTGTCCTTTTTTAGCGGCATTGTCTTTTGAGCTTCTTAAGAATCGGCTGTTTGGATCGCGCAAAGTCTTGCCTGTTTTCGATCCGAGCTGTCGGCCGATGTTACCTCCAGCAGCCATAATTCCCCCTCCGAACTTGAGGGTATATGGAACGAGACCGAGCGGAATAACATTGGCTAAGAACGCCATTAAAATCATCGTAGGACTGCTAGCAATACCGCCATTACCTGGTGTGCCTTGTGCGTTTGCGGCTGTGATGCTGGCAATTTGTCCGGCAATCTTACCAACACCAAAAAGCCCAACGATTAGCGGATACATCATCAGTAGTTTTAGGTAGGATGACCACCATTTTTTGAAGTATTGCTCGAGGTTTGGTATGAGGTAGGCCACAAATGCTAGTGGGGATACAATGACTAATCCGATAATAAGGATTTGGCGCAGGACCAACGTTAAGCCAGCCACGATAACAACAATCAAGGCCATAACGCCAAACCCAACCATGGCTGGTATGATGCCACCGCCCGCGGCGGCTGTAGTCAAGATTCCAGCCGCCGCCGCTGTTCCCAGACCCAAAATTGCCGCTCCTTGACCGAGCTGACCGCCTTGTATTGCGGTGGTGTCAACAATCGGAATGTTGTTGGCGTCAGCGATTTGGTAAAAAAGGTTGGCAACACCACTACCAAGCCCATTGAAAATATCGATCATTAGTGAAGATAAAAAGAATGACAATTGCACCCCGATAAATGCAATCAAGATTCTCGGAGCCATCTTTCTAAGATTGTATGCTGCGTTTCCGCCACCCATTACGACATCGCCTTTAAGTAGGCTAAGTATAGCAAGGCTAGTACCAGCATCACATTAGAGATATCGCGCATATAGCCCCACATTGTATAGGCTGGCGAATCTGAGCCTTGTTCTAGAGGAGAAACGATAAGATATGGGATGATGATATTGTTCTCTGCCCAGTCAACGATACTGAAGGTGATATCAACAACGGCGCAGACAACGAAACCAAGTGCTTTCGCAAATAACCCCGAACCAACTTCGCAGCTCTCTACGTCATCGTCACCAGCCCCATCTTCTTGAAGTGCGGCATCTGAGGAATCTTTGATACTACTTTCACAGTCGGCATTTGGATCTTTTTCACACTCTATTTTGATTTTTTTAACCAAGTTTGCGAAGGCTGCAACCCGAAAATCCTTGGTTGCTTCTTTGGCTATCTCGGTGCATGATGTCGACTTGCCTGATGTCATTCTTCCGTCAATTGCATTAGCTGCAGCATTAGCTTTTTTCTCTGGCAGCAGAAGGTACTCCCAGCCTTTTTCTGTAGCTTTATCGCTCCAGCCATCGATCTCTTTGGCGTCCTTGTCGATTAAGCCGGGCCTTACAATACTTGACTCACTGGTCTTGTCTTTTTTTAAGTCCGCTTCAGTACCAAATTTTCCTTTACAGGTTCCTTCGGTGTTGCCAAATGCAGAGTTCTCAACCTTTGCAATTGCGAGTGACGCCCAATAAACCCAAACTGACTCGGCCGGTAGTGTAAAGAGATTGCTTTCACTCCTAATTAAGCCTTCTTCTTTAGCGTGTTTAGCTACTGCCGCGCCAATAGCTTTTTCGGAAGAGTACTTAAGCTTAAACATATCATCAGGGAGTCTTTGATCAGAAGTTATTGCTTTCATGAAGTCCCCATATTTCTTGTAACCGAGGTTCGCCATGGCAATCTCAAGATCTGCCTCAGTGTTGCAGTCAATCTCACCGTCCTTTTTATCGATAAATCTCCCAACTCCATCCGTCGCGCCATTTCCACCACCGAGCGAGTTCGTGTTATGCCAACCGAACGAGTTGGCCGGAATCGTTCCTGAGTTCGGGTGCTCAAATATAGCATTTTTGACCTTGTCGCCACCCTTGTTGCCACTAAAGTTTATGCACTTTTCAAGTACTAGCCATGATCGCCATGCTTTGTATTCTTTAGTGGTTATATCAATAGCATCATCATATGGCGCGGCATCAATCGTTATTATCAATGGACTCAAAGGAGCTACGATTGTAGAAAACAATACGACAAATGTTCCAAGACCAGTAAAGATAATCTTTTTTATTTTTTTCATTTCACCTAACATAATTCATTATGCTTATGGACAAATGATAACATCGTCAGAATATAAAAAGCAATAACTAATATAATGTGTTGGTTTGGGCTATGGACATAATAGTTGTAGCTCTATATTAAAGTATGGGCTTGGAGGGCTACTGTAACTTGCGCTAGATTAAACAGCTGAACATAGATTCACTTCATGGTTCTTTTTCAGGGTAGTTGTGTGCGTTGACGCCTATGCCGATCTAGCGCTAAGGATGAACTTTGAGCTTTCTACTCTAGCGGTGGCGTAGACAGAAAGTCTTCATCTGTTGGATCATGGTCGAAAATGCCTGTTAGGACATAGTGGCCTTTATTGCTATAACCAAAAGTAGCCCAAGCTGGTTTGTATCTCTCTCCATTTTTTGGATCGAATAGCCCAATTTGAACAGCGCCCTCTTTCCCAGGGGGCGGAACAACATCAAGCATTAACTTTTCTAAACCGTTCGGGTCTTCACCCTTCGTCTCGACATTTTCATTAAAGCCCCTGATGTATGCACCCGAATGTGTGCCTTCACCGTCACCGAAAAATTCACGAGCTTGATTCGCTACGTCTGAACTGGCGAAAAAAGTTGCGTATTCATTAGGGTCTTTGCCTAGTTTATCTTGGTAAAGAAGCCCAAGAACGATATGGTCGAAGGACCGAACAAAGTTTCTCTTAGTAACTTGCTCCGCGTCGAATGAATTTGGGGCGTATGGATCTAGGAAGAAGTTCCTATTTGCATCCCCCGGAGCAACCTCCCACAGATCTTCTTTTGTGCCGTCCCACTCTTCCATTTGGGGTAAGGTGTCTTTCGCTGTGTCGCTCGTGTCAGTCGGGCTATTGTCTGTATCAGATCCATCAGTTGGGGCGATTGGTTCGGATGGCTGGGAAAAGGAGTCGACGACTTTAGGGCCAAAAATTACTGTCAGACCAACGATCGCAGCTCCAGCTCCTAAGAATCCTCGACGAGACATCCTTCTATTGCTTGGGCTAACGACAATCTCTTCAGCTGAATCGTCTGGCGGCTGCTCACTCACACTATCGGTTCGTAGCTCGGCAGCATCACCATCCAGCGCATCACCCATGCCATCAAATGGTTGTCCGTCAGGCTGCTGCCCTTGTTCACCTATAGGTGGCACTTGCTCTTCGCCGCCTTCTCCAGATAGTGGTATGTCTGTTGGAGTGATTGTCATAGCTATGGTTATTCCTGTTTAATCTATGCATTATCTTACATTAGTTCAGTATTGTCAAGTGCTAAATTTTTTCTAGCTTGCGGCTTTATACCACAAGCGCTACAATAGCACTAAATTCATGGTTGAATTATAAAAATGTTCAAAAATAAAAATAACTCACAAGCACTGATGACATCGCAGAAGGTCCCTCGTTGGCCTTTTATCTTATTGGCAATCATTTTGGTTGGAGGAATCGGTTTTTTAGCTTGGTATTTACAGCAGCCGACTAAAGCTGAGCTCGCCGCTGAAGCTAAACAAGCCAAAATCGAGGATAGTTTAGCGCTTCAGGAGCTTGATCAAATAAACACATCAAAAGAAATGATCGATGCAATTGTGAATCTAGACACTGCGCGCATTAACGACTACTCGACCATGAACTATAATCCTGAATTTGAAATCGGTGAAGATATTCCCTTTTATCAGCCAGCATATTTTCTGTCTACGCTCCTCGGTAGATTTAACCTTGAAGACTGCAGTGAGCCGGCAGCGGACAGACAAACAGTTCAGATTTTCTGTTCGAACTCTAATGTATTCGAGGATGCTGATAATCAGCTGATTACGATGGAGTTTTCGAGTCCAAAAAAGATCAAAGCTATGTATTTCACTGATGAAGATGGTCAGAAAGTAGGATACAGATGATGGGCTCATTGCGTAAATCAGTTTTTGTATCGGTTTTTTTGATATCTTTATTTTGGATGTTCTTTTTAGCTGCACAAGTTTCTGCACAAGTTCCGGGAGTTTCTTTCGGCGGTGGTAGCAATGGCAGTGGTGATACAAGTACCCCCACAACTTCAGGGCCAAGCGGCAAGGTTGATAAGAACTTTGGTGTTGGTGAAAAGACCGCAAATGATTGTCGCGCGATACGCAGTAGGCTTTTAGCTCAAAAGCCTAAAAAAGACGATGCAAAAAAATATGAAACCTGCGCATGGAAGCTTATTGCTTACTGTACGAACATACCCAATGTCAGTAAAGGCTCAATTCAAACCGAGAGCTGCTACCATCAGCTTTTTGGTGTTGAAAAATGTACCAGCGATAGAGGATCAAGTGCCGGCTGTGTCGCGGCTTCTAATGTTACGTGCATGAAGCAGGTCTCGAAAGTTTTAATTTCGGCCTGCTTAGCGTCAACCGGCGTTGGTCCTGGCACCACTGATCCGATCACTTCACCCACCCCCGGCGGCGGTGGTGAAGACAGCGGCGGAGGTGCAACGACACCTGAGGGTGATGACCCTGCTGGGCCAGAAGATGAAGGCGAGAAGGCTGTGCATCCGTTAACTAAACAACATAGCGTTTGTGATAAAGACAAAGACGGGAGCTTAGCTGCTGGCGATGAACAAAGTTGTGCGCGCAAGCTTGAACAAGATAAGTGTGCTCAAGCGGCTTTTGGGCCGTTAAAAGATCTTACTTGTAGCGACCCAGACGCGGGGCTTGAGGGAAATAGTATCGTTAAAATGCTTAAACTTGCCGTTAAAGTCACTGCAGTTGGTGTTGGCATCATCATCTCTGGGGTGCTCGGTATAGCGGGAATCCAGTACGCTTCAGCTCGTGGTAACCCTCAGGCGATTGCTGGTGCAAAAACTAAAATATTAGCTGCTCTCGGCGGACTGGCAATCTACTTATTGTTCGCTGCGCTGGTGAACTTCCTAATACCAGGGGGTATAATCGGATGATGCACGTCGTATTAACTAAACTATCTTTGTTCGCCGCTGACGCGTGCGACAATACCTTCTTGTTACTTCCTGCATGGCATAATGGATTGCCGCGGGACTCTGGTGGATCGAACCCGTGCGGCGTAATCATCGAAGACTTTGACAATATTTGGCGGATAGCCGGCAATATAGTTCAGGCATTGCTCGGTGCTGGCATATATGTTGCGATTGGCTTTACATTTTATGGCGCGTTTCTAATTCTTATTAGTAGCGGAAGCCCAGAGCGAGTCAAGAGCGGCAAGGACACCATCGTCAATGCGGTGATTGGCTTGGTGATTTGTGTTGGCGCCACTTTTGCCGTCGGTACGATTCTCGGGACCTTCAAATGAAAAATATTTCACGCCTAAGCAGCATGCTGCTATTGATGGTAGTGGCGATTGCCACACTTTCACTTTTTGCTAGCGGAGTAAAGGTATCCGCAGCATCATCACCTGGTTGCTATCTATCTGGTGATAAAGTTACGGCTGGAGATTGTAATAACGCTGTCTTTAAATCCTACTTCAAAGACAAAGGTAAACAAGATCCAAAAAAGTGCTATGTTCTGTTTGCAACTGCTGGAGGTGCCGGGGTAAAAACTGAGGACTGCAAATCTCTTACTGTTGGTAAGCCATTCACTGTCGGCAGTGAGTATAAGCCACGAGATTGCACGAAGAATCCACCGTTCGATACCGACAGTAAAAAACTTACGTGTGTTGCGGAAGAATATGTAAAATGCGAGAAACTAACAGGCAAGACTAAGGTTGATGTTTGTAAAAAATCGGTTGGTGGCGGGGGTGGCGGTGCTGCTCCGGAGGCTCCCACCTCTCCTACCCCGAAAACCCCTGCAAAGAAAGCACCGCCTGCTGGTATTGTTAAGCTTGGAACGGCTGATGAGTTAAGTCTACCCAATGTAGACGACAAAACATTCCTCGGCAAGGTTATACCGGTTGTTTATCTTTTGGCTGGCAGCATTGGTGTTATCATCGTTCTCTCGGGTGGGCTGCGCTATGTGTTGTCGGCCGGCAACCCAGAAAAGATAGTTGCCGCTAAAAACACTATCATTTATGGTTCAATCGGTCTTGCGCTTGTCTTCCTTGTGCCTTTTATTATTCGAGTAGTTATAGGATTTATGAAGGGAGTCTTTGGATGAAAACACCGACATTTTTATTGCTAGGGTTTGTGATGCTGGCGCAGTTGGCTCTTCTAGCAGTCGCACCCGCTCCTGCCGTGTTTGCAAGTGCTGCTACAGATGATGCGTGTGCTAAATTGCAGCTGGTAGATCCTGATGCAACCTGTAGCGATACCGTTGAAACTGCCGTTACCCCACTTCGCGACAAGGTAATTAGTGCCCTCGCCTTCATTGTTGGTAGTGTATCGGTCATCGCCATGATATACGGTGGGTTTCGTTTTGTGATTAGTAATGGTGATCAGAATGCCGTCAAACAGAGCAAAGACACTATTCTGTATGCTGTAGTCGGTTTAGTGGTTGCGCTTCTAGCTCAAGCTATCGTATCATTCGTATTAAGTAACATATAAAAAGGATAAGAGATGAAAAAAATATCATTATTTACATTTATGTTCGCATTTTCTCTATTAATAGCATCGGTTATTCTTCCAGTCACTACCCCCAGCGGTCAGCACAGCATAGTAAGTGCTGCCGACTCTAAGGAGCAGCTCTGTAAGGGAACGGGCGGGACATACTCCGGAGGAACTTGTACTTCAGGAGACAGCCGCAACATAGGGACTATCATGCAGAGTATTATCAATATCTTACTGTTCTTAGTCGGTGCAGTCTCAGTTATCATGATTGTTCTTGGTGGTTTTCGCTATGTTGCTAGTGCTGGTGATCAAAATGCAGTTACCGGAGCTAAGAATACAATTTTGTATGCAGTAATCGGATTAGTAATTGCTTTCCTTGGTCGTGCCGCTGTGAGCTTTATAGTTAGCAGTCTATAAAATCAGGCGCCCGCCTATATATCTCTTGCACCCAGTATGAATTTTTGATACATTTAACAATAAGCATAAACAGGAAAAAATTTAATGACTATACAAACACTTTATCAATCAACCACTGGCAAGATTAGCCTAGCTACAACTATGGGGTTTGTTGGTTTTATGACATACGTTGTTCCTGCTGCCGCAGCTGATGAATGTCTTAGCATCGGTACCGACACAAACCCACTAGTGAATGGAACCAAATGCACGATTGGTAGCACTAGAGCCGGTCAAGACGCGAACACACTTTTCGGGGCGGATGGTATTTTCAACAAGGTAGTCAATATTTTGCTCTTTTTGGTTGGCGCTGTTAGTGTCATCATGTTGATTGTTGGTGGTTTCCGTTATGTTATCAGTGCCGGCGACCAAAATGCAGTTACCGGAGCTAAGAATACAATTTTGTATGCGATTATCGGCCTTATCATTTCTTTCATAGCTTTTGGTGCTGTCAACTTCCTGACATCAAGCCTTGCTCCTCAATCATAAGTAGAGTCAAATTTAGTTTGATAATAGTATAAATTCTACTCTTATTTTCTTTTTCGCAAATAAAAAAACTGTTATTAATGTAAATAATCTGCTCGATTGAGCAGATTATTTACATTAAATACTGAATCGAAATAAGTAGTTTTACTTAATCTCAATCTTCTTAATTGTGTCTTGTTTGACTTTGGTAAAGCTAATTGTCAAGACACCGTCCTTGAGGACTGCATCGATTTCGTCCTCTTTAACCGGTACTGGCATTGTGATGCTTCGCGAAAAATCTCCCCAGTAACTTTCCTGCAGGTAAAAGTTCTCTGCCCCGTCAGTATTGACCGAACGAGTTCCCTGGATAGTCAGCGTATTGTCAGAGATACTAACGTCGAGATCACCTTTGTTAACGCCAGCAATCGGCGCAATCACAAAAACCTTCTCACGAGTCTCATAAACGTCAACGGCTAGTTGCCCCGGAATACTTTCTTCTTCATTCCAGTCATCGTTTGTACTATTGTCGTCAGCGGTTACTGACTGATCATCACCCAGAAAAGCTGCTGTTAGCTCATCATCGATTAATAAATCATCATTCTGTTGTTTACGTGCCATGCACTCTCCCCCATTAGTTGTCTTGTTTTTCCACCTGAAAAGTTTTTTGGTCTTTGTATTATCAGTAGTATACACAAAAACTATCACCTAACTCAAGGGTGTTGGTAAAACTACAACTGGTTTTGCTACGATAAGGTTATGTTTGAGTCAATCATCTCTGTTGTTGCGCCACACACCTGTGTTGGTTGTGGTGCAGAAGGTGCAATTGTTTGTGAAGTTTGTCTGTTGAGTTTTTTACATCATCCCGTATCGGCTTGTTATCGCTGCAAGGCGCTGAGTGATGATTATGCCACTTGTCCGACTTGTCGTCGTAAAAGCTCAGTTAAACGTGTCTGGGTGGCAGCTCGCTACGAAGGTTTGGGTAAGGAGCTAATACGTAAATATAAGTTTGAACGTGCTTGTGCCGCTGGTAAAGTTTTAGGTAAACAGTTGGCAGACGTGATTCTTTCTGATGATTATGATGTTGTCTGCCCTATTCCACCTGATTCGCAGCGCTACCGCATGCGCGGATATAACCCGCCTGGCATTATTGCTAAGCACGTTGCTCGTCAGTTAAAAATTCCCTACGCTGAGCTGCTTGGAAAACAAGGTCATAAACGACAAGTCGGCCAGTCTGCCAAAAAGCGCCGACAGCAACTCGCAAATGCTTTTTATTCCAGGCATCCTAGAAAGATCGAAAATAAAAAAATCCTTCTGATTGATGATGTAATCAGTACCGGCGCTACACTTGAAGCCGCCGCTGCCGTTTTAGATGGAGCCGGTGCAAAGCGTGTTGAGGCAGCTGTATTTGCTCGTCCGTAACGTTCTAGTTCAATATTTGCTGGATTATTAGAACAAGTGGTGAAATACCAGGTAAAATTTTGAACAAGATGACGAATCGCCTTAGAAACGGGATACTGGCTTTATAGTGGAACAACTTCCAAAAAATATAATAGCCATAGTAGGTTTCAACTTCACGGTCTTTAACGCCGGATTTTTTACGAGCCCAAATCTCGAGTACTGTGAACGGGCAGCTGCCATAAAGTTCATGAACCCCTACGACTATGACAACGTAGGCGACTTGCTGTAGTGCAAATTCAGGATAGCCGTTAAAGACCAAGAATGCCCCGATCCAAAACCAGGCCATAATAGCTGTGTGAACAAACACGGTAACCCAGGCGAGTGCAAGATAGCGATTCTGAATTTTTTTTGGCATTGTTCTAGTATACTTTAAAAAAGATTTCGTAGTTTTCCAACTCAATAGCGTCGATTTTTAATGCCTAATAGTTCTCCGATATTTTTTTAAGCTGTATGCTGGCAATAGTTAGCTCAGTCTATCTGTATTTGCGTCCGCTGTTAGCGCTCCAATGGATGGAAGGGTACTTTCTAGCCCCGCCGAACAGAAGTCCGACACCAGATAGTTGGCTAAAATATGATTTCTATTTTTTTCCGCTACTATTTTCTTCCCGTAAAAAAGAAAAACGCGCAAAGCCTAAAGGCTTAGATACTCGCTTCGCTCACTATTCCGTTAGTTCGAGTCTCGCGAGTAAAATTGCTCGACTCTCCTTCCTTGCCAATTCTTTTTGCTGAAGCAAAAGCTGGTTTTGATCCCTATATATTAAAAACAGCCCAGTAGGGCTGCGTTTAATATGGCGGAGAGGGAGGGATTCGAACCCTCGAAGACGGGTTACGCCTTGCCGGTTTTCAAGACCGGTACCTTCAACCGCTCGGTCACCTCTCCAATTTTATGTGTTTCGCCGGGACGAAACGTACACTGGATTATATCACCTCAGAGAAGATAACGGTACTTTTGTTGGTGTGGTTTTTGTGTAATTTTGCTATAATGCTTATGATATGGCGGACGAAGAAACCAATAAACCAGTTGATAACACTGCAGTCGATGCATCCAGCAATCAAGAAGCTTCTGAGGGCTGGAGCTTTGAGCCTGAAGACAATGGTAGCGACCCTGGTAGTTCGCAAGTAGAAAAGCTAGAAGAAGTTGAACAGAGTCAATCGCAAGAAGTTAGCTGGCAGGCCAGCGAGTATATTTCACACCAAAGAGGCGTGGGTTGGTACGTAGGTTTCGTTTCAGTCGTTCTTTTAATTAGTGCAGCTATTATCTACTGGCAGCGTGACATCTTTAGCGTTGTTGTACTTCTGCTTTTGAGTGGTGGTTTGTTGTATTTTATCAATGCTAAGCCGAATAATCGTACCTATATAATCGACGACGAAGGGATTTCTATAGGTGAGGTTCTGCTCCCGTTTGAATCATTTCGTTCATTCTCGATTCAGGTTGAGCGAGGGTTGTACTTGTTAACCTTTCGTCCCTTGAAGCGCTTCGGCTTACCTACCGAAGCTTATATGACAAAGGCGGAGGTTGACCCAGCTGTCGAGATTCTGCAACGGCATCTGCCGCTTGAAGAGCGTGAAATGAATTTTATTGATAAAACTATCAACCAATTACATCTTTAAATATGCATTGATAGCTTTTATTATCAGTAGTTTAGCGCTACAATAGTTGCTACGCTTGCGTGTACCCGTAGCTCAGCTGGATAGAGCGTTTGTTTGCGGTACAAGAGGTCGGAGGTTCGAATCCCCCCGGGTACACCACGCTATAGCCAGACCTTTAATGGTCAAATTCTCATGCGAGGAGAGGTACCCAAGTGGCTGAAGGGGCGGCTTTGCTAAAGCTGTAGGGGGCTTCACGGCCCCGCGAGGGTTCGAATCCCTCTCTCTCCGCCAATGTAAGAACCCACCGAATGGTGGGCTTTTACATTGGTCAGAGATCGTTCAGAATACAAACCCTACAGATGCTTCAGCCGAGGTTAAATCTATTTGAATTTGAGCAGTATAACGAACATGTTGGAATATGGCGGTGAGCCATGTCTAAGATCGCAGTGCAACCCTTCTTTGATTAAAAAGCGTAGTCTTTTTTCTTTGGTTAAATTTGTAAAAGGTAACTCATCTTTTTCTAATCTCTTGTAAGTTGCGTGATATTCTTAAACAGATGATTAAGCTAATAATTTTTGACTGGGATGACGTCCTTACCCTTGGCTCTACCGAAGGTTATTACAAGTGTTATCACGAGGCTATGAAAGGCGTTGGGGTGACATTGAGCAAAATAGAAGAAAAAAAGAGAATTGATGCGAAATGGGGATCTTCTCATAACGAAGAATTAGCCGAGCTGCTTAAAGATAACCTCAATCTACTCCCTCGAGCAGTTAAAATCTATGAAAATTGTCTCTTCGGCCGAGACTATGTTGATTGTCTGACTCTAGTTCCCGGCACTATCGAAATGTTGAATCGTCTAACAAAAAACTACAAGATAGCCATTGCAACCGGTGCCAATTCGAAGCTGTTACAAGAGATAGTTTTTCCGAAGTTTAATATACCAAAAGTTTTTTCTCAAATAATTACTCCAGACGATTTAATCGATACACTTCACGCCAAACCACACCCTGAAAGCATAAATCGAATACTAAAAGAACAGCATTTTTCGTCAAAAGAGACTGTTGTGGTTGGGGATGCAAAAAATGATGTGCTTATGGCACAGGCTGCGGGTGTTGAAGCAATTGTAGTTTTGACTGGTCATCTATCCGAATATGAGGCAAAAGAGCTGGGCGTGAAGCACATTGTTGAGAGCGTAGTCGCACTAGAGGGTTTACTAAGTAAGTTGTAGCTTTTAATTTTCTTAGCATAAGCACTTTCATATCTGTTGTTTCTCGGCTATATTATAGGGTGATGGCAGAGATTCAAATTAAGCGTATTCATAAAGTCTATGGAAGCGGCAATGGTGCCACGCCTGTACTTCGGGGCGTTAATTTCAACGTCGAACACGGTGAGTTTTTAGCGGTAACTGGACCGAGTGGTTCTGGTAAATCTACACTCATGAATTTGTTGGGACTATTAGATGTTCCAACTAATGGCGAATACTTCCTCGATAAAATAGATACTGCTGGTCTAAGCAGTCGAAAAGCTGCAAAAATTCGCCGTCAAAAAATTGGATTTATCTTTCAGAGCTTCAACCTACTCCCCCGTCAACACGTTATCGATAATATTGTTTTACCGATGGTCTATCTTGGAACTTCTAAAATCCAACGCGAAAAACGTGCCCATGAACTTCTTGAGCAGGTTGGACTGACTGATCGCGGATATTACCTGCCTAGTCAGCTTTCTGGTGGTCAAAAACAGAGAGTGGCGGTTGCTCGAGCATTAGCCAACAACCCTAGTTTAATATTGGCCGATGAGCCAACCGGTAACCTTGATCAAGAAACCGGCCAACAGATTATTGATTTGCTTCGTGAGCTCAACAAAAAAGGGCATACGGTTATTATCGTGACGCACAACGAAGCGATCGCAAAACAAGCTCAGCGCATAATCCATATTGTTGATGGTGAGCTAGCTAGTGATAAAAGCCAAGTAGCAACTTATGAACTCCGAGATAGTAGAAAAGCATACCGCACAAATGAGCCACTAGCTAAATCTTTAGTTGAGAGCGAGGAAGTACGGTCTATACCAGCTATTGATGCAGTCGAGTATCAGGCACATATCCACGAGGATTTTGTGGCGGGAACACGCGATACGGAGCTAAGTCTCTTGCAGCTTTCGCAGACATTATCACCAGATATGGCTTCACCAGTGGTTGATTCTGACTTAGAAGAAGTGGTTTCATCTTCGCCACCACCAAACGATATTGATGAATCTATAGATCGAATTGCCATCCCTGTGCATCAGACTCGTTCTGTAGCTAAGAAAGTTCGTACCTATCGTAGTTCAAAGACTGCTCGTGAACTCTCGCGCAAGAATCGGCGGAATGCCTTTGTCTCAAACGACAAAGAAGCTAAAAAAAATAGCCAGAAACCAAGCTCTAAAAAGAAGAAAGCAACATCATGATGATACTAGAAAATACTCGCATTGCGCTGTTATCGATTTCACGTGCCAAAACCCGTAGTCTTTTGACGTTGCTCGGAATCATCATCGGCGTCTTTTCGGTTGTGACAATCGTTGCCTTTGGCGAAGGTGTTAAACGCTCTGTTTCGGGCAGCGTTGATGATCTTGGCAGTCGTTTAGTTAATATTAGCCCAGGCGAGACAGTTAAAAAGGATAAGAGCGGGAATATTGCAGGCTACAATTTACTCGCCTCCTACGGCGCGTCGACTTTAAGCGAGAAAGACATAGATGGAATTAAAAAAATTCCTGAGGTAGCTGGCGCCGCACCGATTATGGTCGTAACGGGAAACGTAGAAATTAAAGACCAAAAAGTCGACAATAGCTTTATTATTGCCACTACAGAAGACTACCAAAAAGCATTGCAGCATAAGGTTAAAAGTGGCAGTTTCTTCAGCGATGATGATAAAAACGCTAAAATAGCCACTATTGGTCAGAGTGTAAATCAGAAATATTTCCGTGGTGAGAATCCGATTGGTCGACCAATAACAATCAAAGGCGAGAAGTTTGTTGTGACTGGCGTAATGAACGATAAGCAGCTTGGGAGCGGTGGTGTTGATCTAGGTGCAGCTGTTAATAATGCGATATTTATTTCGCTGCCACAAGCTAAAAGACTCAATAATGGAAACGTCCAAATCGCTGAAGTCGACGTGATCATCAAGGAAGGTGTTGATGTTGCAATGATCAGCGATAAAATCAATGCAATCATCAAAAAGAACCATAACGGACAACAAGACTTCACGGTTATAAAGCAAGACGAGATACTCGATGTCACCAACAGTGTGTTTAACTACCTCACTGGCTTTGTTGCTCTAGTCGCCATGATCTCGGTTGTGGTCGGAAGCATCGGGATTATGAACGTAATGTTGCTGAGTGTCACCGAGCGCACACAGGAGATTGGGCTTCGCAAAGCCATTGGAGCTACTGAGTTTCATATCTTGACCCAGTTTCTAATAGAAGCAGTGGTTTTGAGTTTGGTCGGTGGTGGCATTGGTCTTGGCTTAGCTTGGATTGTTAGCTTTGCGGGTGGATATTACTTTGATATCGAGCCAAGGATAACTATCGTTGTGGCGATCACATCGATGGTCGGCTCTGGACTAATAGGAGTAGTTAGCGGTCTCTGGCCAGCCTTAAAAGCATCTCGTAAGCACCCTATCGACGCGCTTCGTTTTGAGGGAAAGTAGGACTAAGCGTTCACTTGACTTGAATCGTTCCTCTCGGCTCGTGCTTGCTCTGTTTCAGTCTCGCGACCGTAATCGTCTTCGAGTCGGAAGGTATTACCAATTTCTTGCGATGAAAATTCTATAATGTTTGCGTCACTTTCACCGGCGAACAGACGGTGCTTCTGTCCAAGCAAGGTTGTTATTCCTTCATTTTTTAATAGTTTTATTTTTTGCATTTTGCCGTCAGAATCTTCCAGCATCACCCATCCATCACCATCCAGCAATATATACGACTCCTGTTTTTGATCGTGTGCCTGTAGACTGAGTCGTTTACCTGCGTATATATGGTGTAATTTCCCCATATATGGCAGATTTTCAGGTAGAAAGTGCAGCTCATACCCCCATGGTTTCTCAACTTTTCTCACATAGCTCTGAGTGCTAAAATCTGATACATTAATCTGTGATCTCAGGTCTTCATACATCTTTGTTTCTTCGTTTGTCATATTGTTGTTGCTCCCATTTATTCTCCTACTATGATAGCGTTAGTAGTATGGAAAACAAAACTTCTATTAGTCAAAGTATTTCCACTATTGAGTCTTCACACAAGCCGATAGTTGAACTCCTGCAGGATGCCGATAGGAATAATCAGCTAACGATTGCGGCTGCTGGGCTCAAGGTGGATGCTCGCCATAGTTGGTTGGATCTACATGCTCATAGCCAGCTGCTCAATTATGTTGATAAAGGCCGGTTTTCAGAGCTACGGAGTAAGCTTTTTAATGGCGCGACAATCAACAATACCGAGAATCGTGCTGTATTACATACTGCACTTCGCTCACCTGCCGAAAAAGTAATATGTGTAAATGGTGAAAATGTTGTTCCTTTAATTCAGGACGAATTAGAGAAAATGAAACAGTTTGTCGGAGCCGTACATGGCGGGGGCTTCACTGGTAGCACCGGAAATAGAATTACTGATATCGTGAATATTGGTATTGGTGGCTCCGATCTTGGTCCACGTATGGCAGTACAGGCATTGTCGGCATACCATCAAAGCGGTATCGACGTTCACTTTGTCAGCAATGTGGATCCGACCGAGTTTGAGAATGTAGTCAAGTCACTCGACCCCTTATCGACGCTGTTTGTCGTCGCTAGCAAAACCTTTACAACCCAAGAGACACTAGCTAACGCTAATCTGGCCCAAACATGGATTAGCGATGCGCTTGGTGGCGAGTCTAGTCTTGCCCAACATTTTGCAGCGGTCACTACGAACAGCGCCGCTGCAGTGGAATTCGGTATCTCAGAACAAAATATTTTTACATTCTGGGATTGGGTTGGCGGACGCTTTAGCTTGATGAGTTCGATTGGACTATCGGTCATGCTAGCTATAGGAGTAGCTAATTTTTCTGAAATGCTGACTGGTGCGCATGAGATGGATGAGCATTTCTTGAATTCTCCAGACAATTTGAATGCACCTCTACTACTGGCGATGCTCTCGATCTTTTACCGCAGTGTCCATAGCCTGCAAACCGAAGCAGTCTTGCCGTACAGCTATGAGTTAAAGCTATTACCATCGTATCTCCAGCAACTGAGCATGGAAAGCAATGGAAAACACGTTGACCGTGACGGTCATGCTATTGATTACGACACTGCGCCAATCTTGTGGGGTGCAGCAGGAACAGATGCGCAGCATTCTTTTATGCAGCTTTTGCACCAAGGGACCACCGTGGTGCCGGTCGATTTCATTGGTTTTGAACAGAGCACCTCAGCCAACCATCTACAACATCAGATCTTGTTGACTAATATGAAAGCGCAGGCTGAAGCATTAACGATCGGTCGACAGCTCGAAGACATGAGCGAAGATAATCTAGCGGTGTTTCGCGAAATATCCGGAGATCGACCGAGCACAACCATAACAGCCGAAAAGCTAACTCCAAAGATTCTCGGCAGTATTATTGCCTTATATGAACACAAAACTTTTTGCCTTGGAG
>JBGAVT010000015.1:0-32253 GCA_044227985.1 Saccharimonadales bacterium (SeqCode)
GCTGGTGGTCGGATTAGCCGGCGCGGTAAAGCTAAAAAAACTGCGTAGTAGTTAATAGCTTTGCCCTTGCGAAATAACCGACAAGAAATTGTCGGTTATTTTTTTATTCGACGTATTTGGCAGTGAAGAGAAGTCGGGGTTTGCCACTTTTCGTTGCAGTTTATACAATGGTATAATCTTTCCATCTCAAGACCTTGGTGATCACAGGTCGGACATAAGCTGCGATGGTAAAGCCAATCGCGGTAGGTCTCAAGACAGTCCTCACGCACTTCCTCATCGAATGGCAGACCAAATTTTGCTGCGAGCAGCTTAGCCTCAGCCCATGCTTGAACCTCTTGCTTGAGTAGCTCTCGGTCTGAGCCTGTTTTGTCATGGCCAGATAGGTGATGACCGATTTCGTGGAGGAGCAGAAGAAGTCCACGGCTAGTGCCAATTTTTTCTTCGTCATATTCAATCGCTAGCAAACTCGGACGCCATGCAAATATGCTCGAAGACTTGAAATCAATGTTTGGAAATGACGTGACAACTTGATTGAACATAACTACCCTCATTTGATGTTCTCATCATACATGATAAAAAAGTCATAAAAACTATTGCATTTCCGTCACATATATAGTATATTAACGTTAGTAGTATTGAGGAGAAAAAGATATGGCACAGTCACGACGGAGTTATTTAGGTTATTTTGGAAGATTTTTGATGGCGATTATTGGTTTAATTATCATCGTCGTATTGGTAATTTTGACTATTCGTTTTGTACGTGAGCGATTCGCGAGTAACAATAAAGGCGATAGCCAGGTAGTTACAGAAGAAATGGCAATGGATTCTGACAAAAATGAATCAAGTTCAAGCGATGAAAAAGCTAAGAACAATACCACCGACACTAAAACAGACGAATCAGCTGAATCTGGTAAAGACAAAAGTCAGGATCCGTTGAGTCAGGTTACCAAGGAAGCTGGTGACAGCAAACCTTCAAGCGAAGACAAAACGAAGTCTGACAGCTCTCAAGCTGTAGAGTCTGATGCATCACGCAAAACTTCAGCCGAGAATACCGATACTAAAAATCAATCATCCAGCAGTACATCCGGCACAGAATCAGGCGACAAAGAAATTGCTTCGACAAATGCTGCTGAGGCTATTCCTAGTACTGGTCCTGCTGAAAGTTTATCTGCAGTGGTTGGGACTTCTATGGTAACTATCGCAGTTTTGGCTTATGCTAAATCTCGTCGTAACTTAGCTCACGCAAACCTATAATATCTAAAGAATAGGCTGCTCGTTCTAAATGTAATTGCCAACTATAGTTTTGTTTCGAGCGCTGAGCTGTGATCAAGTATAAATATTTGTGGAAAGCTTTTAGATACCGCACCTAGGGTATGACGGCATAGGGGGTACTCCTTGTGGTAAAACTTAAAGATATCTAATGCTCTCTTGTGTACCCCAGTAGAATTTGCTACACTATAAAGAATTTTGGCCACCTTATAAAGGCTACCATCTGGATGAATGTTTAGAGGAGTTACTTTCGGTCACTATTAGAAGGAGACGCATGTCATCTAAGGATGTAACAATGCAAGATTTGTTAGAAGAAGAAAGCTTTGCCGCTTTACAGATTGGCGAAGTAGTTGAAGGGTCAGTAATGGCCGTCAAAAAACACGAGGTCTGGGTTGATCTCGGTGCTAGAGGAATTGGTCGAGTTATTCGACGAGAAATCGGCTTCAGCAATCAAGATTTAGAAATTGGTCAAGAGGTGAACGCTAGCGTACTCGATCCTGAGATCGAAGGTGGCTATAGTCTTCTTAGCCTGCGAAAGGCAGCTAAGGCACGCGGATGGGACGAACTTGTTGCTCTGCGTGACTCTGGAGAAATTATTGACGTTAAAGCGTATGATGCAAATCGTGGTGGCTTGTTGATTGAACTTGAAGGCATTAGAGGTTTTCTACCAGTTAGTCAGCTTTCATCTGAACATTACCCACGAGTTAGCGGTGCAGATAAGGACGAGATCCTACAACGCCTTAACAGTTTATTAAAATTGAAGCTACGTGTGCGTGTTCTTGACGTAGACCGCAAAGAGAACAAGCTTATTTTCAGCGAAAAGGCTGCTGTTCGTGAAGATATGCAAGAAGAGCTGAAGAAGCTCGAAGTTGGCAATCTCGTTAAGGGTACCGTCACAGGTATTGTCGACTTTGGTGCCTTTATTAACGTCAATGGTATTGAAGGCTTGATCCACATTTCTGAAATTTCTTGGGATCGTGTAAATAACCCTAGTGACTACGTTAAAATTGGTGATGCTGTCGAAGCTAAAGTTATTGCAATCGATAAAGATCGTCTTAGCCTTAGTCTTAAACAACTACAGAACGATCCGTGGGTTGAAGAAGTCGATAAGTATAAAGCTGGTGATATCGTTGACGGCACAGTCACACGAATAACTCCATTTGGTGCTTTCGTACAGATTAGTCCAGCTGTTGAAGCCTTGGTTCATGTTTCAGAGCTCGGCGAGAGCGACGGAGCAGACCCTGAAGAAATCTTTAAACTTCATGAAACTAAGAAATTCAAGATTATCAGTATAGACACTGAAGCTCGAAAAATTTCTCTTAGCTTTAAACAGGTTAACCAATAAATAAATTTAGTAAGTATTGCACAATAAACAGGAAGGCGCGCACCAATGAGTGAAGAAAATAAAACAATCGAGCTCGGCGAGGCGGTAACTGTTTCTGATTTTGCAAATAAAATTAATCGACAACCAGGTGAGGTCATTACTAAGCTAATCGAGAATGGCATTATGGCCACGCTTAACGAGGTGATCGATTACGATACTGCGGAGATTATCGCTAGTGAATTTGATGTCGAGGTAACACCAAAGAAAAGCCAAAAAGAAGTTCGCGCTGAGCGCGCACAGAGCGAAAGTGCCGATGTTCGTCCTCCGATTGTTGCCGTTATGGGTCACGTTGACCATGGTAAAACTAGTTTGCTCGATGCGATCCGTAATACTGACACTGCTGATGCAGAAGCCGGTGGTATCACGCAGCATATCTCTGCTTACCAGATAAAGCACAAGGATCGTTTAATTACGTTTTTGGATACACCGGGACATGAGGCCTTTGCCGCTTTGAGGCAGCATGGTGCACAGTTGACTGACGTTGCTCTACTCGTTGTTGCTGCAGATGACGGAGTGAAGCCTCAAACTATCGAAGCTATTAATTTTGCCAAACGTGCTGGCGTGCCGATGATTGTGGCGATTAATAAAACTGATAAGCCAGATATTGATCTTAATCGCGTTAAAAAAGAGTTAACGGATAACGGAATAGTGCCGGAAGAATATGGTGGTGATACAGTGTTGGTTGAGGTCTCAGCTAAGACAGAGAAGAACATCAATGAATTGCTTGACCTGGTTTTCTTACAGACTGATATCCAGGAGCTTCGTGGCGACACAGAGGGGCCTGCCGAGGGTATTGTGATAGAAGCCCGGATGATTCACGGAAAAGGACCTGTAGCGACTGTACTGGTTGAGCATGGCAAGCTGGAGGTGGGCAACATCATAGTGGCTGGTGCAGCCAATGCGAAGGTGCGTAAAATTGAAAGTACTAGTGGCAATGAGCTGAAAGTTGCCACAGCATCAACGCCTGCTTCGATTATCGGCTTTAAAGATTTGCCACGATTTGGTGATGTTTTTCAGGTAGTTGCTTCTGAAAAGGAAGCTCGTAAGATTGCTCGAACTAATAGGCAAGAGCAATTGATTGCTGTTACCTCAAAATCGAAATCACTCACTGCAGAGAATAGATTTGATTCAATGCTAGCAGCTAAAGATATGAGCGAGCTTCCAATCATTATTAAAGCCGATGTCCAGGGGTCGCTCGGTTCGTTAGCTCAAGCAATCCGCGAAATTGGTAATGACGAAGTTGAGGCCCAGATTATCGAAACAGGGGTTGGCGACTTAACAGAGAGTGACGTTAATCGTGCAGCTTCAAGTAATGCATTAATCTATGGCTTCAATATTAAGGTCCCAGTTGAAATTAAGAAGCTTGCGGCTCGCAATAAAGTTACCATAAAAATTTACACGGTTATTTATGAATTACTAGATGATATCAAAGCAATTCTAACTAAAATGCTGCCACCGGAGACAATTGAAACAGATGTCGGGCGGCTTCAAGTAAAAGGTGTATTTCGTACAACAAAAAATGCCATTATATGTGGAGGTGAAGTCACCAAGGGCAAGGTACTGCCCAAAACTTTCGCTCGTATTGAGCGTGGTAAAACAGTCCTTGGAGAAGTTGAAATTGAAAAAGTTCAACGTGAACAAAGTGAAGTTAAAGAGGTTGTTGAAGGTCAAATGTGCGGCTTAAGTCTTGCAACGAAGACTAAGATTATGCTTGAGGTTGATGATCGGCTAAATGTTTTTACAAGAGAAGAACGAGCACGTACACTATAGGTAATTTAGCTTAAGGAGAAACACTATGATGCAAAAAATTGACGATAATATGCTCGCACAGCTTGGACTTGGTTCGTTGCCGGCCGATGAGCGCAAGAAGCTAATTGATCAGATTACTGAGACGCTGGAACTACGTGTGGGCATGAAATTAGCAGAGAATATGAGTGATGATCAGCTTGATGAATTTGAGCGTTTCGTTGATGGTGATATCGAATTTGCTAAGGCATATCTTGATAACCTTGATCCGAACTGGGATCAAGATGCTAATTTTCAAGCTCAAAAAACAGCCGCGATTGAGGCTGGTGTTTCTGAACAGGCAATCACAGCTGAGTACGCCGCATATAAGTGGCTAGAAACTAATTTCCCAACCTATAAGCAGGTAGTTTCTGAAGAGTTTGAGAAGCTCAAAAACGAAATCAAGCGCGATGCTAGCAAAATCCAAGAGATCGCTGACGACCCAACAACCGCAGCTTAGGGTTGTTTTTTCAGATAACCATTTATGAAAGCCAAAGCTAGCATTGGCTTTTTATTAGCAGGTTGAAGCCGTATTATCTCGAGTACAGTTCGTTTGCCGCAGCTCATAAAAAGTCTTCCATCGATTATTTTATAGCTCCCTGGTTCCTGTGAGAATGATTGTAGCTGTGATGCAGTTGCCTCTGTTATGACAATTTTATTATTGTCTATTTCACAACTACTTCTTGGCCATGTTGCATAAGCGTTAATCTCACGAACAAGTTGAGGTGCAGCCTTATTGAAGTTCATTACTCCGTCTGATTTAAGAAGCCGACGAGTATAACTAGACTGACTTTGTTCATTCTGTGGTGTTGGCTCTATGGCTCTACTCAAATATTTTGGTAGTATCTGTAGCAACTGCGTGCTTGCGTGCTCAGCTAGAAGTTCAGTTCTGGTTTGCTGGTCATCATTTTGGTTGGCTTTGAACGATCGCTGTGAAACAATGTCGCCAGTATCAAGCCCAATATCAAGCTTCATAATTGATGTACCAATTATTGCATCACCAGCAAGAAGGGCGAACGTGATTGGATCAGCTCCACGCCAAGCGGGTAGGAGCGAGAAATGAGCATTAAGGATACCATGTGAAAAATAATCAATCACCTCAGTAGGCACAAGCACACCGAAATCGACTAAAACTGCAAACTGACTAGTAAAACCGATTTGATCAAATAAATCGATTAGCTCGCCCTTGTTGGCTACACCATAACTTGGCACAGAGTTTTTATTAGCCCAGTCTTCAACTTCTGCTGTAGTTTTTTTGCCCCGAACCTGAGTGCTTTTATGGATTATTGCTTCTGTCTGATATTCGCTTGAAAGATCTTGAAGTACTTGTAGCGAAACAGATCCTGTGCCAAAGAACACTAAGCCCTTCTTCTGTTGCTCAAGCGCGATTTCAGTGTTTTGGCGTATACTCATACGATTTGAGCTTTATCTGGAATTTTATAATCACGAACAAAGCCAGCTCGTTCATCATTGGTCAAAAGAACGAGGTCGCCATTATCTTCCATATGATAATACTCGCCATCGCTGCCAGCTCGATCAACAATTGTTACGCCGTTCGTATGGTCTACTTCATGTTGAAAAACTTGAGCTTGGAAGTCACGTAACGTGAATCTCTTTATTTTTCCATCAATATCCATAGCTTGAATCTTTACTTTTGGATAGCGTGGTACCATAACGTAGATATCCTGAACTGAAAGACAGCCTTCGCGGACTAGTTCAGCTTGTCCTTCATATTTGATAATCTTTGGATTGAGGTAGGCTGTAAATGATTTATCCTCTCTATTTTTGAGATTATCTCGAAGTAGAACTATTTTCTGCATAATATTAACCTGAACTGCCGCCAGTCCAACACTATATTCATGATCTCGATGATCTTCCCAGTCGAGGGCCACATCACGCATTTTCTCGACAAAATCTATTGTCTTTTGGTCTATATGATTAATTTTGGCCGATTTAATTCGCAGACTTTTGTGCGGCAATACTATAATATCTTTTCTGTTCATTAGTTGAGTATTATAACAGATTTACTAGAGGAGGGAACTTGGATCGAGCACGTAATGGCAGTTGCTCGGAAGTGTGTCGATGATGGCCTGAAGCTGTCGGCGTTGCGGTGAGCGAATAATGATATGCCATTCAAACCAATCACCCTTACGTTCATAAAAACCAGCGGCTGGACCGATCATGTTACCAGCGTATTTGGCTAAATTATTAGCAATTTTCTCCGAAGCTTGCTTGGCGCTGGCGCGAGACTTCCGTCGAATCGTAATTTTCAATAGGTGCTGAAAAGGTGGAAAATTAGCTTGTTTTCGCTGCCCGAGCTCATAGTCGAAAAAGCGCTTAACATCATCTTCAACTACCGCTTGTAGGGCAGGGTGTTTAGTGTAGTTTGACTGAATTATGATCGATCGACGACCACCAGTCCGTCCGGCTCGTCCACTAACTTGCTTGAGTAGATGAAACGTTTTCTCGACTGAGGTGTAGTCGGGAATGTAGAGCATTGTATCAGCTGAAACCACAACTACATTACTGACAGTGGCGATATCAAGTCCTTGAGCTAGTACTTGCGTGCCTACCAAAATAGATTCTCGGTAATTATCTTGTTCATTCTTATCACGGTCTTGGTCATAACGCCCGATCGTCGTAGTCGGGAATAATTTTTTTAATTCACCAACTATCTTCTTTGTACCGACACCTCGGTGGATGATATCTGAATTATTGCAGTCTGGGCACTGCGATGGGACGGAAGATTTTATATCGCAGTTATGACAGATCATTTTATGAATATCGGCATGTAATGTCATCGGTAAGTCACAGTTCTCACAGCGAGCAATCCAACCGCAATTACCGCAGAGTGTGTTACTTGCGGTACCTCGACGGTTAAGTAGCACGATACTTTTTTCGTCTCGTTCGAGTGCAGTCATAATCGATTTGATTGATTGATTAGAAAAGATTTGATTTGTGGAAAAATTTTCGCGTTTACTTTGATCGATTAACTCAATTATGGGTGGGTTTGCAAACACCGCGCTTGGCATCGAGAAAATATTATCAGGTCGTTTCTGTTGAAAAACGTATAAGTCGCTCACATTTGGGGTTGCGGTGCCAAGAATTAAGGGGGCTTTACTATTTTTAGCCAGCGTTGCCGCCACGTGAACTGCATCATAGTGCGGTTGAGAATCCTGTTTGAAACTACTATCATGAGCTTCATCAATGATTATTAAACCTAAGTTTTTAATCGGGCTGAATAGAGCAGAGCGTGGGCCAATTACGATAATCGGGTTGCTATCAGATTGGTTAATATGGTGCCAGGCAGCACGGCGCTTACTGTCGCTCATCTGTGAGTTGATTGTCACGATTGCATTACCAAATTGCTCATTAGCGAGTCTCTCGAGCTGCCTACTAATAGCTATTTGAGGCACCAATAGTAACGCTGATTTATTATCATCCAAACACTTTTGTAGTAACTCAAAATATACACGAGTTTTCCCAGAGCCTGTTTCACCGATTAAAAGATTACTACCACTTTTTATATCTTTGAGTTGCTTCAGCACTTTTTCTTGATCATCTGTTAGGCTCGGCAAAATTTGTGGTTTTTGAATAGCCCCAGAAATAAAAGCTTTTGGTTTTGGCCCAAATATATAGCGGGGAAGTATTGTTGAAAAAACATCAGAAAGCTCCAGACGATAATAGTCCTTAGCCCAAATTGCGGTCTGTATTAAGGGAGCTGGAACTTTTGTTTCATCAACTTTGATAATATTTTTGGTCGGGAAGCTTGGTCTGCTGACCTGCTTGATACAAACACCGTGCTTTATCAACGAGCCATACTCAACTTCTACGATCGAGCCAGGCTCTAATTTTTTGCTTTCATCGTCTGTTTGATAGGTTAAGAAACTCGCTCCACGTGATTTGGTATGCAAAACAACAATTTCCCAGTAATTCATACAACTATTGTAACGTAGATTGCTATAATGTTTCGGTATGTACTATCAGTCCCGCCAACAAGTTGGTCAAAAATTAGCCAAAGAACTTAGCGAGTATCGCTTTGAGAACACTGCTGTTATTGCCATTAGTCCGGGCGGCGTAATCATTGCTGCCGAAATTGCCAAGCAACTCCACTGCACCGCATCATGGTTACAGAGTAAGGAAATCCACATGCCGGGAGACGAAAAGGACGTTATAGGTTCGATCAACCAAACAGGAATTTTTGCTTATAATAGTTTGTTGAGTGACAGTCAGATCAATAGCCTTCACCAAGAGTACCATTCCTATATTGAGCAGGAGAAGCTAGATAAATTGCGTCAAATTAATCGTCTCGTTTCAGTCTCTGGCGAGTTGGATCCTGATGCAATTCGCGGTCATAATATTATTTTGACCTCTGATGGAGCTCAGAATATCATTCAGTTTGATGCAGCATTGGCGTTTTTAAAATCAATTAGAACCGAGAAGCTAATCGCAGCGTTACCAATCGCATCAATCGACGTGGTTGATCATTTACATATTGCAGCCGATGAGATTCATATCGAATCAGTGGTCGACACAACTTTTCCGATTGAGCATTACTATGAAGAGAATGATATCCCAGAGCCAGCAGAACTAACTGCTATGTTGAGCCGAGTGGTCGATGAATGGATTGAAGATTGACAAAGCCATAATGCACGAATATAGTATAGTGTTGTGATTGGCACAATATAAAGTAAAGGATTACGTTAGATGCTAGATGTTTTTATTACTTCTCGAGTTCGACGAAAAATAGTAGTTGTATATGCAAAATATCCAGATTTCCACACTCATGTTCGCGGTCTTGCAAAACTAATCAAGGAAGACGCTGGAAATATTCAGCGAGAGCTCGCTCGTCTTGAAAAAATTGGCTTCTTAGTCAGCGAAAAACAGAGCAACACAAAAGTCTATAGAGCCAATAAAAGCTTCATTATTTTCAAGGAATTACAGTCGATTGTATTAAAAACTCAGAAAACGAAAAATCGCATAAACTAATAAAAGCTTGCGTATCTGTTAAACATCCAGTAAAATACAACACTAATCAGCAATAAAAGTTTAAGCATTGGTGATACAAGGAGTAACGCATACGTGATACAAGTAAATAGAAAAGATTCCAAAGAGTCACTTGAGAACTTAATTCGTCGTTTTAACAAGCGTGTTCAGCAGGCAGGTGTTATGAATACAGCTCGAAATGCTCAGTATTTTGAGAAGCCTCTTGGTCGTCGCTATCGAAGAGAAAAGGCAATTATTCGTAAAGAGCGGAAGGCTGAAAAGCTTCGCAAAATGCGTCTTGGAATTAAATAAGTGACGGCGGAAACGCTGCCCATCTTGCTTCGACAGGCAATGCAGTCGCAAGACAGAATCATGATCGACACACTACGGGGGTTACAGTCTGCGCTTGACTATGAGCGAATCCGAATTGGTAAAGAGTTAGACGACGACCAGCAAATTGTCATTGTGCAGCGCGAGGTCAAAAAACGCGGCGAAGCGATCGAGCAATATCGAAAAGCTGGTCATGAAGATAGGGCAACTAAAGAAGAGCAAGAGCGCGAAATTTTGATGCAACTTTTACCAGAACAATTATCCGTTGATGAAATTTCAGAAATTGTCAGCTCAGAGATTCGTAAAAGCGAAGCAAGCTCTATCAAGGATATGGGAAGAGTCATGCCGGGTGTTAAAGCAGCTACTTCTGGTCGTGCCGATGGTGCTGCTGTTGCTAGTGAAGTAAAGAAACAGCTCGGAGCACTTTCAAAATGATTATTCTCATGGGTCCAGTTGGCTCTGGGAAAAGTGTTCAGGGAAAATTATTAACTGAAAAGATTCCAAGTGTATGGATTTCAACTGGCGAGTTGCTGCGTAAATCAACCGATTCAGAGATCAAGAAGATTTTAGCCAGTGGTGAGTTGGTTTCAGATGATCAAATCCGAGGATTGTTAGCAGCTGAGATTAAGAATATCAGTAAGGATCAAGAAGTTATTCTTGATGGTTTTCCTCGACGAGTTTCTCAGGCTGAGTGGCTTGATGAACTAACTAAGCCAACTAATAGTCGGATTCGTGCAGTTATTCATATTCACTTATCGAATGATGAAGCTATTAAACGTATGGTGCTACGCGGTAGAAGCGATGATTCGGCTGAAGCTATCGCCACTCGTAACCAAGCATACGAAGAGCAAGTTAAGCCGGTAATAGATTACTACAAGCAGCAGGGTCTACTGCATGAAATTGATGGCGATGGCACTGTCGAAGAAGTTCACAAACGAGTAATGGCTGTGGTTATGAGCAGCACACTAGATCAGTAATGTTCACCAAAGTTAAAACCGACCAAGAAATTGTCAGCATGCGCCAGAGTGGGCGGATTCTTGCATCTATATTAAATAGTCTTAAATCAGTTGCAACAGATGGTATGAGCACTCGTGATATCGATATGTTCGCGCGCGCGGAGTTGAAAAAATTGGGCGGAAAAGCATCAGTGCTTGGGTATCATGGTTTTAGCGGCGCGATTTGCACCAGTGTTAATGAAGAGATTGTTCATGGGGTGCCGAACAAGAAAAAGATTTTAAAAACTGGTGACATCCTCAGTCTGGATTTCTGTGTCACCTACGAAGACATGATCACTGACTCGGCAACCAGTTTTATCGTTGACCAGGATAAGGCAGAAGTTCCTGAACAAGTAAAAAGGTTGCTGCTCGATACCGAGCGGGCCCTTTATGCTGGTATCGACGCGGTAAAGGCCAATATCCGTACTGGCGATATTGGTGCTGCGGTTGAAGCTAGTCTAAAGCCAGGTGGATACGGCATCGTTCGTGATCTCGTTGGGCACGGTGTGGGTCATTTGGTTCATGAAGAGCCGAATATTCCAAACTATGGTAGCAAAGGTAGCGGCCCGCGATTGCTAAAGGGAATGACGATTGCTATCGAGCCGATGGTTACACTTGGCACCGACAATGTAATTATAAGTAAAAAAGATGGTTGGACGGTAAAAACTGCCGATAAATCATTAAGTGCGCACTTCGAGCACACGGTGTTAATTACCGAAAATGGTGCGGAAATTTTGACCGACTAAATTCATAAGCGCTATACTGTAAGGAAATATGAACAACGACAGACTTCACATCGGACTTGATATAGGTACAACTCACGTGTTGTGCGTGATTGGCGTGCTTAGTGAGGGTGAGGAAAAAGAGCCGAGTATCATAGGCCTCGGTAGCGCGGAGAATCAGGGAATGCGCAAGGGCAGTATTGTTGATGCCGACGCGGTTGCAAAGGCCACAAACCAAGCAATTGATGAGGCTGAGCGGATGTCAGGCAGACGAGTCGAGCATGCTACCATAGCAGTTGGTGGCTCTTATATTAAGAGTATTAATTCCAAGGGTGTTATTGCCGTAGGTGGAAGTGACCGCGAAATTACTCATGATGATCTAGTTCGAGTTGAGGATGCAGCCATGGTGATTCAGATGCCAACTAACAGAGAAATTATTCAGATTTTTCCACGTAAATATCGACTCGATGGTCAGGATGACATCAAAAACCCACTCGGAATGAGCGGTATTCGTTTAGAGGTTGATGCTCATATTGTCACTTCAGCGACCCCGGTAACTAAAAATATTCGAGCAGTACTTGAACAAGTTGGAGTCTCTGTCGAAAGTCTAATCGTTTCACCTATTGCTGCTAGCGAAGCAGTTCTAAGTCGAAAGCAGCGTGAAAATGGCTCAGCAGTCATCGATATCGGTGCTTCAACTACGGGGATAGCTGTCTATGAAGAAGGTGAAATTATACACACTGCTAATATTGCTATTGGTAGCGGTCATATCACTAATGATTTAGCAATTGGGCTTAGAACTGACCTACAAGTTGCCGAGGATATAAAGCTGGATTATGGCTCAGCAGTATCTGATCCAGAAAAGGATAAAACAATTACAATTATTCAAAGCGACAAGGAAGAGGTTAAGATATCTCAAAGTGATATTGATGACATTGTTCAGGCGAGGCTCGAAGAGCTATTTCGGCTCGTAAATAAAGAACTACAACGAATTCACAAAGCAGGTCAGCTACCAGGGGGGGTAGTATTAACTGGCGGCGGTGCTCTCATGAAGCACATTGACACCTTTGCTAAGGATGCTTTGAAGCTACCTGCTCGTGTTGGTTCACCTAAGCATATTAGTGGTGTTATCGAACAGGTCGACAACCCTCAATACTCGGTCGTCGTAGGGTTAATGCTTGATTCCATGCGGGCTAACAGTGGTGGTGGAGGTCAGAGAGCTGTATTGTCGCACACTGTTAATTCTGCTAAGGGTGTCTTCAGCTCACTTTTCCGACGGTTCAAGCCATAGCAAAATTATAGTTTTGTATAAAAAATTACCTCAATTAAAAAATCTAAAAAATGCATTGCGTGTTCACTACATCTTCCGTATACTTTGAACACATAGATTGGTCAACAAAGGAGGGTTCTTGTGGCCGAAGTAAAGCCAGAAATTCAAACATCAGCAGTAATTCGTGTTGTCGGCGTCGGCGGTGGCGGAGGCTCGGCAGTCGATAGAATGATTGATAACAATCTTTCTGGTATTGACTTCATTGCTGTTAACACCGATTCACAGGCCCTGCACTTTTCTAAGGCGAGCAAGAAAATCCACATAGGCAAAGAAACCACACGAGGATTAGGCGCAGGTGCCGATCCGGCGGTTGGTCAGCAGGCGGCTGAAGAATCGGCTGAAGACCTAAAGAAAGCTCTTCAAGGTTCAGATATGGTTTTCGTAACCTTCGGTGCCGGTGGCGGTACGGGTTCGGGTGCTGGTCCTGTCGTTGCGCGAATCGCTCAAGAGCTCGATGCGCTCGTGGTAGGAATTGCGACTCGACCGTTTGCTTTTGAAGGCGAACGACGAAGGCGGAACTCAGAGGCTGCTATCGAAAACTTGCGAGCTAATGTTGATACATTGATTACCATTCCAAATGATCGACTATTACAAACGATTGACCGACGAACACCAATAATGGAAGCATTCAAGGTGGCTGATGATGTTTTGCGTCAAGGCGTACAAGGTATATCTGATCTGATTACGATTCACGGTATTATTAATCTTGACTTCGCTGATGTAAAATCGGTCATGAAGAATGCTGGTTCAGCCCTTATGGGTATCGGTCGAGCAGAAGGCGAGAATCGAGCGATTGATGCTGCACAGCAAGCAATTGAGTCGCCTTTACTTGAAGTCTCAGTTGATGGTGCACGCGGAGTCTTGTTTAATATTACTGGTGGCAGCGATATGTCGATGCACGAGATCAATGATGCGGCCGAAGCTATCACAAAAGCGGCTGACGACGAAGCGAATATAATATTTGGAGCTACTCTGGATGAAACACTCGATGATGAGATTGTCATTACTGTTATAGCTACAGGTTTTGACAGCTCCTACTACGGTGCAGGGCGTAAAAAGCCTGGTAGTGGTCTTAGTTACTTCTCGTCAAATAATGATAATAGCTCGAGCTCGTCCATCGCGAATGACGACGATGATGATGATGTGAGTGATGAAGACATAGCTGTAGCTGCAGCATCGATGGAGTTGTCTGAAGAAAACTCTAAGAATGATCAAGTTAAGAGCATCAATTCTACTTCAAAAAAATCCTTTGAAGAAAGTGTCTGGTCGGTTGCTGATGATGACGAAGATCTTGATGTTCCTGCTTTTGTTCGTCGTCAACGAATGGAAGAAGAAGAAGCTGAAAAAGAAGACGCTAAAGCCGACAACAACGACAAGAAAAACAATAATAAGGATGATATTAAAAATGGTTCAAAAAGCCAAATTCTAAAAAGCCCAGACGAACCTGAGCAAAAAAAAGGCTTGTTCGGTCGTCGTAAGAAGTAGTAACTGGACGTAAATAAGTTATTCAATTATTTATATCAGAAATTATTTTCTGTGTAGTCTAAATGACAACGAAATACAGTTGACCCCTCCATCCATAGCGCTATAATCGTAGATAGGTACACCACATGTACAATATGTAGTACAATGGGTACAGCACATTAATCAGGAGATACATATGCAATGTCCGAGTTGTAGTCATGACAATAGTAAGGTTATTGAGTCGCGTGATCTGGACGCAGGTTCAGCGATTCGTCGCCGTAGACAATGTCTTGACTGTTCGTACCGCTATACGACGTATGAGCGAATCGAACGACCACAATTAATAGTTGTCAAGAAAGATGGAGTACGACAGAGATTCGCGCGTAATAAACTTTTGCAAGGATTGAGTATCGCCTCAGAGAAGCGCCCAGTTACTAGCTTACAGCTTGAAGAGTTAGTTAGTAAGGTTGAGCGTGAACTATACGCTAGTGGTGAAGGCGAAGTTAAAAGTCGCAGTATTGGCGAAGCTGCCATGAAGCACTTGCGTGATCTTGACGAGGTTACATACGTTCGTTTTGCAAGTGTCTATCGTAGCTTCAAGGATATCGATAGCTTCCAAGAGGAGCTACAAAAATTGCGGTCTGTTTCTCCTGAAAATTAAGCAAGGATGTATCTTTTTGGCGATAATATTTGCTGAAATTGATGCAAATTCCTAGCAAGAAGTAGGCAAGTATAAAGCTTGTCTAGCAATAGCTTCGGGTATACAATGCTTAGTAGCGTAGTCAAAAAACAAACACTACGAAAGAGAAAAAAGAGGGAAGAGTTGCATTAAAAGAAGACCAGTTGGTCGATTTTTTGCGCTCTAGGAAAAGCAAAATTAAGGAGGGGTTTTATGTCACCACAAGACTTAGCAGCAACATTACAATTTAAGCGTTTTTTCACGCAGGCAGCCGTGCACCCATACGATGAAATCAAATGGGAAAAGCGTACCGCAAAGATTGAAAATCCAGCAACCAAGCACGTCGTGTTTGAACAAAATGATATCGAAATTCCAACTAGTTGGTCGCAGATCGCGCTTAATATTATCGCTCAGAAATATTTCAGTGGGACCCCGGGAACTCCTGACCGTGAAACATCACTTAAGCATTTGATCAACCGAGTCGCCGACACGGTAAGCGCTCACGGATTACAAGAAGGCTATTTCGCAAGCGAACAAGAGGCTGAAATTTTTAATCACGAATTAAAATATATTTTGGTTACTCAGCGTGCTGCATTCAATAGTCCAGTTTGGTTTAATATTGGCGCCAAAGATCGTAGCCAGCAAGCTAGTGCTTGTTTTATCCTCTCTGTCAAAGACACAATGCCAGCAATTCTTAACTGGTACACCGAAGAAGGTATGATTTTCAAGGGTGGCTCAGGTTCTGGTGTTAACGTCAGTAAAATACGTTCAAGCAAAGAATCACTTGGTGAAAGTGCCGGCTATGCTTCTGGCCCACTCAGCTTCATGCGTGGAGCTGACGCTTCAGCTGGTGCGATTAAATCAGGTGGTAAAACCCGTCGAGCTGCCAAGATGGTTATACTCAACGTTGATCATCCTGATATCGAAGAATTCATTTGGGCAAAAGCTCGCGAAGAGCGCAAAGCTCGCGCTTTACAGGAAGCTGGCTTCGACATGACGCTTGATGGTAAAGATATCCACTCGATTCAGTACCAAAATGCCAACAACTCCGTTCGTGTAACTGATGACTTCATGAAAGCAGTTGAAAACGATACTGACTGGGATTTGAACGGTGTCAAAGATGGCAAAAAAATTGAAACTGTTCGTGCTCGTGATATCTGGCGACAGGTCGCTGAGAGTGCGTGGGAGTGTGCTGATCCAGGACTACAGTTTGATACAACTATCAACAAATGGCACACAACACCGAGCGCTGGTCGTATTAACGGTAGTAATCCGTGTAGTGAGTACATGCACCTCGATGATAGTGCCTGTAATCTCGCCAGTATCAATCTGTTGAAATATCTGAAAGATGATGGAAGTTTCGACATCGAAGCCTATAAACACACTATCGAGGTTATCTTCACTGCTCAAGAAATATTGGTCGGCTACAGCGAATACCCAACCGAAGGTATTACGAAAACTGCCAAGGCTTATCGACAACTCGGTATTGGTTATGCAAACCTCGGTGCACTTTTGATGGCGCAAGGTCTTCCATACAACAGCGACGAAGGTCGTGCTCAAGCTGCGGCTTACACGGCAGTTCTAACTGGTCATTCGTATGCTACGAGTGCACGAATTGCCAAGCGAGTCGGTCCATTTGCTGGTTACAACGCTGATCGTGAAAATATGATTGGTGTGCTGAAAATGCATCGTGATGCAGTTCGTGAAATTGACGCTAGCCTTGTCTCTGAAGAATTACTTGATGCAGCAGCTATCGCTTGGGACGATGCGGTTGAGCAAACTGATCGCTATGGTGCTCGAAATGCACAAGCCTCAGTCCTCGCGCCGACCGGTACCATAGGCCTAATGATGGACTGCGACACAACGGGAATTGAGCCTGATCTCGGTTTAGTTAAAATGAAGACTCTCGTCGGTGGCGGTGTTATGTTTATCGTCAACAAGACCGTTCCACGTGCACTAAAACAGCTTGGTTACAATCCAGCCCAAGTTAACGAAATCGTCAAATACATCGATGATGAAAAAACAATTCTTGGTGCTCCGCACCTGAAAAAAGAACATGAAGAAGTCTTTGCTTGCTCAATGGGCGATAACTCAATTCACTATCTTGGTCACGCTAAGATGATGGGTGCGGTTCAGCCGTTCTTGAGTGGTGCAATCAGTAAAACCGTCAATATGCCAGCTGATGCCAGCGTTGAAGATGTAGAACAGCTTCACCTTGATTCCTGGAAGCTTGGCCTAAAAGCCGTCGCTATCTACCGTGACAATTCAAAGGTTGCACAACCTTTGTCGCAGGCCAAGAAGGATAAAAAAGAAGGTGATGATGAGCCGGTTGCACCACAAGCTCCAGTCGCTACAACTTCAACTCCAGCCACTACAAACAATGAAAACATTGTCGTCAAAGGCGTTATGCGACGAATGCTACCGAAGATGCGCGACAGCAATACCTATGAATTTCGTGTCGGTAGTATGAAAGGCTTTTTCACGGTCGGTCATTTTGAGGACGGTACGCCAGCCGAACTATTTATGCAGGTCGCTAAGCAAGGTTCAACTATGCGTGGCGTCATGGATGCATTGGCAATCAGCGTCAGCCATGGTCTTCAGTATGGCGTACCGCTTAAGGCTTATGTCAAAATGTTCACCAACATGACGTTTGCGCCAAGTGGTCTAACTGATGATAAAGAGATTCGAACAACTAGTTCATTGGTGGACTACATCTTCCGAAGAATCGGTAAGGACTTCCTCAGCTTCGATGATCAGCTCGAAGTCGGTATCGCCAATCTTGATGATATGCCAACTCAGCAAACAAGTCTGACCGAAATTACGCCAGCTGCTACGGCGATACCAGTTGCGCCAGCTCCAGTTGAAGCACCAGCACCAAAAGCTGAGGCTCTTATTGAGCAGAAAATTGAAGAACTTCCAGAAACAGCTACACAGCCGAAAGCTCCAGCTGACGACAATTCAACCGCGCCACTCTGTAACGAGTGCGGTGGTATGACAATGCGCAGTGGTAGCTGCTATGTCTGCTCAGTTTGCGGTACAACTACGGGCTGTAGTTAGGAAACGATCATGAGGGTGGTGGTACTCTATCGAACAAAAAGTGAACATGGCCGAACGGTCGAGACGATGTTGCGCGACTATAACATGCGTAACGCTCGCGACATCGAAGCCATAGACATCGACAGTCGTGATGGCACGGAGATGGCAAAACTCTACGGAGTGACGCAGTATCCGGCAATAATAGCCATGGCGAGTGATGGTCAGATGCAGAAGATGTGGCAGGGTTTACCGTTGCCGCTCATCAATGAAATCGACTTCTACGCTATCCAATAGTGTGTTGATGGACTGAATCTGCTACTTATTTGCTACACTTAATCACAGTGGCTGCGCAGGCGATCGCTCTAGTTTATATAGGATTAGAGAGGAAAGTCCGGACAGCACAGAGCACGACAGTTGCTAACGGCAACCGCCCAGCACCTTTCAGTTATAGTAGAATCGTTATATGTACTACGTATATCTTTTGAAAAGCTCAAAGACCAATAAATTCTATATTGGTTACAGTAAAGACTTAAGAAAACGATTTTCTGCGCACAACGACGGCTTGGTAAAATCTACTAAGTCTGGGTTGCCGTGGGAGCTCATGTATTACGAAGCATACTCGTCTGCCAAAGCGGCGCAGACTAGGGAGAAACGATTAAAACACTACGGTAAAGCACTGGCCATGTTAAAAAAGCGAGTGTTAGTAGACGATAACTGAAAGGTGCTGGGTAGGGAAAGTGCCGCAGAGACAATACAGCAACGCCTCTGTTTATTTCGATAATCACGCAACGCTTAAAGTGAAAAGTGACCGTAAAACGGTCTCGGTGCATGGTGACATGCACTCGTGGTAAACCCTGTCGGCTGCAAGGCGACCGAGCCCACCAAGGACTGCTCGTCCGAGCGAGGTGATGAGACCGCGATGAGCCGTCTAGCGATAGGCGGCCAAGATAGATGATCGTCCGCGACAGAATCCGGCTTATCGCGCAGCCACTATGAAATAATTTTTATATTATCATTTCAACTTTGATAGCAAAGTTGAGTAAACTACTGGGCTTATCACGTCGCTAGATATGTTTATCGTAAAATAAACAATCAAAAATAAAACTCGTGGCTATTCGCCACCCAAACACTATTTTTGTCATTATTGTATATTTTACATTCACATTCTGGCTTGGCTCTTTTACGACCAGACCCTCTCGTCCACAAGTCTAACCATAACTGTTTACGCATCTCTGTAAATATGATAAAATTCGTCTATAAATTTAAGGTATCCTTATCAGGCAAATGCAAAAACTACAATCGGTTATAAGCTCGTTCAAACCAAGCTCTCGGTTGGCACTTTTTGCATTCCTGAGTATTGCTGCACTTGTTGGCTCATTGATCTATTACAACCAATCAGTCGTAGCCTATCCAGCTGATGAATTTGTCACCACCTGGAAAACAGACAACCCAGGTACCAGTAACTCTACTTCGATTACTATTCCGACTACGGGTGGAGGCTACAACTATAGTGTAGATTGGGATAATGACGGAGTAGCCGATCAGACAGGCTTAACAGGTAACGTTACCCATGATTACGGTACAGCTGGGACGTATACGGTTAGGATTAAGGGAACATTCCCGAGAATCTATTTCAATAATGGTGGTGATAAAAGCAAGATTCTGAGTGTGGAACAGTGGGGGACCAATGCTTGGACAGACATGCAGGCTGCTTTTTATGGGGCTAATAATTTGGTAATAAATGCCAGTGATACGCCCAATCTTAGCAATGTTACAAATATGATGTCAATGTTTAGACTGGCTACGTCTCTCGGAAATGGTTCAGGAAACTGGAATTGGAATACTGAAAATGTGACCGCAATGGGCAGTGGTTATGATGGGGTTTTTGCTGGAGCTACATCATTCAATAAAGATATTAATTCGTGGAACACAAGTAATGTTGTTTACATGTCGGCCGTATTCAGTGGCGCCACCAGCTTCAATCAGCCCCTAGATAACTGGCAAACTAATAAAGTTAAGACGATGGAAGATTTGTTTAATGGCGCCACCAGCTTTAATCAGAACATTAATAATTGGGACGTAAGTAAGGTTCAAGATACTTCATATAAACCTGGGTCAGGTTTATTCAGTGGCGCCACCAGCTTCAATCAGCCCCTAGATAACTGGCAAACTATTAGTTTAGTTGATGCAAAGTGGATGTTCTCTGGAGCTACTTCATTCAATAAAGATATTAGCTCTTGGTCAACTGACAATGTCGTTGAAGTGGCAGGAATGTTTAAGGGAGCCACCTCATTTAATCAGGATATTTCTGATTGGAATGTTGGTAATGTCAAGAATTTTGGTTCTTTTTATGATGGTATGTTTGCGTCTGCAACTTCATTTAACAAGAACATAAACTCTTGGAATACAAGCAGTGCTACGAGTATGGAGTCTATATTTGACAATGCAACGTCTTTCAACCAACCCCTAGATAACTGGGATGTTAGTAAGGTTACGCAGATGCGAAGAATGTTCAGAAAAGCCAGTTCATTTAATCAAGACATTAGTGGCTGGGACACAAGCTCATTGCAACTAACAGGTAGCTACGGGGACACGGGAGGTATGTTCTCCTACGCCACCTCATTTAATCAGGATATCTCATCTTGGGATGTCAGCAATGTAACCAATATGCAACATATGTTTTTCGGTGCTACTTCATTCAATCAAGATCTTGATGGGTGGAATGTTTCATCTGTTACAAATATGCAAGATATGTTCAGCGGGGCTACTCTCTCTACAGATAACTACGATTCTTTGCTTACCAGCTGGAACGCTCAAAACCTCAAACCTGGGGTAAAATTCCATGGTGGCAACAGCAACTACTGTAACGCCGCCGCGTCTCGAGCCAACATGATAACTTCCGATGGCTGGGCTATCACCGACGGAGGTCTCAATTGTACGAAAGCCACTAAAGCCGCTAACACTCACTTTATCACCACCTGGAAGACTGACAACCCAGGTACTAGTAACTCGACTTCTATTACTATCCCAACCACAGGCACTGGCTACAGTTACGATGTTGACTGGGATAATGACGGGCGAATGGATGAGTTCGGTATTACTGGTAATAAAACCCACGACTTCGGCACAGCCGGAACAAAAACAATTCGTATTCAGGGCAACTTTCCAAGAATATTTTTTAACTTCGGGGGTGACACGCAGAAGATACTTAGTGTAGAGCAGTGGGGAGCGCAGAAGTGGACTTCAATGCAGAATGCATTTGGTTCGGCTTCGAACCTTGTGATTAGTGCTAGTGATACCCCAGATTTAAGCAACGCAAGTTCGCTATCTAGAATGTTCACGCATGAAGGGGCTGGACTGAGCCTTTATGTGAATAGGTTGATAATGCATTATCTGAACGGATCAATTGTTGCTCACAGTAAACCCGGTCACGGCACTACGATGACGGTAACAGTACCTCGATATTACAATAAACGGTAGTACATTATCGATTAGGAGTGCGGTGCTCGAGCCATCGAGGTGTTATAAAACGCACTACGATCTGCTATCTTTTATTGACCCAACCACCTCTATAAGTTATTATATACATAAGCCTATTTCTTTTGCTTCCACCACAGTAAATTATTGGTGATGACAAGTAGAAGATTATTTAAAAAATAAGAAAGTTGCCATCTATGAATAGAATCCTAAAAGATCTATTACAATCCAGTCGCTCAGCAGTCCTGCGGTTTAGTCGAGGTGTGCCTTCACCTCAAAATTCTTCTAGAAAACGACTCAAAAGCTCCTTTATACTAATAGCACTCGCCAGCGCAGTCGCTTTTTACGGTTTTTCCGCCCACACCGCAGTCGCTTACCCAGCCGATGAGTTTGTCACTACCTGGAAGACAGATAACCCAGGGACCAGTAACAGCACATCTATTACCATTCCAACCACAGGCACAGGCTACAACTACCAAGTTGATTGGGATAATGATGGAGTGTTTGATCAGACGGGCATTACTGGCGATGTGACGCATGATTTTGGCAGTACTGGTACTAAGACGATTCGAATTAAGGGAAGTTTTCCGAGAATTTATTTCAATAACACAGGCGACAAGAGCAAGATATTAAGTGTAGAGCAGTGGGGAACGAATGCCTGGACATCTATGGCGCAGTCTTTTATGGGTGCTTCAAATCTTATTGTAAATGCAAACGACACTCCAAACCTAAGTAATGCAACATCTTTATACAGAATGTTTTTTGGTGGCACATCTATTGGTGGCGGAACAGGTAACTGGAGTTGGAATACATCGACAATCACTGATATGTCAGATATGTTTTACAATAATTCTAGTTTTAATAAAGATATCTCCGGCTGGAACACCAGTAGTGTAGTTACTCTTAGTAACATGTTCAATGGAGCTAACTTATTCAACCAACCACTCAACAGTTGGGATACTAGTAAAGTTACAAACATGTCAGGGATGTTTAGGAATGCATCAGCTTTTAACCAACCACTCAACAGTTGGGATACTAGCAAAGTTACGACTTTTAGCGCTATGTTTAATGGTGCTAGTAGTTTTAATAGTAATATTACTAGTTGGAATACAGTCAGTGCCACCAATATGTCAACTATGTTTGCTGGAGCTAGTGCATTTGACCAACCAATCGGCGCATGGGACACAAGCTCTGTAACAAACATGGATTCTATGTTTTATGGTGCGATTGTATTCAATCAAAATATTGGTTCTTGGAACATAGGTAGCCTGACCAGTATGTCTCAAATGTTTAAGGCGGCAAGAAAATTTAACAAGCCAGTTGGTTCTTGGAACACTAGTAACGTCACAGATATGACCAGTGTATTTGAAGAAGCTTACGAGTTTAACCAGCCGCTTAATAACTGGAGCACAAGTAAAAACACGGGTCTTTATAGAATGTTCTTTGCAGCTTATAAATTTAATCAACCCCTAAATAATTGGGACACAAGTAAAGTTGTTTCTATGGCTCAAACCTTTCGAAGTGCTACCGTTTTTGACCAAGACATCAGCTCGTGGAACGTTTCATCAGTTACGAGTGCTATTGCAATGTTCGATTACAAGGCGATATCCACTAATAACTACGACGCTTTACTGGCTGGCTGGAACGCCCAAGCCCTTAAACCAGGTGTCACTTTCTCCGGCGGTAACAGCAAATACTGCGCTGCCTCCGCCGCACGAGCCAACATGGTTTCGCCGACAGGCGATAATTGGACAATCTCCGACGCCGGCCAAGACTGCTCCCAGGCCGCACCAACCGACGTCCGCCTCGACGGCTCTCACACGAAAGCCATCGCCGAGAACAACACTGCCGGCAATACCATCGGCACCCTAACAACTGTTGACCTAACTCCATCCGACACTCACACTTTCAGCTTTGCCTGCACCACGCCCGGTGCCGACAACGCCCACTTCACAATCTCTGGCACGAGTCTCAAGTCTGCCACCAGCTTCGACTACGAAATCCCAGCTGATGCCGACACCGACAACGCCTACGAACTGTGTATCCGCGTGACCGATTCAACTGGTAACACTTACGACCAAAACCTAACCGTGGCTATCTCTGACGTTAATGCCGCACCAACTGGCGCCACCATCGACGGTGCCAGTAACACCAACGTTGCTGAGAACAACCCAGTCGGCACCATTGCCACTCTCGCCACCATCGATGACAGAGAAGACAATCCAGAGACCTACAGCTACAGCCTGACCTGCACCACACCCGGAGCTGACGACGCACTATTCTCTACCACCGGCTCCGATCTCAAAGCCAACCAATCCTTCGACTACGAAAACCCAGCCGACAACGGAGCCGACAACACCTACAACATCTGTGTAAAGTCGACCGAAACCAACGGCACTAAATCGGTCGAACAAAACCTGACCATTACCATCACCGACGTCGACGACACCCCACCAGTCGTAGCGGGAGCCCCAGACCTAACCGATGCTTCAGACACCGGTAGCTCAAACACCGACAACCTGACTAACGTAACCACCCCAAGCTTCACACTCGTTTGCACCGAAGCCGATGCCACTCTCAAGCTCTATTCCAACCAACCAGCACCAAACACCCTGATCGCTACTCATACCTGCACCACCACAGGTAGTGTTGAAGTCACCGTAGACGGTGGTGACGCTCTAGCTGACGGAATTCACAACATCACCAGCACCGAAACAGACAACAGTAGTAATACAAGCGACCCAAGCCCAGCTCTCGAGATAAGCATAGACTCAACCGCCTCAGCATCACCGACCATCACCCCACCAAGTAACGTTAACCAACTACCAAGCCAAAGCCCAGTCCTCATCTCCGGCACCGGGACAGTCGGCGAGACCATTGAGGTCACCTCAACACCAGACGGTGGCGGAACAACCAGTACCTGCACAACCACCGTTGACGCCGACGGCAACTACAGCTGTACGCTCAGTCCACAACCAGAGCTCGGCGCTCACAACCTAAGCATCACCACCACCGATCTCGCCGGCAACACCAGCACCGCCACCACTGACAACTTCACCATGGCACTCGACACCGACGGTGACGGCCAAATAGACACCGAAGACCCCGACGATGATGGCGATGGCATTCCTGATGCCATTGAAGATGCCGGTCCGAATAATGGTGATGGTAATGGTGATGGAATTAAAGATAGTCTGCAGGGTCATGTGGCCACCCAGGAAAACACGGTAACTGGTGGTTCAACAACGCTCGAAGTCACGGAAGGCTGCCAGATTGTGACTAGCTTTAGCGTTGTTGATGAATCTGAATTAACAAAACAAGACAGTGGCTTTACCTACCCGGTTGGCCTTAACGACTTCAGCCTCAAGTGCGACCAGCCAGGACAGACAGCTACAGTTACGTTTTATTACGACCAAACTTACGATACCAGTACATGGACCTACAGGAAATACGATACAAACGGCAAAGAATACTCTGATATAAGCAACCAGGTAACGTACGACACTAAACAGGTAGGTGATACACAAGTGACCGCTGCAAGCTACCAGCTAACTGACGGCGGACCGCTCGACCAAGATGGACAGGTGAACGGTCAGATCACTGATCCTGCAGGGCCTGCGGTCAAGATACCTCAAACAACAACAAGTAGTGATTCGCAGCAGGTGTTGGCGAGGACGGGGGAGAGTAAGGTGCTAATTTCTTTACTAGCTGGTCTGATGCTTGTGTCGAGTCTTATGTTTTTCATATACAAAAGAGATGCGCACTTACAGTAAATCTCGCTATCCTTAAGACTGCAAGATCGGAATAGAACCACCCCAACCTAAGTAATCCTGATTTGCCGTAAACAGTCATGATATTCCTTTTGTCATCTTGCTCAATGAACAGATTACGAATATAAAAAGCAACTGTTTGCAACCACAATATGGTTATGGTATGATTGCTTCGTATTAGAGTGGCTGTGAAAGCTGTGGGTTATTATTTACAAACAAAAAAAACAAAAAAAACAAAAATTGTTTAATTCGGGCTATCGGCCGATATTTTTTGCCATACTGGTTTTTGCCACTATAGTCGGTTCGCCATTAATGTATCACCAATCCGTTTCTGCCTACCCAGCGGACGAGTTTGTCACCACCTGGAAGACAGACAATCCGGGGACTAGTAACTCGACTTCTATCACTATTCCAACTGCGGGAATAGGCTATAACTATCAAGTTGACTGGGATGACGATGGGATATTTGATCAGACAGGAATAACGGGTAGTGTAACGCACGATTTTGGTACAGCTGGTACCTACGTCGTTCGGATCAAAGGTAGTTTCCCCTCAATATTATTTAACAACACTGGTGACAAAGAAAAAATACTGAGTGTCGAGCAATGGGGGTTAAGCTCGTGGAATACAATGTATGCCGCATTCTATGGTGCGAAAAACCTCGTTATTAACGCCAGTGATACTCCTGACCTCAGTAATGTCGCTAGTCTCCATAGTATGTTCCGTGATGCGGAGAGCCTTGGTGGTGGAGCAGGAAGCTGGAATTGGAATACCGGCAATGTCACCACAACGAGAGAAATGTTTCGAGGAGCAACGACCTTTAATAAACCTCTCAACAGTTGGGACGTTAGCCAGGTGACTGATATGAATAGTATGTTTGATTCTGTCGCTAGCTTTAACCAGCCACTTAATAGCTGGAATGTTGGCAAAGTAACCAATATGACGAGTATGTTTTATGGTGCAAGTAGCTTCAACCAACAAATCGGCCTTTGGGATACCAGTAAAGTTACTACAATGAGACGATTGTTCTATAACGCCACCTCATTCAATCAACCCCTTAGCTCTTGGGATACAGGCAACGTCACAGATCTAGGTAGTGCCTTCCGAAACGCCACCTCATTTAACCAGAACATAAACTCCTGGGACACTGCGAAGGTAACAAATATGCAGCAGGTTTTCTATAACGCCACCTCATTCAACCAACCAATCGGCTCTTGGAACACAGGCAACGTCACCAGTTTTTATTCTCTGTTTGATGGTGCTGTTTTGTTTAACCAGCCAATCGGCTCTTGGGATACGAGCAAGGTGACTAATATGGAGTTTGCATTCCGAAACGCCACCTCCTTCAATCAACCACTTAGCTCCTGGGACACAGGCAACGTCACCAGTTTTTATTCTCTGTTTGATGGTGCTGTTTTGTTCGATCAGGGCTTAGGTCTATGGAACACCGGTAGTCTGACAAATATAGGGAATACTTTCCGAAACGCCACCTCATTCAACCAAAACATAAACTCCTGGGACACCGCGAAAGTTACCAATATGCAGTCTCTGTTTAACGGCGCCACCTCATTCAATCAACCCCTTGGCTCCTGGGATATGGGTAATGTTACGAATATGGAGTTCTCATTCGAGGGCGCCACATTGTTTAACCAGAGCTTAAACGCTTGGGATACGAGTAAAGTCACTAGCATGCACGGCATATTCCGAAACGCCACCTCATTCAACCAAAACATAAACTCATGGGATACCGCTAAGGTTGTTAATATGAAGCAGGCATTCTTTGGGGCAGTTTCGTTCGATCAAGATATCGGTGGATGGAGCACCGCGGCATTGAGCGCTGCAGACGATATGTTTAAAGGCATCGAACTTTCCATAGCCAATTATGACGCTCTCCTTGAAAGTTGGAATGCGCAAAGCCTCAATCCTGACGTTATATTTAGTGGTGGTGATAGTCGGTATTGTACTTCCGCTTCAGCCCGCACTACGATGATTGAATCCGACAACTGGACCATCACCGACGCTGGCCGAGATTGCCCAAACGCCAAATCAACCAGTGTTAAACTTAATGGCTCAAGTAGTAAAATAACGATCGGCAATACCACCGAAGGTAATGAGGTCGGCATTCTATCAGCTACTGATCTAACTATAAACGACACACACAATTTTGCTTTTACTTGCACAGTTTCAGGTGTCGATGATAAATATTTTGTAATCTCTGGTGATAGATTAAAAGCTGCCACTAACCTTGACTATCGAGATCCAGTTGATTCTAATGCAGATAGTGTCTACGAGATATGTATTCGCGTGACTGATTCAACTGGCAATACTTATGACCAGAAACTTATTATTTTTGTAACTGATCAGGATATTAATAACAATTCTATCCTGAGAAAATCTCATATTGTGCTTGCGAAGACAGGCGAGAATAGAATGCCCATTTTTTTATTAGCTGGACTAATGTTTATATTAAGTCTGCTTAGCTTTAGGAAGAGGCACAACTCTGCTACTCTTTGAATCTGTGTCAATAGCAAGCCACGCTTATGCAGCCATTCACTAGAGCCACTTCGAACACCGAATACAACTATGAAGGTCTTGGTCTAAACCTCTACATAACTCGTCTTATCACTGAGAAATATGGCGGTAGCGTCAAGATAGACAGTAAATTAGGGCAAGTCACGAATGTACAGATTATCTTTGCCTAATAGTAAGCCAAGTTTTATGATATAATTTCATCAGTGCGTTCTCTTATTTAATAAAAATTAATCAGAGATGAGTGGCTATCAACCACGAAAGTATGCGAGAAGAAATCTTTAATCAGTTAGTGAATTAAAGAGACTAGACCTCGTCGGGTAAGCCCGAAATAGCTGTAAGTAAGCGCCAAAAAGATCACTTCTTTTGGAAATCAGATGGTACCATCCTGAACACTCGGGACTCTGATAATCAAAAGCAGTGATTTTTTATTTCTAGGAGAATAATGAAATATAAAGCGATAATAATTGATCTTGATGGCACGGCGGTTGATTCGCCGAGCAAGAATATTGCTAGCTCGCGTTTGGCTGCAGCAGTAAAACGACTTGAAGAGCTTGATGTTAAGATTTGTGCAGCGACAGGACGGTCGAAAGCATCTGCGCAGGAAGTGGTTGAAAGTCTTGGATTATCTCAACCTATGATTGTCGCGGGCGGTGCACAAATTATCAGTTCGGATTATCAAAAAGTCATCCAACAAATTTCAGTGGAAAAAGAATCGCTTAAAACGATGGTTAAAGTCCTCTCGTCTTTGGATAAAACCTTTCTTTGGAATGACTGTACGCTTGAGGACTATATCGAGAATGGTGGCTGGCAACTTGATGATTTTGATGTCAACAGTGAAACCTATTTTTTTGAAGTCTGTTATGTTCCGGATGACGAGGCAAATGAGTTAGCCGATAAGATAAATAAAATTAATGGAATTACGGCTTCCATAGCTATAGCTCATCGACCAAGCATGAAAGATATTCATGTTACTAGTGATAACGCGACCAAAGAGCACGCCATAGAGGTGTTGTCTCAACTGATTAACGTTCCTACCGAGCATATGATTGGCGTTGGGGACGGTGCAAACGACATCCATCTTTTCAAAGCTGTCGGTCATAAGGTTGCTATGGGTAACGCGGCTAATGAACTGAAAGAGAAAGCCGATGAAGTAGTCGGTGACATTAAAGACGATGGCTTAGCTGAATATTTTGAGCGTCTTATAAAAGAGATTAAAGAATCAAACTTGGACAAGATAGAAATTGTCCAGCCAGAAGCCAATGATGCTTTAGGATTGGCAAAAATGCATGCCCAGAGTTGGCGAGATAGCTATGTCGGAATTAATGGTTTAACAGCTGAATCGGTAGAAGATAAGATGAGGAATAAAACATCTGAAAAAGGACTTAGCATTTACCGAGAAACATTTGAAAAAGCTCGGAAAAACCCAGAGCAGTGTTACTACCGTATCGCCAAGACCGGCAATGAAGTTGTTGGTTTCATACATGGAGTCAACGAAGAGAAACAAGAGGTTGGCGCAGTCTATATTGCCGAGCAGTACAAAGGCTCAGGCTTGGCGCAGAAATTAATGGATGGGCTAATGAGTTGGTTTGATTTAGGCCGAGATATTGAGTTCGCAGTTGTCCGAGATAATTCTCGAGCAGTTAATTTCTATGAAAGTTATGGTTTTGAGATAGTAGAAACCGATCCAAAAGATTATGAACGTTATTTACCATTGATAGTTGTTAAAATGAAACGAAGAGGAGACAAGAAATGAAATTTAAATCAGGTACACGAAGGCGAGCGTTGGAGTACGAAAAAGATATTGTTCAGCAGTGGAAGAAAAATAAAACTTTTGAGAAATCGGTAGAGAATCGGTCGAAAGATGACGGCTATGTTTTTTACGACGGTCCACCGTTTATTACCGGCGTACCTCACCATGGAACACTTTTGAGTTCGATAGCTAAAGACGTAATTCCTCGATACCAAACCATGAAAGGTAAACGAGTAGAACGTATCTGGGGTTGGGACTGCCATGGTTTACCGGCTGAAGTTTTCACTGAGAAAAAGCTTGGGGTCAAAGACCGCCGCGATATCGGCACAAAAATCAGTATCGAAGAGTATGTCACAACCTGTCGCGATAACATGGTTCAGACTGGTAATCTTTGGAACGATACAATCGATCGGATTGGCCGCTGGGTCGACATGGACAATGCCTACAAGACTATGGACAAGGAATACATGGAGAGTATCTGGTGGGCGTTCAAAAAGCTCTACGACGATGGCAAAATTTATGAAGGCGAACGCGTGCTGATGTATTGTACGCGCGATGCGACGCCGTTGAGTAAAGCTGAGGTGACCATGGATGCTGGAGCCTATCAAGACGTGACTGATCCAAGCGTATTTGTGAAGTTCAAGCTTGTAGATGAAGACACTAGTCTATTGGCCTGGACGACAACACCTTGGACGCTGCCGGCCAACACGGCGGCCGCTGTTAATAAAGATTTTGATTATGTTGAGGTGGAAGTTGGTGATGAGAATCTTATTTTAGCTAAAGAATTAGTCGAGAAGGTACTGACTGATGAAAAGCATCAACCGCTTGATTATAAAATTGTACGCACACTGAAGGGTGAAGAATTAGTCGGGAAGAAATATGAGCCAATTTTTGAAGATCGCGGCGAAAATGCTCATCGAATTCTGCATGCTGACTACGTCAGCGATGAGGACGGCTCAGGCATTGTTCATCTCGCTCCTGCTTACGGTGAAGAGGACTTTAATCTCGCGCATTCTGAGAATATCCCAGTCATTCATGTGATCGATGAAAGTGGTATTTATAGCGAAGGCGAGTGGATTGGTGAAAATGTTTGGGATATAAATAAGACAATCGCCAAAGCATTGCTAGAGCGTGGTATCGTCTGGAAAATTGACTACATTCAGCACAGTTACCCACACTGTCATCGCTGCGGAACGCGGCTGATGTATCGTGCTCACCCCAGTTGGTTTATGAATATCGCCGAACAAAAAGAAGAGATGCTAGCTAAAAATTCAGAACAAATAAATTGGTTCCCAGAACATTTAAAACATGGCCGATTTGAGAAAACAGTCGAAGCTGCACCAGACTGGAACATCTCTCGAGACCGTTTTTGGGCAACGGCAATGCCAGTTTGGAAAGGCACTGATTCTAACGGAAAAGAACATATAAAAGTGGTGGGTAGTTATGCCGAATTGAAAGAATTATCAGGGGTAGAGCTCGACGACTACCATCGTCCGTGGGTTGATGATGTCACCTTCGAGATTGATGGCATGAAGTACACACGAATTGATAAAGTTCTTGATGGTTGGTTTGAAAGTGGTTCGATGCCATTTGCTCAGTTTCATTACCCTTTCGAAAATAAGAAAAAGTTTGAAAATAATTTTCCAGCTGATTTCATCGTCGAATACATCGGGCAAGTTCGCGCTTGGTTTTACTATCTGCATGCCGTGAGTATTGGTCTGTTTGGAACCAGCAGTTTCAAGAATGTGATTACTACTGGTAACTTGGCTGGAAATGACGGTCGTAAGATGAGTAAAAGCTACGGGAACTACACTGATCCAAACATTTTAATGGATGAATATTCGGCCGATAGCCTGCGATTCTTGTTGATGCAGAGCCCACTCATGAACAGCGAGGACTTTGCTTTGACAGACAAAGACGTCGGCGATATAGCTCGAAAGTTGAGTATGATTTGGAATATGTATGATTTCTTTACGCTCTACGCAGAAGTCGATGAGTGGGAGTGGAATGGTAAACATGAGGATCTAACTGATGAGCTCGATAATTCGCTTGATAGCTGGATAGTTAGCCGTGTCCATCAGTTGACTGAAGAAATGGATAAGCACTTCGCAACTTATGATATTCCGGCTGCGCTCAAACCGGTCCTGCCGTTTCTGGATGATGCCAGCAACTGGTATGTTCGTCGAAGCCGACGTCGTTTTTGGAAGAGTGGTGAAACCAGCGACAAAAACAACGCATATCGAACACTTCATTATGTATTAGTGCAGCTGAGCATGGTCCTGGCACCCATCACGCCGTTTTTGGCCGAGGAGTTGTACCAGAAGCTAACTGGTGGAGAATCGGTCCACCTGCTTGATTGGCCGAGCTCAGGGAGGGTGAACGAAATACTGGTTGGACAGATGTCAGCTGTTCGTGAATTGATTAATGCTGGACTAAGCCAACGAGCAAAAGCTCAGATGAAAGTTCGCCAGCCGCTTCGTAGCTTTACGATTTCTGGTAAAAAAGCCGATGATGTAGCTGATTTTATAGATGTATTCGAAGAAGAACTGAATGTGAAAAAAATTATAATTGTCGAAGACAAGTCGGATGAACTGGTTGGTGAGCTCGACCTTAAACTTGATGATGAATTGCGGCGCGAAGGGATGATGCGCGAAGTCATTCGCCACATCCAGACACATCGGAAGAAATCAGAACTTAATATTGATGATCGCATTAAGCTGAAGCTAGAAACTGATGATGAAACT
>JBGAVT010000016.1:0-24624 GCA_044227985.1 Saccharimonadales bacterium (SeqCode)
TAAATTTTCTAGCTTTACTGGGTTGGAATGACGGAACTGAGCAAGAAATATTCACTATCGTAGAACTAATCGAGAAGTTTAAATTTTCACGAGTGCAGAGCAGTCCTGCTCGCTTCAATCAAGAACGATTAGACTGGATAAACGGCAATTATATTCGAAACCAAAACTTCGATGATCTGAAAAAACTAGCTGAAAAGTTCTGGCCTGATTACGCAATGGAATCAGATGAAAGTCATCGTAACGCAATCCTAAAACTGGTTCAGGAACGATTGAAATTCATGGCAGAACTTCCAGAACTCGTAGAATTCTTTTTCAACCAACCAAAAATTACGCTTGACGAAGTGCTACAAGCCGATAAACAGCTCCGAAAAAAACTAGAGCCAGCCACCGCTAAGCAAATCATTAACGGCGTCATAGAGATACTGGATTCTAGCGATTTCAGTGTAGAGAACCTAGAAAAAATACTCCGTGACTATGCAGAAACGAGCGATCACTCAACCGGTGTTATATTCAAGCTAATTCGCATTGGTGTGACCGGTCAGATAGCCGCACCGCCACTATTTGATACGCTCCATACTCTGGGTAAAACCGAAACCTTAAGTCGTTTAAGTAACATCTAACTGTTAAACCGACGAGTTTCCAGGTCGTAGGGTGTCGCTTGATATACGTGATTAACCCAATTCCGATAGAATATTGCAGCATTAGCTCTCCACCGAACAGTCGGAGATTTTCGCTCATCATCTTCAGAAAAATAATTACTAGGTAAACGTAATGTGTAGTCTGCTTTATCTTTATCTCGTAAATATTCTTTTTTTAATGTTTCGGGAAGATATTCAGGATGACCAAATTGAAAAATCATTGAACGATCTTTAGTGGCAGCCAGGTGTACGCCAGCATCTTCAGACATAACTAACAAATCAATTTCTGCATGATCAACGATATCATTAATCTTTGTCTCGGTATTTCGACCATGTGGCACCCAATATTCATCATCAAGATTTCGTGTCAATGGATCGTCTTTCAGGATTACGTCGTGCATAAAGACACCCAGACATTTTTCTGGTAATCGATATTTTCTGATATTAAAATTATGATACAAACTAGCTTGGGCCGCCCAGCATAAAAATAATGTTGAAGCCACATTTTTTTTCGCCCAATCCATGATTTCAACTAGCTCTTTCCAGTAAGCTACTTGTTCGAAATCTAATAGCTCTACTGGACTACCAGTAATAATTAATCCATCGAGCCCAGGAGCTTTCACGTCATTAAACTCGACATAAAACTGCTCCAGATGCTCAGCCGAGGTATTTTTTGGTGTATAACTAGCTGTCTTTATTAATATTGGCACTACCTGTAGTGGTGTCTCGCCAATCATAGCTAGTAATTGCGCTTCTGTCTCTTGTTTATTAGGCATTAAGTTTAATATTCCAATCCTAATTGGCCGGATGTCCTGTGTCTCGGCACGATCAAGCGCCATAACAAACACACCATTATTTTTCAAAATTTTATACGCTGGCAGGTTTTCATCTAGACGTATTGGCATTACATTTTCCTTCAAGTGTCAATTTATAATTTATAGAAATAATCCCTGGGTCTGTGATGGTTATACCTGCTTCTGTATAATTAGATAGTTGACCCAGGGCAAGGCATGGGCATCATCATGATTAAAGAAATTTGTCTTCCATTCATTGTTTGAATGATAATCCTTAAAACTCTGGGCTGTCAAACTAGCAACTTTAAAGCTGCTATCACGAACGGCAGGAAGATTAGCGAAGCGATTGTTGTAACAGCAAGTATTTGCGTGTAGTATTTTTCGTCAAATCCGTATTGATCACAGAAAATTAGCCCCATTACGCTAACTGGCGAGAACATACTTAGAGTAATTGCAATAATAGTTGGCTCGTCAAAATGAATAACAGCGTTAAGAATTATTATAATCGATAATCCGATTGCAATTCGAGCAATAAAAGCAACAAATATAAAAGTAACTGTTTTAGGCTTCGGCATTGTTAGATTCAAAGCGACTAAAAGAGCAGCTAGAAAGCCGAAGCTTCTTGAGCTAAACTCAACAGAATCTATCAAGATTTGTGGAGTAAAGTTAATCAAATTAAAAGTTAGGCCCAATACGATGGCTATAACTGATGGAGACTTAGCTATCTTTGCTAAACTTTCATACAAAGAGTGTGCTTCGTTCGATTTAATTTGTGCAAAAAATTGAGAGAAAGTCAGAAAAATGATAAACCAGCCAATCGAGTCGTAGAGCACCACTTTTTGAAAAACATCATTACCAAAGTTCAACATTGCTAGTGGATAGATAATTGTTCCTAGAGATAGCGAACCGAATCCAAGAACCATTGCCATTTGTTTTGAAGTTTTAATATCTCTAAGCTTTGCGATGAAAAATATTAGTGCTTGCAAGCCAAAAACCAAAATTAAGCAGAGCAAGAAAAGCTTTCCATCGCTTGGCTTAAGGTTTATTTTTATCAGTGTTGCAAAAATAATTAAGGGCAAGGCAATTTTCCCAACCAAATCAGAGACGGCAGGTTTAATTGAGACAGACAAGAAACCGAAATGGATAAAGAGTTTTATCGTTATAATCGTTACTAAATATGGAGCAGAGGATAGAAGAACGTCTAACATAATTTCTCCAGTATAAACTATCATCGTAACAATCGTGTAAACCCAAACTACCATAAGCGTAATTTGCTATACTTGCTACTATGAAAGCCAGTTCTCCACACACTAATAGTCAAAAAGATACTGAGTCGAATGACAAGCAAAATAAAAAACGAATTCGTACACACTTGACGAAACATCATGCTATCTACCGATACGCTTCGATTACGTTAGCCTTCATAGTGATTGTTGGTATTATTTGGTTTGCATTTTTCCGTGCACAGAACCAAGTGACAAGAACCAGTAATCAGACAGGTCGAGCCCCGGCGTCAATCGTTAAATCATCGTTAACTGGCGAAAAAATGAATAGCATACTGGCCGAGAGACCCATCACAGGAGTTGTCATCGAAAACACCCCTGAAGCCCGTCCGCAGTCTGGGCTGATCGATGCTGGTGTTGTTTTTGAAGCGATGGAGGAGGGTGGAATCACCCGTAATTTAGCATTTTACCAAGCAGGGACACCAGAGCTCGTTGGACCAATCCGAAGTCTGCGTATGCACCACATTGACTGGGCTCTCGGTTTTGACTCTAGTGTTGCTCATGTTGGCGGCAGCGGAGAAGCGATAGAGAGAGCCCGAGCAACTCCATCATTCCGTGACCTTGATCAGATGAAGTTTACTAGTAGTTTTTTCCGCAGTAGTGACAGATATGCACCACACAACGTGTATAGCCGTATGAAAACCTTACGTGCACTTGGCATTGAAGAAGGATTCATCAAGAGTGATTTCGATTCTATTAAAAGGCAGAGCAAGCCAAAGAATATCGTACCTACTATTACAACTATAGACATTCCTTTTTCATCAAAAATCTATAGCGTAGAGTATCGTTATGAGCCAGTTACCAATAGCTATCGCCGATATCTAGCTGGAAATCCTCACAAAGATCGAGAGAATGAAAAGCACATTTCGCCGGCTGTTGTGGTGGTGCTAAAAGCTGGATTCTCGCGTGATGTTCATGGTCACAGTATTTATCAGACTACTGCAGGTGGCGAAGCTGTAATCTTTCAAAACGGACAACAGCAACAAGCAACATGGTCGAAGTCATCACCATTTAATCAGTTAATTTTTACCGATAGTAGCAATAAAGAAATTGGTCTCAACCCTGGGCAAACCTGGATAGAAGTCGTTCCAAACGATATGAAGGTTGACGCAACGTGAAGCCAGCTCGTCAATTTTATATTATTCGTTTTTTAAGTCACAGCCTCATTAGTTTTCTTGGCATAATGATCGGGGTTTTTGGTTTTTACGCATTACATGATCTTATAGGTTGGAGATTTAACGATTCATTAATCGTTTCTTCTGCGTTCGGCTTCTTCATTGCGTTACTTCTACATTTTGCTCGCAATCGTGCAGACCAACGTCCATTTGATGACATCCAAACTTGGCTCGATACCGAACGTAATCACCGTGATATTGATGAACAAATTAGTGTATTGAATGCCAACAAATATGCATCGCACTTTATCTCACAATTCTGGGAACTGCTCAACAATCCACCTGGTAAAAAAGTTGATGATCCAATTGAACTTCAAGCAATACAAGCAAAAATGCAGACTGTATTTGATGAGCTAAGTGTCGGTATTATCACGATGGACTCGGATGGTAAAATTTCAAATTGCAACCAAACAGGCAGTGAAGTCTTAGGATTTAGAGACTCAGAACTAATCGGTAGCCCACTGATTGACACAATACGGCTCAAGCGATATGGCTCTCCCATTATTAAAACCTGGCTAGAAGCTAACCAAGCCAAGGTTAAAGCCGAAAATCATTGGCGTGATATCGAATATCAGACCCCAATCGGTGAGCAGAAATATTTTGAAATTTTTGCTAAATATAATCGAAGTGATAAAAATGGTAACGATACAATACTGACAATAATTGATCGAACAAGCGAACAGGACCAAGAAGACCAAAAAGTTGATTTTGTAGCTATTGTTGCGCACGAGTTGCGAGCGCCGATTACGGTTATTCGTGGCTATCTGCAGGTTTTCGAGGACGAAGTTGCTGATAAACTCGATAAAGATCAGAAAGAATTCTTACAAAAAATGTATGTCAGCGCTGAGCAGCTCGGAAGTTTTGTTAACAATATTTTGAGCGCAGCAAGGATTGATCGTGGTGAACTAGTTGTCAACCAGACTAAAACTAATTGGCAAGACCTGATAGCTTCTGTTGCACAAGATTTAGCCGTGCGCGCAGAAGCTCATGGTAAAAAACTTAGCTACACTCTGCCAGACACGCAGCTTCCGCCCGTAGCAGTTGATAGCGCGATGATTGAACACACGATAATTAATCTCGTCGATAATGCCATAAAGTATGGAGCTAGTCACGATAATATAATGATTGATGTCAAACTTGATGGTGATATGGTCCAGACGACAGTTACTGATCATGGGATTGGTATACCCGGCTCACTGGTCAGTAATATGTTCACAAAGTTCTACCGTAGCCATCGCAGTAAACGTCAGTTTGGCGGTAGCGGTCTCGGGCTATTTTTGAGCAAGACTATCGTTGATGCTCATGGAGGTAAGATATGGGTCAATAGCCAAGAGGATAAGGGAAGTACCTTCGGGTTTACTGTTCCAACATATAAAAAATTTGCAACTGACGCCCAAGCAGAAGATAATGATGGAGAGGTAATTCAAACTGGACATGGCTGGATCAAAAACCATTCTCTGTATAGAAGATGATCACTTTATAAGTGAGATGTATGAACGTGCATTAAAAAATGCAGGCTATATTGTCACGATTATTGATAGTGGGAAAGATGCAGTAGAAACTGCAGAAAAAGGTGATTTTGATCTAATATTGTTGGATTTATGGATTCCGGTAAAGAACGGCATCCAGGTTTTAAAAGAACTACGAGGCGAAGAAGGAAATGGCTTACCTAGAACAAAAATTGTCATTACAACCAACTACGCGCAGGATGATCATTCACGCGCAGCTTCAGCTGCACAGGCAGACGGATATTTCATTAAAGCAGAGATCACGCCAAAACAACTTGTCCAGACCGTCCAACGAATCATTGGTTCAGCAAAAAGTAAGTAGTTAGAGATGGACTCACTCGGCGATCTTCTTCATCGAAAAGCTAGCAAGCTTTCACTTAACCAAAAAAAATCAGACATTACATTAGCCCAAGAGGCAATCGAGAAAATTCTACCGAAACAACTCCACTTAAATCAAATAGACGGCACTGGTAAACTAATCTTACTAGCTAATTCTGCAGGAGCTGCCACGCTTGCTCATTTCGCAAAAGCTCAACTTATTGCTGTATGTGACAAGTCTTGCGAACAGGAAATTACGGATTTACGTATCACCATCGTTGGGTAATCGTCTATACCCAAGGCTGACATTAACTTCAATAAGCAGATCATTGAAGCTTCCAGTTTTCTCGCCCTCTGGTCCTATCTGATGATTTTCTGCTGTTTTTTTGTGCGACATCCCTCACTCGACTAGCCTCTAGTTCGCCCTGCGATGAAATCGCCACTGCAATTTCAGCTATGCCATCTGGTGCCGGACAGCGGACTTCGGATGTTACTGGATCTATGTTCACCCTCCCAGCAAGACTGACTGCAGCTTGAACCGCCAATTCAGGGTTTACTTCAACAAGACATTGAAACGCACCGGTTTCCCCATATAATGCGAAGCATTCTTCAGGGGTTCCTTCGCCGCAACCATCGGGTCCAACTTGCTGTGCAGTTAAAGTTCCATCCCACTTTTGAGAATTCATATCTGCTCCTCGTGGCATTTCTGCATTTTGCATAATTATATTCCGTGCACCTTACGAAAATCAATAAACTACTATGTGAATAACATATGTATATTTTGATTTTTTGTCAATTATTTTTTATATAACCATGGTTTCCTTCAGTTTTATCGCTAAGTTTTTACTACTTTGCCGGTGCAAAGTAGTAAGAGAATTTGCTATGATTACTAAAGTAATTAAAATCAAAAAAGTAGGAGATCCCTTTATTAAATCACCAATATTAGAACAGGCAAGAAGCAGCAAAGATACTTCCGCTCTAGTCATTGGCCTGATCGCTAGTGGAGCAATGCTAAGTATTTATCTTTTTTTCGCAATATTAATTGCTTCACTCCAGGATGGCATTCAAGGTTTTATAGGTGAAGTAGTGTTTGTGGGACTTTTCGCTATTCTTCTAGCCGTAGTCTTAGGCACGATTATGATTACCATCCGTATGCAGCGCCAGATAATGCTTGCTAACGCGCTCAATATTCGTTTTTCTTCAATGTCTTGGCTGCACAACTACGCCATCTCAGTTTGCAGCGACCTTAATATTCCACCAATGGAAATTTTTATTATCCAACAGCCGATGCTAAATGCCTATGCTTTCGGCTTTATGAAGCCATATTGCGTAGTCTTACATTCCGGAGCAGTCGATGGTCTCACTCCTGATGAATTGAAGTCGATTGTCGTACATGAAATTGGGCATATTGCATATAAGCACACTAGCATTGGTATCTACCTCGCTCCACTATATTCGATCCCTTTCTTTGGTGGGATTTTTACTTGGATTTTTGGTTTCTGGAGTCGGCGAGCAGAGAAAACCGCTGATCGCTTGAGCGTTGCGTATACTGCCGATCCAGATGTTGTCATTAGTGCTTTAATAAAAGTTCACGTTGGTCCAAATGTCACAAAGTATGCCACTATTGAAGGAATCACAAACCAACTCACCGAGAGCAACAATGGCTTTAATTTAGTTAGCGAAACATTTAGTACGCATCCGTATCTTGTTCGCCGTGCGCAAGCTATTTATGAATTTGCAAGTACTCACAGCATACCAGCCAAACAAAGTGGAGCAGTTGACAAGTAAAGCTGCTCATCGCAGCAAGCCATCGAGTTTATGCTATATTAATTGTGACTACATAATAAACAAAGGAAATATGAACGAAGAAACAAAACAATCATCCGGCGCCACTGCAAATGAAATAAAATCGCACAACATAAAAAACGATGGAAACCAGGGATTTACTTCAGCCGTACGCGATAAGCCTATGGACCAATCAATTAGCCAACCGACCCCACAGCCAGCTACGGCAATGCAGCCTAGCACCACTTCAACAAACAATGGTCGTTACTCTGGTTTTTTCCTGACGATGTTAATTTTAGCCTCGATTGTGGCATTTTTTAGTTTGTTTGGATCACTTTTTTCATTTATCGCTGCAATCGGCTTTGCTAGCGAGAACGAGCCTTTGGTTGCGATTGCTACAGCAATAAGCCCAATTATCAATCTTCTTAGCTTGATTGCACTTGGCTTGCTTTACTTCAAGAAAAGTGTAGGACTCTACCTCAAATTTATAGCGTTACTCTTAGCTGTCCTACTAGCTGGGGTATCTGCCTACGTAGCTACTAATAGTAACTCGTTTAAAAAAGGAGTTAGAGAAAGTAGCTATCAAGAATCTGCGACCAATAGCTCTTCGCTTACAACGGAAGAGCTCAAAATAGAACGAAAGATTGAAGATATTTTTGTTGGGAGTAGTGCACCGATAGTTTTTGGCTCAGCGGCACTCTTAGCAAGCTTAGTCTGGAATGGTGGGGCAGGAATGTTGTGGTTCTTCGCATGGCGTTCACAGAAAAAACATGATGCCATAGTAGATACGGCTGCATAAAACAACATCTTAACATGCTAAACTATACAGCCTTTGACAGGAATACTAGAGATACAGTAATAGTCTTTGATACCGTCTGGGTCCCAGCAAAAGTGATCAACCCAATAATTTACACGAGCATGATATTGTCTGTTTTTATCTTCTTATTATTCTTTTTTACTGATACACCGGTTATATTCGTGATCATAGCGTTCCTTTTTGTCATGGGTGCGATAACTCTGTCGATACATATCAATTCCGATCGAAAAGAACAGCTTTTCTCAAGTCAGCTTAGGCTATTCTGTGACGATAACAACTTCAAACACCTAGAATTGGACCGTATATTTTCTAGCCTTGGCTCTTTGTTTCAAACTAATCCAGATTCATATCAGATAGAGCATGTTGTCAGCGGGAAAATTGGTAATAATGAATTTCGGGTTTTCAATTTTTTAATACAACCAATCTACAAAAAAAGTGATCCTGTAGTCAAGTTTGGCGTAGCGGAGATAGCGTTACAGAGAAGATTTCCACACATTATTCTTGACAACAAATTAAATCCAGCCATCAATGGCAGCCACACAATAAACAGTCAACGCCTGAATCTAGGTACAGCATTTAATAATCAATTCACAGCCTATGGACCGAGTGAGTACGAAATCGAAGTTTTGCAAATATTAACTCCCGAACTTATCTCGCAGCTTAGTAACTCCAGATATGCGATTGATTTCGAGTTTATTGATAATTATCTTTATCTATACGCCAATGAGATAAATTCAAAAAAAAGCGTGTGGAAAATATTTTCAGCAATTGAATTGCTCAACACGGCAACACAAGGACCTCAAAAGACTTTCAAGATGGTTGACAATATCGGTACCTATAAACCAATTCTGCAAAAACCAAAATTGAGCAGGAGCAAAATGATCAAAATAATCTTCAACCTTGCCATAGTTGTCGCAATTATCTGGTTTTTTGCCACCTTAATCAGTATTAATTAACTGGAAATAAGTATTCTGCTAAAATCAAGAAATAACTCGGCCAATAAACATAATTAGAAAATATGTTTATGCTATATTGCTTGTTGAGTAAGTGCACTAGTCAATAGAAAGGTATGTTCAAACATGTTAGATTTCTCGGCCTTTGATAACAAAAATGACGATATTACTATTTTTAACTCTGTAGTCATACCAATGAAGTACGTCAACCGTATTATGATTGTTGCATCATCGCTTTTGTTTTTATCGATGACACTATCAGCATTATTGAACTTCGGGCAAGGAACTGCACCTTTCTTGTCTTTCCGGTATATTATCGGGCAATTAGCTGGCATTATTTTTTTTATTTTTATTGCATTAGTAGCGGTTTTTGGCGTAGCCATAGCAACCAACAAAATGAAGCTCAAGATTAGTCAGCTCAAGCAGTTCAGTGATGATAATAGTTTTACCTTCTCACATCGTGACGTTATATCTTCCGACGGAGCGCTTTTTAAAACATATCCAGAGTTTCGTGAAATTAAAAATATAATCAAGGGTACAATTGATGGCAATCCGTTTCGAGTGTTCAGCTATTATGTTCTCAACTCGAGTAAGAATAAATTACAGACAGACTATGGTGTGGCTGAGATTACATTACCAGTTAAATTTCCTCACATCATACTAGACAACAAGCTTAACCCTTCATTAAATTCGTCGCACGCTGATAATAATCAACAGATGAAGCTTGGCAACGTTTTTGACAAAAAATATACGGCCTACGGTCCCCAGGAATACGAAATCGAAGTCTTGCAAGTCCTCAGTCCTCAGCTCGTTGAGTATCTTAGTAGCTCAAACTATCCAATAGATTTTGAGTTTATCGGTAATCACCTTTATTTATATACCCGAGTCATGGACTCGAAACAGGCCGCAATCTTCATGTTCTCAGCTATTAGTCAAACAAACACCGCCACACTCCAAAAACAAAAAACTTTTAAAATGGTTGACAACATCGGCAGCTACCTACCATCACTAAAAAATAAAAATCTACGCAAATCAAACAGAATTAAGAAAGCTAATAATATTTTCGGGGCGCTATTCGTCGTCATAGTTTGGCTGCTATTTCTTTTCATATTTATTCTTTAAAAAAACGACATAACAAAATTTTACCAATCTTTTTCTTAAATTTTTCGTGAGGATCGAACGTTCACTGACCGCTCAGATAGAGCAGCAAGCCTTGTCGTACTAGGAGTTGATAGGCTAATATTCATACTTAAGATAACTGAAAAGGCAGGATTTTTTGCGCAAAGACATTCAAGGACTTCGGGCAGTAGCGGTACTGGCTGTTTTATTATTTCACTTTTGGCCCGACAGACTACCTGGTGGTTATGTAGGAGTAGATATTTTCTTTGTTATCTCTGGTTTCTTAATCACGCAACATTTGCTAAAAAATCCTCCAACAACTTTGAAAAAACTTTCTAACTTCTGGGCAAAAAGAATACGCCGGTTGATACCCGCAGCCACCCTTGTCCTTCTAGCAACTATAGCTGCTAGCGTGGTTTTTCTACCTGAAACTATGATTCAAGGGACGGCACGTGAATCAATCGCTTCAGCTATCTACGGACAAAACTGGATGCTTGCATCTACTGCCACGGATTATTTGAGATCTCAAGATGCCCCGAGTCCAGTTCAGCATTATTGGTCTTTATCAATCGAAGAACAGTTCTACGCAGTCTGGCCAATTCTTATTGGCTCGTTATTCATTTTTGGCAAACGATTCCTTTCGGCCAAAAAGCGCATCGCTTTAGCATTATCGTCAATATTTTTTGTCTCACTTGCTTGGTCGGTACACCTAACAGAAACTGATCCGGCCAGTGCATATTTTGTTACAACCACCCGAGTGTGGGAGCTTGGACTAGGCGGACTAGTAGCGCTCATTTCGATAACAAAATGGTGGATACCATCTGGTAAAGCACGAGTTTTGCTTTCTTGGATAGGGCTCCTTGGTGTTAGCACTGCAATCCTAATATTCACTTCAGACACACCCTTTCCAGGCTACACAGCGCTTCTACCAACATTTGGGACCGGGCTAATCCTATTGGCAGCTATTGACTCCATAAAGTGGTCTCCACGAAAACTACTCAGCTGGAAGCCAAATCAGTTTTTCGGTGATATTTCGTACTCAATATATCTATGGCATTGGCCTGCCGTAGTGCTCGCACCATATGCGTTAGGCAAGGGGCTAACATGGAAGCATAAGCTTATTCTAATCATAGCGGTTTTAGTATTGGCGGCTTTAACAAAACGATTCGTTGAAGACCCAATTCGTGACTCAAAAATACTTAAGAAAAGCGTGAAAAGAACTTTCATATACGGTTTTGCCAGTATATTGGTTGTAATTGGTGTCTCGGCAGGTATGGCACAAATGAGTGCGACAAAGAGTGAAGAGGCTTCAGTCAGGCTTCAGCAGGCGCTAGCAAGAGACGATGAATGCATTGGTGCAGGAGCACTTCGGCATACAAACTGTACTATTGAGGGTTCAAGCCTGTTGATGTCACCATCGTTCGCCAAACAAGACAAGTCAGTGGTGTATAAAGACGGTTGCTGGGCAAACCGACATTTCTCAGATCGTAAAGTTTGCACATATGGAAATAAAGACTCAACGGTAAGGATTGCACTGATTGGAAACTCTCATGCAGGGATGTGGCAGGCTGCAATTGAAAAGGTTACCACAGAAAAGAACTGGCGACTTGACACCTACTTAGCTTCCGAATGCTATACAGTCATGGCGCCGTTAGAGTTTAAAGCCGAAGGGCTTTCCGCTAATTGCATGTCTTGGAACAAGTGGGCGGTGGGATCTATTGTGGATGGTGATTACGACGCAACTATTATGGCTGACTTAACAGGCCTTCCAATCACAGGTGTGCCGGATAAGGAGAAGAACTCCGTTGCTCAGGCTGAATATAAAAAAACTATAGAAACTATTACAAGCGGAGGCGGTAAAGTGCTAGCCATTCATGATGCGCCTGCAGGTGGTAGAAATGTCCCGAATTGTCTTGCGCTCAACGCCAAGAACCCCGAAAAATGCAACAATATCAGAAATAACGTCATAGCACTTGACCCCTTACATGAAGCAGCCAATCAAATGAATTCGGAATCTGTCTCGACTCTGGATTTGAATAATCTTATGTGTTCTGATGATACCTGTTTCGTAATTATAGGCGGACTGATAGTCTATTTCGATGAAGGACACTTAACGAACAGCTTTGTGAGAACACTGCAGCCGGAGATATCGGAGGCTCTGGTGGGGCTGGTGGAGGAGTAGGGGTGACTGCTGAGGGTAGAATTGAGTTTAACATCAAGAGTGAAATTTATGGTCTAGTGGTTTGTCTCCATTCTATGGATTGAAAGACAACTTAAAAAAACCTTTTCAAAACGCCCCAGCTGAAAAACAATAATTAACCTTTTTGTTCTGCCAAATTTATTGGGTATTGCATAGCTGATTCTTAATTCTTAAAAGATCAACTGAACTTCAGTAACTATAATCTACAATTACCGAAATAACCCAAACATATAATTCTTCAGTTGACTCAGGTATGCCAGCAGCGATCCATGTTTTTCCATAACCCTAAGTGAAAACGGCCACTACTTACAAAAAATTATTGCTCTTCTTTATTCAATAATTGTGCGGCATCAGCATTAAGGTCACTCTCTAGTAATTCTAATTTCGCAGCTAGCGTAGCAAGTTCTGGTGACATGGCGCCATCCGGAGCTTCAGTAGAAATATCTAGTAATAAGGCGTGGTCGTCTCCGTCGCCAGTTGGGTTTACATTAAGTGTTTCTGCATGACCATCGGCATCTGTGGCGGTGAGCCTGAAGTCTTCTCCGCTAGTCAGTAGAGCGCCAATCAGCAGCATCATTCGTCCATCTTCTGTATCTAAGTCCAGACCAGCAGCAAGCTCAGGATCTATCTCAGCGAGACGTTTTCTATGCACCTCTAACGCGGCGCTAGCCTCGTCGACACTAGCTTTGTCGTCGCCACCTGGTTGTGTTGCTTCACCTGTCATGATTAGCATTATATATATAAATGACTATTTGTCAACAAAATTTAATAAAAATCTGAGTATTTGTATCGGTGACCCCTAGGAGAATGTCGCAAGCGACGTGCAGACAATTTTCTTAGAAGCGAGCTTCACGAAAATCGACTTGGCACCCGAACTCTTTCGTTCGATAGTTCGCTTTTAGCGAACGGCCAAGCAAAAAGCACCACTCGAGGTGGTGCGTTTTACTTGGTGACCCCTAGGAGAATCGAACTCCTGTTTTCAGGATGAGAACCTGATGTCCTAGCCGCTAGACGAAGGGGCCACAATGCCCACATATAGTATCATAAAAAAAGTAAAGAAATCAGTCATTTTTCCCGAGAGCTGCGCTTAAAAGCGTAAACATTACTAGCTAAAAAATGTATACTGGTAGCAAATGGCACTCGTAAAGTTCAAAAAATCAAAATATCACGGTATAGTCGTCGAGCTTGCAACTGGCACGATTGGTCTATTTGCTGTTCTAATTTCTGGTTATGGGCTTTGGGGAAACCAATTGATAGGTTCAGATTTTGGTGTATCTAAACTCAGCTTAGCTATTGGTGCAGTGATCCTCCTCATGGTTGCTCTTAGACAACAAGTTATTGAACTTTTTTCTGAAACTGTAGCTACAGGAGCAAGCTTACTGATCAGTAGTTTGGTAATAATCTTATTAGCGACATCGACACCTCTTCATACTGCGCTATATGGCCTAATCCTTGCGCTACTTTGCGGGATGCTACTAGCAGAATATGCTAGCTTTCTTGATAGTGCACTTATCTTGAGTGCAGTTTGGTTTGTTCTAGAGTTAAAACTTACACCGGCGTTTTCGCTTAATATAACGCAGCTAATCGTACTATTATTAGTGCAGCTAGCGGCCATGTTTGTTGGCTGGCAACTACTTAAAAGCGAGGAAAAAGCTAACCGAAGTTCAAGAAATACCATCCTCAACGACAAATTAGATGAGGAGAAAAATAAAGCCAACATCCTAATCGAAGCCATTAGCGACTGCGTAGTCGTGACCGATACCAGCGCTGTAGTTCAGATTATTAACAAAGCTGCCCAGGAAACTTTTGGCTGGCTTGGCGACGACGCAATTAGCATTAGTAGTGAATTAGTCATCCCGCTATTTGACGAAAAGGGCAATCCGATACCACGAGAATCCAACCCGATTAATCAAGTTATGCGTAGCGGCGAAGCCATCAAAAGAGACCTCAGCGTCCAGACTAAGAACAAACGGATTGTAACCATGTCTGCTTCTATCGCACCAATTAAAACTCACGGCAACAAGGTCAACGGCACAATAGTTGTCATGCGTGACGTCAGTATCGAACGTGAACAAGAGCAGAGAAGGGCCGAGTTTGTCAGCACAGCCAGCCATGAAATGCGTACACCAGTCGCTGCAATCGAGGGCTACCTCGCATTGGCAATGAACCCAAAACTCTCAAATATTGATGAAAAAGCCAAAAGCTATATTGTAAAAGCCCGTGCCTCAACTAAGCGGCTCGGTGAGCTTTTCCAAGACTTATTAACCGCTAGCAAGAGCGAAGATGGGCGGCTCGTTAGTCATCCGACCGTCGTCAATACCGATCTTTTTTTGGAAAAAATTATCGAAGAAGAGAAGTTCACCGCAGAAGAAAAAAATCTCGATATTTTAATGACCTATGGCGGCAAGGCTAAGACTGCAGTTGCACCTGTCTATTTGATCCACGTCGATGAAAATCGCATGGCGGAAGTTGTAACTAACTTGATAAATAATGCTATAAAATTCACCGAAAAAGGTGGGGTGACTGTCGATCTCAGTGGAGACGAAAAAACAGTCCAGATTGTCGTTCGTGACAGCGGCCTTGGTATACCCGAAGAAGACATTCGGCATCTTTTTGAGAAATTCTATCGTGTTGATAGCAGTGCCACACGAACTATTGGCGGAACTGGGTTAGGACTATTCATTTCACGGCAAATCATAGAGCTATACAATGGCAGAATCTGGGTTGAAAGCAAGCCAGGCGAGGGTAGTTCATTCTTTATCCAACTACCACGACTATCGACAAAAGACGCCGATCAATTAAAAACTCAGTAACCCGTTGACAGTGGTCAAGATACTAAAAAATAATATTATTTTAATCATTCAACTTTGTCGCCAAAGTTGAGTAATGCTTAGCTTATCACGTCGTTTGGCGTCATCATTGTAGAAACATCCAGCCACACATGAAAAAATAACATATCGAAATTTCTTATGCTTGCATATTTAAAATCAATATAGTATTTTTGACATATAAGCAACTAACGAGGAGAAATAATGATATCCGTAGGAACACCACAAGAGGCAATAAGAGAAGATGGGATGGCTCTTGACGCAGCAATGAAATCCTTAGCGTTATCTAAGATTGATCTTAGAGATAGTATGAGGAGAGAGAGTGACCCAAACTTAACTTTACACCTCACGAATGCTATCTATGAAATGGCTGATAGAAATCCGAATGTAACTGACAGTAGATTAGCAGATCACGACAGAAGAGAACTCAAGCAAGAAATTTTATTCCCTGAAATTCCTGAAAGCACAATTGGCGCTCTGATGTTAAGAACTGCTGAGCCTAGTCACGAAGATGGCATTGGAATTAACGATGGTGATTTTGGAGACCAGTATTTATTCACTTCTATTGAGTTAACTGCACCTATTACTCTTTTTCAAGATAGAGCAAATTTGCCGCCAGGAATTACCTTCTATAAAGATAGTACGATGCGTGAATTCAAGCTTGGTTTCGTTGATGAAGGAGGAGAAAGATATCCAGAGAATATGTCAGATGCTTTAATTGCTTCATTAGATGGCACTGATGAACTTGCCTCTATCATTAATGATTTTAGCGAAGCTATTGGTGTTCAAATTTTCGGTGCTGAGCCGTCATACGAACAGCCAGAAGAATAATTCTAGAAAAGATTCTGCTTCTTTTTGTGGGCATCAAAAATTATAAGTTCTCGAATCAACTCTTTATCAAAACACTACCCCGAACATAGTCTGTCGGCGACCAACTGTGTATGTTTTGATATGTTGTTGAACAATAGAGAATTAATTATTAAAAGCTTTTAAATCACGCTTATGGCTTGCGCTAAAATTACCGATGTTCTATCATGAAATCAATGACTAAAATTCTGTTAGTAGAAGACGATAGTAATTTACGCGAAATCTATGCTGCCAGCTTAGAGGCCGAAGAATACGAAACTATTACGGCATCTGATGGCGAAGAAGCTTTGGCCGTTGCTGTCCGAGAAAAACCCGATTTATTAATCCTTGACGTTATGATGCCAAAAATAAGTGGTTTTGATGTGCTCGACATTCTACGCTCAACTCCTGAAGTCAAAAATGCCAAAATTATCATGATGACGGCATTAAGTCAGCAAAGCGACAAGGAACGTGGCGAGAGACTTGGCGCCGACCGATATTTGATAAAATCACAGATTACTATCGAAGATATGGTTGCAGTTGTAGCAGAGGTCCTCGCAGAGCCAGCCAAAGGTGTAGAGGAAGTTAAGCCCGCTGAACCAGCTGAAGAAGATATCTTTATACCGAACCTGCCAATAGATGCTGCAGTTGCTGAAGCAGGCCAACAGCCAAATACCGAAAATTACGTCGACAGAACCCAACAAATTACTAGTCAAGCACCAGCTCCCGCTATGCCTCTGGTCGATGAGCCAGCTCCCCAGGTACAACAACACTCAGCCACCATGCAGCCGGTCACACAAGCAGCTCCAACTGATGACAATCAGCAACAAAATGGATCAAGCCAGCAGCAACCACCTTTAGCAACACCTCCCGTCGCACAAAGCTCTTATGTCAGCTCTGATGATGATTCTGATAGCGCTCTGGCCGATAATGGTAATGTTGTTACTGATCAACCTATAAATTCTGCAACACAAGACTTTGACGACAATATGAGTGATGAACAAGCTATGATTGCCGAAGCTGAACAGCAGAATAATCAATCAAGCTAATTTTTATTTAGCTGACAAACCTTACCGCTTTAAATTCTTTGTTGCAAACTTGAGCATATTATAAACTACTTCTATGCGAATCAATAAATTTTTAGCTCATTTCTCGGGATTATCTCGTCGAAGTGCAGACACTGCCATCGTTGATGGCCAAGTATCAGTAAATGGCAAGCCAGCTGAAAAAGGACAAACCGTTTCAAAAAATGATAAAGTCCTGCTAGATGGTGTTGCCATTAAAGAAGGTCAGTACAGCTATTTTTTGTTTCACAAGCCTGTCGGCGTAATCACTAGCCGTGCCAAGCAGGGAGAGGTTGAGACCATCTACTCTGTCTTACCAAAACAGCTGAGTAAGCTTAAACCAGTTGGTCGACTAGATAAAAATACATCTGGACTGCTAATCTTAACTGATGATGGCGAACTAGCCCAGCATCTAACCCATCCGAAACACAGTAAACAAAAATTGTATCGTTTAACTCTTCGTGAACCACTCGATGCCGGAAATCTGGCTCTTATTCAAGGACCGGGCGTTGAATTAGACGATGGAATTAGTAAATTTAGCGTTCGACCTAGTACTAAAAATGATCGTCTTTTTTTTGTTACCTTAAAAGAAGGTCGCAATCGTCAAATCCGTCGTAGCTTTGAAGCACTTGGTAACCATGTTAAGACACTTCATCGCTATGAAATGAATGGGCTGACACTAGAAGGACTAAAATCAGGTGAGTATCGTCGATTAACCGATGAAGAATTAGAGGAAATACAATCATGAGTAAATTACCAATCGTAGCAATTATCGGCCGTGCCAATGTAGGGAAGAGCAGTCTTTTCAACCGACTAGTTGGTCACCAGCAAGCCATCGTTGCCAATGAATCCGGCACGACTCGAGACAAAGTAATCGCCAAGATTCGAGCTAATCAGCAAAGCTTCTGGCTGGTCGACACCGCTGGTTTCAAAGAAGCCGAAGATGACTTCGAAGCAACAATCCAGGATCAAATTACTGAGGCGGCGGCTAGTGCCGATTCAATTGTTGTGGTTGTTGACTCAACAACCCTCTTGACCGAGGAGGACCGCAGGGTCGCTAAGATGGCGCTCAAAGCTAAAAAACCAGTCATTCTAGCTATTAACAAGTCCGATAAATCATCACAAAAGACCAAGCAAGACTGGCGTAAATCGGGCATCCGTACTCAAGTCATAACTAGCGCTATGCATGCGCAGGGGATTGATGATCTGCTCGATGAGATCTTAAAAAGTGTGCCAAAGGTCCGTGTCAAAGAAGACGCCGCTTCACTTGGTGTCTCGCTAGTTGGTCGACCGAACGTCGGTAAAAGTAGTCTTTTTAACGTCCTCTCCAAGAAACAGCAGGCCATCGTTAGCTCCCGAGCCGGCACGACTCGTGACGTCAACGAAGTGGAGATTACGTACCATTCACGTAAAATCATGCTGCGTGACACCGCTGGCATCCGTAAGCCCGGCAAAATCGAAGTCGGCGTTGAGAACTTTAGTGTGCTGCGAACTTTGCGAGCAATTGAAGATAGTGAAATCTGCTGTTTGCTCCTCGACGCCAATGAGCTCAACACCCATCTCGACCAGAGAATTGCTGGAATGGTCAAAGACGCCGGTAAGAGCTTAATAATTGTCGTTGCCAAGTGGGACTCGATTGAGAAAGATGCCTACACTCGTGACAAGCTCGCCCCGCAAATTGCCGATGCTTTTAAGCACATTTGGTGGGCTCCACTAATTTTCACCAGTTCCGAAACCGGTCAAAACGTTAGCAAACTACTCGATATATTTATGGATCTTGAGAAAAATCGTCATCAGAAATTTACCACCAGCGAACTCAACCGTTGGCTGCAACGAGCAATTCGCATGCATCCGCCAGCTGGTCTGAAGAACACCCATCCGAAGTTACGTTATATTACGCAAATTGACAGTAATCCACCGCAGTTCTTGATCCAGGGTCAGCTCACGAAGTTTCTTCACTGGAGCTGGAAGCGTTATTTGGAAAAAGAGTTCCGAAACCATGCGGAGTTTAGCGGCACGCCAATCCAATTTAGTTTCAGCGATTCATCTAAAGCTCCGACCAAAGACGGCGGACCCGTCAAAAAATAATCGTGGATATTACTCTACAGTTGCTTCAAATTCTTATAGTTTTTTATGGAACTGCATACATAGCGTTTAGCGCGAGATCGAGTGGGTTATACAGATTTATTGCCACGACCTGGTTGTCTCAACCCAACACAAAGCACAACCCGATATTGCCAATATTTCTACTCGCAGGTCTTATCAGTTTCACTGCCGATAATGACGACGTGATTCTAACAATTATCCCTGTTCTGCTTTCACTACCTAGCATCCAGAAGAATACATCATTACTTTTTTCAGCCTTCATCGCTGCTAATGTATTTAGTATGTTTTCATTGATTTCTAACCCAACCAATATTATCGCATCGACAGCGTTTTCAATCAGTTTTCCAGATTTTCTCAAAATTATGTTTTTCCCAGCCGTTACCTTAACCGTTACTGCCGGGATAATAACTAAGGCATTAGCAAAAAAGCCAATGCTCAAGACAGTTCCGTCCGATACAAAAATCACTAAGAACCAGCTCTTTAGCCTTATTATCGGTTTTTCGTTAATCACAACGCTCGCCACACAAGGTCTACACCACGCTACGACTGCAATTAGTATATTGTTTTTCTCAAGCTTTGTTTTATTGCGGGATATATTCACGAAACAAGTGCTGGTTATAATTAAAAATCTTCCAATAAAGCCAGGATTAATTATTACCTTTGGCTTCGTCTGTTTAGGCATCGCAGATTATTTTGGCTTGCAGAGCGTAGTTGTAGCACAGCTCGTTCAGCTAGATTCGAGACTGACCCCAATCCTCTTTTTTGTTTCGACAATTTTTCTTTCTATGCTCATTGTTAATATTCCAGCCGCACTCCTGCTGGCTAATATCGCATTGGCACTATCGCAGTTAGACAGTTCGCAATCGATCGCAATTTTTGCAGCAATCATAATCGCGTCAAATATCTCGGCGCTCTTTAGCGTACGCTCGACTCTTGCAGGTCAGCTCTTTGTATCGATGGCAGAACCAGCTGTCCCCAATATTCGACAAGACTTTAGAAAATTCATGCTGCTGCCAAAAATAGCTCTATCACTCGTCGCTATATGCATAATTGCCTTAATGTCAGTTTAACGCCTATTAATCAAATAGTTCTTGTAGTGGAGAAGCTCAGAACAATCAGCAAAGATAAGTCTTATCAGATAGCTTAAATTGATTCGTAAAAGTCGTCCTGTTTTTCATTGTACTGGTACAAACCTTCACTTTTGGTTGCATCCGAATCGGAATTATTAGATTCATCAGCCGCAAAGACGAAGAATAGCACATTGAAGCTGATCGCAACGAAAATCGTTATGACACCGATAATTATCCCTGTAGCCGACAATGCTTTGTTGCTTTTAAAAAGACCGATAATCCCTAAGACAATCGCGACGAGTGCGATAATAATGCTAAAAAAATTCAGAATTGGAAGCCAGCTTCCAATCAACCCAAAGGCAGCTACGCCGATTGAAAAACCAGCTATTAGAGCACTTTTTGGTTGATCGTTCTGTATAGCCATCGGAGGTGGAGTAAACGCTCGTGGCGCACGTTCAGTACCACGCGTGGTACTATCATCGTGCTGGACGCCAGTCTCGACCTTCTGGCCATCAGAATCTTTGGATGAGTGATGGTTATTACTATTTTCACCCCAGCCGCCCGATGAGGCTTGCTGACTGTTTTTATCTGTTTGGTTTTCGTCCATAATTCCTTTATAAAAACTGCTTAGTGCTTTCGCTTAATAGTATCACACCCACTAAATCGAAAGAAGTGGTATACTGGTAGATAATATGTACAAACTTATCGTAGGGCTCGGTAATCCCGGCAAAGAATATAGCAAAACACGCCATAATGTTGGTTTTATCGCGATCGAAGAATACGCAACCGCGAATGATTTTCCGAAATTCAACAACAAAGAAAAATTCCGTGGTGAGGTTTCAGAAAAGGGAGCTGGCGACAAAAAACAAACTTTGATCATGCCCGACACTTTTATGAATCTCAGCGGTCAAAGCGTTTTACTCTTAAGCGAATTCTACAAACTAGCACCCGAAGAAATCTTGATTATCCACGACGAGCTTGATTTTGAGTTTGGCAGAGTTGAACTAAAAGTCGGTGGTGAAGGTAAGAGCAGTCACCGCGGTGTTCGTTCTATCTCCGAGAGCCTGCGTTCAAATGATTTTCACCGCTTACGTGTTGGTATTGGCGGCAAGGACCTCGATGTCTTTGACGCTTCCGACTACGTGCTCGGCAAATGGAACAAAGACGAGTCTGAAAAGCTACCAAAGATAATCAAAGACGCAATCAAAAAAATCGTCTAACCTGGCGTTCCTGAGTTTGATACCGGAACTACTGATGTTGTATCGTTGCGTTCATGAAACGGTTAACTTCGATCATAGCTCGAAGAATGAGTACTACCGATACGCTCTTGCCGCTCAAGCTCACCATCAGCGCCGCTCGCATCGCAGGATCGGACAAATAACCCAGTCGTAGCTACAGCAACCGTAGCCGCAACCCCAAGCACGTACCGTATTTTTTGTTCACGCGAAGGTCTGAAAGATTTACGACCCACAAACTCTGAATCATTTTCATCGGTAGCGTCTGGTCGAATAGTCTGAACATAAGGATCAAAATACATATCTCCGCAGTCTGTAACATCACGATGCAGCCCATCACCTCCCACAGCCCAACTCTCGCACCCCGGTAAAGGGATAACCTCCCCAAACTCACCGCTATCAACTAAACTTTCATCTGGTGGCATTCCTATTGTAGAGGCCCAATCAAAGGGTTTATCGCCGGTGCTAGGTACACGCACGGTGTGATCGTAATCTTCTATATTCATATTTTGTACTGTACATCAATAATCACTATAAGTCAATAGTAATTATTGATGTATCTTTAGGTCATCTAAATCAATCAATCGCCACATTCTATGAATCACTACCAAGCTTTTCTATATAACCTAAAAAGCCGAGAAGGGGTGGGCACTTCTCGGCTTATCATACCCTTCAATCCAGCATCGGCACCGAAGCGTCGAGCGGTATTCAATACTCAACTCAAGCCGGCCCTCCCAGACCATCCACCTTGGACACGAGCACGAACTAGTATTGAAGGGATTAGCATACCCGTGAGCTTTCGTTCGAAAACGAAACTGAGCAAAGTGGAGGGTAGTTACTTCGCTCACTCACGAGCATTCTAATGGGGTGTATGTCGTTTATAGACATACTTGCATAAGGTACAAAGTAGTGTTAAAACTACTCAATGTAAAACATTCTACTACAGACTTGCATTCCTGTCAATGGTTTTAATACTTTTTTGTATATTTTATTAATAATAGTTTTAATATGATTGTTGTTATGGTTTGTTTTGCTGTGTTGCAACTTGCTATAATTCGAGAATAGACCAGGGAAAACACATGAAAACAATTGTTATTAACGGAAAAGAAATACCTGAAAAGCTACGAAATGTTAATCCGCCAGTAGAGAAATTATCGTTAAAAGGAAATGTCGAATTGCTCAGCATGCCATCCGTGGCAATTGTCGGTTCACGTAAATACACTGCTTACGGCAAGCAAGCTGCCGAGAAGTTCGCACGAACCAGCGCTGAAGTAGGTTTAGTCGTGATCAGTGGACTCGCACTAGGAATCGACAGTATCGTTCATCGCGCAGTCTTAGAAGTTGGCGGCAAGACGATTGCCGTGCTACCGAGCGGACTGGAAAACATTTATCCGGCCACACATCACGGACTAGCGAAGCAAATTCTTGATAACGGCGGACTTCTTGTTAGTGAATATAGTCCGAAATCGAAACCAATGATTTATCATTTTGAACAACGCAACCGGATCGTCAGCGGATTATCGGAATGTGTGATTGTTGCTGAAGGAGCTGAGCGTAGTGGGTCAATGATTACTGCCAGACTCGCGCTCGAGCAGGGTAAGCAACTTTTTGCAGTTCCTGGACCAATCACGTCCAGTAGCTACCGCGGAAATCATAATCTGATCAATGTCGGTGCTGAGCTTCTACAAGACAGCAATCAAATTCTCGAGTTTATGGATATTAGCAAAACTGATGGAGTCAAAAAGCCAGCCGCCAATAAGGAACAGGCAGCAATCTTAGAGCAAATCGATGATGGTATCAGCGATGGTGATGAGCTATTGCAAAGCTCTGGCCTACCTGCAGATATCTTTGCACAGACACTAACCATGATGGAGCTTGATGGAGTCATTCATGCACTTGGTGGCAACCATTGGTCACGAAAATAACTATTTCAACTTTGCTATCAAGGTTAAGAACTTTAAACACATTTAATTAGTAAGTGGAATTTTAACTAATCTTTATTTATGATAACAACTACTTTGCTTATGGTTGCAAAGTAGAGATAGAGGGAGTAATTTTGGCTTATAGCACAATGAGGATACAGCAATGATAGAATCTGGTTTTGGAGAAGGTGGTTTTGGCCAAGGTGAGACGAGAGAGCCATCGTGGAAAGAGAAACAGGTAGCCCGTACAGAGAGAATGATAAAAAGGGTCGTAGATAGGTTTACAAAAGATTTTGATAATATTATGACTGGTGGTTGCGGGATAGAAGACTATGGTTTTGACCCTCTCTATATTGAATATTTTGAGGCGCACAGGCAGTCTAGAATAAGCGAGGTAAGGCAAGAAGCCGCAACCGCAAGAGAGAACGGTGAAATGAACAACCTTAGACACGACTACCCAAGAGTTGACAATGCAAAGCCCGGATTAATTCTCTGGGTCTCAGCAACTGGATATGAAGAACTAGAGTTTCCAAAAGAAGCCTGCACTAAACTTACTGAATTTGGAGACGATGGAACAGCGACTCATGTGGCCATGTATTTTCCAGGTGCTACATACGAAGAAGAAAATGGCCGGATAATGGTATATACCGAACCCGCCAATGTGGTGCATGAAAAACCTGGGGGTTTAGTTATGTTAGGCGTCGAAAATGCTCTTCAGGTTCAAGGGGTTAATGGCGAAAAATGGATAAACCCTGACCCAAACTCCGCTTTAATTGGAGAAATGGGCCAACCTGATTTCATTGCTGATCTGTAAGCGTTTTTACAAATATGAATAATTATTCCCAATTAATAATTTGGCTACTGCTGTGACGCTCTATTGTGGTGCAGACTTGCTAGTTAACTAATATCATTGTAGGCTACATGACATAAGCATTTTGTCTGGCTTATATATGTATCAAAAAG
>JBGAVT010000016.1:24634-29264 GCA_044227985.1 Saccharimonadales bacterium (SeqCode)
GAAAAGAGTATTAATTTAGCTGCTTATGGCCAAAAATTTAGTAATCGTTGAGAGTCCAGCCAAATCGAAAACTATCCAGAAATATTTGGGTAGTGATTTTGCTGTTACCTCAAGCATCGGTCACATTCGAAGTATCGTTAAAAAAACTAAGGACGGTACTCCGCCAATTGACGTCGATAATAATTTCGAGACAGTATATGAGGTTGATTCCGAAAAGAAAAAAGTCGTAACTCAGCTTCGCAAAGACGTTAAAGCGGCTGAAACTGTCTGGCTCGCAACTGATGAAGACCGTGAAGGAGAAGCAATTGCTTGGCATCTATGTGAAGTCCTAAAGCTCGATCCAGAAAAGACTAATCGGATTGTATTCCACGAAATTACCAAAGAAGCTATCCAGAATGCCGTGAAAAACCCTCGGACTGTTGATATGAGCCTCGTGAGAGCTCAACAAGCGCGACAAATCCTCGACCGTATCGTCGGTTTTGAACTGTCACCAGTTGTTTGGCAGAAAGTCCCTGGGGGTAAATCTGCTGGTCGTGTCCAATCACCGGCAGTTCGACTTTTAGTCGAACGAGAACGTGAAATTGATGATTTTGCTGGTTCGTTCCAGTTTAAAGTCATCGCTATTTTTTCTATAGATGGAAACGAAATGAAGGCTGAACTGAATAACCGTTTTGACACCGAAGTTGAAGCCCAAGCATTTTTAGAGAAATTATTAGAAGCAAATTTTACCATCAGCAACGTCACCAAAAAACCGACCAAACGGAACCCAAGCCCGCCATTTACGACCAGTACATTGCAACAAGACGCTAACTCTAAACTTGGCTTTGGATCGAAAGCCACCATGGGCAGCGCTCAGAAACTATACCAAGAAGGTAAGATTACCTATATGCGTACCGACTCGATGTCGCTCAGTGGTTCGGCGATTGCTTCAGCCGCAAACTTCATCAAGAGTAAATTCGGCGACGAGTATTCGCAGGTCCGTACCTTTAAGACCAAGTCTGCTGGTGCACAGGAAGCTCACGAAGCTATTCGACCAACCGATATGAGCCTTGAGAAGGCGACAGGCGACGAATATGCACAGAGGCTCTATAACTTGATTCGTAACCGCACATTAGCCAGTCAGATGGCCTCAGCCGAGCTTGAGAAAACAGTCATCACTATCGATATCAGCACAGCTAGCGAAAAATTCGAAGCTAAAGGTGAAGTTATTATTTTTGATGGTTTCTTAAAAGTTTATGGTGGTGGCAAAAAAGATCCAGATATTTTACCTGAAGTACATTCTGGTGATTCGTTGGAGCTTAATAATGCCGAAGCTAAACAGCTATTTGCCCGTCCGCCAGCTCGCTATACTGAAGGATCACTAGTCAAAAAGCTTGAAGAGCTTGGCATTGGGCGACCAAGTACTTACGCAACTATTATCAGCACGGTACTGGCTCGTGGTTATGCTGAAAAAGGTGAGGGCGAAGGCGAGCCACGTGATTTGATTGTACTGAGTCTAGAAAATAACAAAATTGACCGAGATATTATCAGCGAGAAGACTGGTTCAGACCGTGGAAAACTAGTGCCAACACCGGCTGGAAAGCTCATCAGTGATTTCTTGACAGAATATTTTGACAAGATTGTAGATTATGACTTTACTGCGAATGTCGAAAAAGAGTTTGATGAAATTCAAGCCAATAAACTCGATCGAAATAAAATGCTGAGAAGTTTCTACGGGCCGTTCCATGCTCTGATTGAGAAGTCTGGAGGCATCGACCGAAGTAAAGTTGCTCAGGCCAGGGAAGTCGGTAAACATCCAAAATCTGGTAAGCCAATTTTAGCCCGCTTCGGTCGCTTTGGTCCAATGATTCAACTCGGTGCAACTGAAGATAAAGAAAACAAGCCACAATTCGCGCCAATGCCAAAAGGTACAACGGTTGAAAAGGTGACTCTAGAGCAAGCGCTAAAAGCTTTTGAATTGCCACGACTTGTTGGGCAAACGGATGATGGGCAAGACATACTAGCAAACGTCGGTCGCTTTGGTCCATATATCAAGGTTGGTAAGTTATTTATCAGCATCAAGCCACTCGATCCGTACGACATCACCCACGAACAGGCTTTGCTCGCTTACGCCAATAAGATGAAGGCTGAAGCAGAGAAGAACATCGCAGACTTTGGTGGTGGTATCAGGGTACTCAAAGGTCGCTTTGGTCCTTACGTAACCGATGGAACGATTAATGCCACAATCCCAAAAAAGATTGATCCGAAGGAAGTCACCCTGGAACAAGCCAAAGAAATGATCGCTGAGAAAATCGCCAAAGGTCCAAGCAAACGCCGTGGCGCCAAGGCTACTAAAAAAGCTGCACCAAAGAAAAAGACAACTAGAAAGAAAACAGCTAAAACCAAATCAACTAAATAATAAACCTACTGTCTTAGATCTCGAGTTACTCGAGCAGGTATAAAAAAACAAAAAGCTGCTTTCTATCATATAACCGTTCTTTTTGCGGTTGTTTTCTTCATGACTCCTGAAAATATTACGAGTAAGCCCGGTATGTCATTCATAGCAATTAGCACTTTATTAGCATCTCCAACCAAACAGCGGCTAGCCGATCGAATACATCTATGCGTAGAAGAAAAATCGAACTTAACATATAACCCTTAAATTAGTTCAAAAAAACAGCCCACAAATGTCTTTTTTTAGTAAAATACTGATATTCTTTACTATAAAATAAGCATAAGCACAACTGTAAATACTTGTATTTGCCTATCGTTCCACCAGTTGCTATAATAGAGGTAATTTTGGCAAATGTGTGAGCTGGATAACTACATTTTGCACACTAGGCCAAAAAAGTGTAATTAAACAGTTGACATTAAATATAATTGTTATATAATTAAAAATGATTAAAGGAATAAATATATGCCAGACAATGTAGCGTCGCCTGTGGTGGAGCAAGAGACAGAGAAGAAAAGTTTTGATATCAAGGCCGCCAATAAGGCGATTTTAGAGACATTGTCAAAAGACCGTGAGCAAGAGATTGTTGCACGACGATTCGGACTATATGATCGTAAAGAGACCCTCGAACAAGTAGGCGAGCTACTAGGTATTACTCGTGAGCGCGTACGTCAGCTAGAGAAAGCTATTGTCTCAGGCCTTAAAGCTTCTGGTTATGATCTACCTACAGTTACTGAAGCTGAAAATGCAATTATCGAAAAACTACAAGCCCGCGGCGGCTCAGCTCGTGTTAAGACTCTGATTAAAGATTTCATTGACGAGCCTGGTCGTGATGATCATAACCATCTTACTTTGATAGGAACGATTGCACCTGGACTAACCGTACTTGACGAAAACGACGATTTCTACCAGTCACTTGCGATTGCTGAAAACTACGATGTTAAAGCACTTAAAGATACTGTTACTAAGTTGAAGATGGCTATCAAAGCACATGAAGAACCACTGAAGGCTGAAGGCTTGCTTGAACTTATGCCAAAATTACCAAGCCCGTTACATGCCGCAGCGATTGCTAGTCTAAGTAAGGGTGTAGCAGAGCTAAATGGTGACTATGGACTGATCAAATGGCCATTAGTTAATCCGAAAAATATCCGTGATAAAATATACCTGATTCTACGAGACAGCGCAAAGCCAATGCACTTCAATGAAATCGCCAAAGCGATTAAAGAAAGCGACTTTAAGCGCAAGGATGTCACACAACAGGCAATTCATAACGAGCTCATCAAAGATAAGCGATTCGTACTAATCGGTCGCGGAATCTACGCACTCAAAGAGTGGGGCTATAAAAAAGGCATCGTGTCTGACGTGATTGAAGATGTGCTCAAGAAAGCCGACGAGCCACTACACCGTGATGAAATCGTTAAGCGAGTTCTTAAACGCCGCGTAGTTAAAGAAACGACTATTCTACTCAATCTACAGGGAAAACCACAGTTCAAACGTGTAGCTAAAGCTACTTACACTCTAGCTGAACCAGAAGAGAACCAGACAACTGCCAAAAAAACTGCCATCGCCAAGTAGAAATATTTTTATCAGCAGCAACTTTAACAGCCGATTAGGGTTGTTATATATTTGAGCTATCAGGTGTTAGAATATCTGGCATGAACTGAGTGTCAACTTGACCGAAGTGCAACCCACTCCATTGGTCTATCAATGAAGGCACAATTCCTTTTTTCCCATGCAGAGCATTACTCCTATCTTCAGCAGACAACTCCCTCAAACGCCGAGTACCACCGAAAAGAATAGCTACAGCAGGAGAGTTATATCCTGCTGTAGTAAGGGCTCCTTCTATGCCACCAACCTGGCCTGGTTGACTTGTTTCTGGCAATGACGCCGGATCATACGTAGCGACAATTTCAATTGCCCTCTGGGTAAACCAAGTTGCGATTTCTCTATCTCCTGCTACGACAAAAAATGCTAACGCTCCAACTCCGCTCGCAACGACGTCAGCATAGCTCGACCTCACTCCTGCTACGTCGACGTTAAGAAACATATCATTTATAGCAGAAAGATAATCGGGTGGAGTCAAAAATCTATGGTCTTCTGGTTGCGCGGCCACACCAACATAAGCCGGTCTGCTCCTGCCTTCATAGCCACCATGCACATGCGTATCTATAACCGCATTCATACTTGAACTCTATACAT
>JBGAVT010000017.1:0-27099 GCA_044227985.1 Saccharimonadales bacterium (SeqCode)
CCGTGGTATCTGCGAAAACGAGTTTTCAACAGCATTACTGGTGAGTATTGGCATCGGCGCCTACTTGGCTTCGAGATTGATGACTACAAAACTAAACTCGGTCTAATTGGTCGACAATGGGTTCTGTCTGAAAAAACCAGCGAAGAGAAAAAGCTTTTCTCCTACCTCCACCACCTATCAGAAGCTACTGGTAAAAAACTGCGATTCAAGAGCGTTGATGCGCGCGGTATCTTGGTCTGGGCTAATTTTCAAAACGGTGAGAGTTTTGTTGGGCGTAAGATGTTTAAAACAACATTCTATAGCGACGCTGAAATTTATCGTCGTGCACTGTTAGTTTTTAACACCCGCCCACGGAGTATGAGTGTTACCTCAATGGGCGTTAGCTGTTATCAAATTACACCGTCAAACCGAGCTCAACAAAGTATGTTTGACCAAATCGAACAGCTCAATTTACTGACTACCGCGGTTGATGAGGTTAATGAACGCTACGGTGGCTACATGATTCACGCCGCTAATTCCCTACTCGGCAAACAAACCATAAAGACCAAAGTCCCGTTTGGCTCGACCGCCTATCTCAGCTTACTATCTGCTAATAGTTAGCAAATATGAGGCTATTTATGTATGATGAAAATAAATAGGAGTGCGTATATGTCTAGAGTCGTAAACATGGCAGGCAGTAGTGAGGGTGTACATGAAAGGTCGTGGGGTGATTATCCAGAAACCTCAGAAGGGCTTGCTGCGAAAAGAGCAGCTGGTGGAAAAGTACGAGAGGTCATGGGTGGGATGTATGGCCACGATTCAGAACTAGATCCTGCAGAAGCTGTTGTTGATCACGATTTAGAGCTGCGCGAAGACGGCACTGTAGGTGATATCGATGAAAACTCCACTGAACAGCTTTAGATAATTATTAAGTCTTTTCGGGACTGGCCAGTGCCGATAAATGACAGCTTGGCCCCAGGAATATTTTTCATGACACCGTCACAGTAATTTTTAACAGTTTCTGGCAAATCTTGATAATTGGTTTGGTCGAAATCTTCCCAACCTTCAAAAGTATCGTATTCGGGTGTAGCCTTTTGTAGCACGGCATCATCAACCGGGAAAAGACTGACCTTCTCGCCATTTATCTGGTAATCATGAGCTACTTTGAGCTCACCGAGATTAGCCAGCGTATCGATGCGAGTAAGGGCAATGTCGGTAAAACCGTTAAACATCTGAGCATAGCGCGCAGCTACACCATCAAAATAGCCAACTCGTCTTGGTCGGCCAGTTGTCGTACCAAATTCATGGCCAGCATTACGTAAATCATCGCCTTTTTTATCAAGTAGTTCGGTTGGCATGCCGCCTGAACCAACACGAGACTGATAAGCTTTAAATATACCAATTGTTTTGGTTACTGCGGTTGGTGGAACACCTGCACCAGTTATAAGACCACCGACTGATGTATTACTGCTTGTGACCATCGGATAGGTGCCGTGGTCATTGTCAAGCAAAACACCTTGTGAACCTTCGAGAACGAAGTTACTGCCTTTGGCTAGGTGTTCGGTAACAATTTCCTCAACTGGACGAATTTGTGAGCCAAGTCGCTGCTTGACCTCATTGAAAAGCTCCAAATAGTAATCGGCCTGGAACTCATCGACATCATTAAAACCGTAATATTTTCGTTTCTTGACAAGAACTTTTTCAAGCTGTTGCATAGCAAGATCTGTTTCGAGCAAAAATCTAGCGGGAATGCCGATACGATCTGCTTTGTCGACGTAGGTTGGACCAATTCCTCGTTTAGTTGTGCCAATTTTGCCATCACCACGTGCGTCTTCTTGGTAACGATCGATATAGAGATGATAATCAAGTAACATTCTGTGCAGCTAATGTATCGATTTCAGCTAATAGACTCTTAGGATTCAGTGCAACGCCTGCGCCAATGATGTTTAAGGTATCAGGATTAAAGATTCCCGCTGGAACAAGATGTAGGGCAAATTTGCCACGCGGATTATGAACCGTATGCCCGGCATTGTCGCCACCTTGACCACGAATAACAACGTCGGCTTTGCTAGCAAGAAAATCAACGACCTTGCCTTTGCCTTCGTCTCCCCATTGCCCACCAATAACTGCGGTAACTTCTGCTTGTTTCACTTTTATCTAGTATAGCAAACACCTTTAGCTAAACGCTAGCTGAGATGTCGTTATCTTTGATTAGCTGAGAGAAACTGCGTCATCTGGGAGGCGGAAAAGACCTTCATCTAAACGTTTTTGATCAAGGTAGTGACTGATAAAACCGATACTTCTAGGGATGACAAATAGGGCGTTAAAGAAATCTATATCTATTAATTGTTGGAGCTGGGTGTCATTGTAGCCTTCTTCGCTAGCCAAGACATCAAGCCCGATAGCGGCAATATGACCGTCGATATTCAGTATTAAATTTCCTTTTTTCTCGGTCGTTATTTTTTCAATTGATTTCGCGTAATCATAATGTGGGTGGCTCTCGAGCTTATCTATAAAAAGCCGAATCGATTCCGTTCTCGGATCATCAAGTCCAAGACGATATTTTTTGTGTCCAATTCCCATGATGAATTTACGGGCTTTGGCATAGCCTTCAACATGCGCTTTTGGATTGAGCTGTTCGCTTACGCCTTTATGCCATTCTGCGGCTGCACCGTTAACTGCACCACCGAAACGTGGGCCGATCGTCAACAGACCAGCAGTCAATGAATCTACTAAGTTTTTACCGGCTCGGGCTGTCACAATAGTATTCAGAGCACCCGACACCTGAGGTCCATGATCTATACTTAACTGGAAAACAGTTCGCATAAAATCAACGGTCACATCTGATTTTGGTTCATGCCCGAGTATTCCGCTTGTGATCTGTTTTATGAAGTCGCCCTCGCTCGCCCACTCAGCTAACGTTTTGCCGACGAAAGCATAGCCGTCAGGTTTTTCCGTGCTGATGGTTGAACTGAACATGCTTGGCTGACGACTTGGAATTGGTGTTACTTCGATAGACTCAGTTTTAGCAATCTCGAGACTCTTAATCAAATCGACAAATTGTTCGATAGATTCCGCTACCGACACACCAACTTTCGCCAGTGCAGACCGTTTAGCACTAGCCGTTTCATCTGCAACTCGCGCCAATGCTTTCGCATGACCGAACTGCACAGGTTGGTCGAAAGATTCACCAACGACTCCGGCGATATAAGCAACAATCGGTTTAGTGACTTTACCAGACTTTATAAGGTCAACAAGCAAATACTCATCATTACCGCCCAACTCGCCGTAGTAGACAATTGCTTTGGTCTGTTCGTCGTGTTCAGCGGCCAAGAATGCTTCTTCGGGCGTAGTGTATGGAAAACGATCGCCGCCAAAACACAGACCAAAGCTCGTATGTTTACCTTGATTTGCGATTATTCGTAAAATTTCATTACTCATTCCACCACTTGCGCTCAACACGGCAATATTTCCCGGAGTGAAAAGCTGACTAGCTGAAAGCTGTCGTTGATCAGTACCACCGATCGCTCCAAGCTTAAGGCTAGTTGGGATAATCAGCCCCACACCAGCCGGACCGATTAAGAATTTACCTTGTTTCTGATATTTTTCATATAGATCGATTGCAAATTGCTCAGGCATATCCTCAGCAAATGTGTGGCCACCAATCGCATCAGGAAATACATCGAAGAATTCAATTGTTGAAAAATAGCAACGTCGACCGCTGTTGATGTTAAACATTAAATCTACTTTTAGTCCGCTATTCGCAGCAGCTTGAGCAGTAGGATAACAAGGAACCAAGACTTCGTTCGTGCCAAAAAATAATTTTATGAACTTTGTGCCAGCTGTGATTATTCCAGCTAGACTCGGCTCATCTTTACCACTTAAATAATCGAAATCAAGCATACACTGCAGAATTGGTTTGTGCCCACCGAGGGCTAATACCTTTAAACTCTTATTTCTACGTAGTTGCGAAATATCAATCATTTTCATCCCTTAATAACCAATCGATGCCTTCATCGATTGCCTGTGTTAAAACATCGTTACTACCATAGATACTACCGAGTAAATGGTTGTCTGCTAAAAATTTCTTCATATGCGTAAGTCCTTCTTCTTCGTTAGGTCCGCCACGCCTTACGAAAATTTTAACACCCTGTGACTGTAGTGAGCTAGCAACTTCGTCGAGAGCTTTGATCAATCCAGCAAACGTTTTTTTAACATCAGTGAAGTTGGCAACACCCCCAGCTATTATCAACACCTTTTTACTAGCACTAGATTGGAGTAAAAGCGAAAGAACCTCTTTTGTGTACAAATAGGTTTCCTCACCGGTTGGGTTGCCGCTATATTCCCCATAGTTGCCCAACTGTTTGCCTAATCCTGCAGCCTGTATCTCATCTGCGATAGTTATGCTGGCTCCACCTCCAGAGAATAGTGTCCAAATTGAACCATTCTGATGTAAAACTTTGAGTTTTAAAGCAGCCGGACTGTTGTCGTCCATCACCTTAACTGCCTTTTCTTGAGGCGTAGATTCACCTGCATCGACAACATCATCTTCGCTCCAGCCGTCGACAAAGTACTCACCCGCATCGTCGGCTAAAACTGCAGCATCGAGCAGAACAAATGTACCATTTTCGATAACCAACGGATTGATTTCAACAAAACCTAAATGTTGTTTATTCATAACCGATACTACATGGCTGATGAATTTAAGCGTGAGTGGTGTATCGTGCGTGAGTTCGTTCACCTCAGGAATATAGAGGAATTGTTGGACGGATTCAGGGTGTTCTTCGACCTCAATGCCGCCGTGCGGTGAATAGCTAACTAGGATTCCTTCTCGGGTCCGTTCAAAACTGACATAATGCTCGTCTTTATCATCATGAGGGTGCATTGGCTCAGCGATAAAACGATCAAAACCTTTAGGTGCTAATTCCTCAATTGCAATTTTCGCATTAGATTTACCTACGTTAAGTCGGATCAATCCTTGCTTACCGCGCTTTTTTATTCCTTGATCAACCTTGATTATATATTTTGTGTCGTCGTTTAATTGAGCAATGTCTTCTTGTAGAGAGTAGTTTGAAACCGAAACTCCTGCATAGGAACTACCAATTAATAGCTTTTTTGCTCGGAATTCAGATATTTTTACTCTTGCCATATACTAGATAGTATCTAGTATATGGTTACCAGTATCAAGCAAGTTTCGTTGCTTGTGATCTATTTTTGAGTTGGTAGACGTTAGTCTCTCGGAGTTTATAGCCGAGTTTTTGGTAAAGATGATTAGCGGCCGCTCTGTCGGCGCGGCTGGTAAATTCTATATAGTCACAACAATTTTCCCAGCAGTACTTCTCAACACCCTGCATCAAGATTGTACCGGCACCTTTGCCGCGAGTTTGCTCATCGACTACAACTTCATCAACTCTAGCTTCAACCTTACCAAGGGCGACTATGATATTGATTACTGCCATTCCTACCGTGACCTTTTCATCGGTAAGCAAGATAATCATACTGTTCTTTCCGTTGATAATTTCTGTAAAATTTTTATGGAACCGTGATTCATCAAATACTTTATCGCCTTTGAGCTGCTTGAATAAACCGAAAACAGCGTTTTTGTCATTTTCGGTCGCAAAACGAATATTCATAATTCTTTTACCATAATGTCGTGTCCAGATAGCTTACCTTTTCGTTTAACACCATTCGGAATTGTGCCGACTTTTATAAAGCCACTCTTCTCATAAAGACCAATCGCTCTTTGGTTTTCGGCAAAAACTGTAAGTTTAATCATTGATATTCCGCTCAAATAGTTTTTTGCATGATCAATCATTGTATCGATAAGCTGACTCCCTATACCTTCGCTACGATAACCATCCAAAATTGCGATACCGAAACCAGCTATATGTTTCGTGCGGTCGTGTCCACTGTAGTCAATATCAATGCCAGAAGTTGCTATAATCCTGCCATCTATTTCAGCAATCACAAAGCTAGCATCTCTCAGCAAGCAAGCTTTCATTCTATTGGCTACAAAAGCTGCTTCTTGTGGTAGTGTTTTTGTGCTTTCAGGGCCGTAGCCGATGTAAGTGTCTTCTTTCGACAATGCATTAATAAAATGCATTAGTTGCTCTGAGTCTTCAATTTTGACCCAACGTATTACGCAATCTTTGCCGGATTTTGTCTTGAACTGTTTGTGGATTTTTCCTGTTTCAAATTCCATAAGTGCTATTATACCGCAGTTACTTGAAACAAGCATCGATACATATAAAATTAGAAAACATTTTACTTGCAATAAATGTAGCATCAGCATAAGGTTGGAACATAGAAGCGTTAATACGTGAATGGATGACATGAAGTATGTGATTTATTGGCAACGTATATGCTAGAATCTCCTACGGGCTCTGGCCCCAATACGGATGTATTTTCAGATGGTAACAGATGTCTAGAGTTGATGCCGTCCCGTTCACCAGAATCTGACCCACCAGAAAAAATAGGTAGATATGGAGTTTTGGAATCTGAATGGTTGTTAACTCCAGAGTCCGAAAGAATTAGCCCAGAGTATGACAAGCCTACTTGTTCACTCGAACAAGTAGCAGAACCCATAGAAAGAGAGTCTGGCACATATACTGAGTATCTGGCTACCTTTCCGGATGGTATGACCTACGGTGTTTTTTTCGGTAAGCCAAAAGAAGAGAAAACTGAAGTAACTGCTGTATTTGGTACGCCCTGGATGACTAGTTTTGATATTGATGGCTTGAATGGCTTGCTGGCTCAAGATATTTCTTCACTTGGAATGGGAACCATGATAATTGGATCGGAAGGATACACTCCACTAGAGGAAGGCGCCACTGCACCCATAAAACCTAAACTTGAGTACAGTGCAGCTAATTTGCTTTCAATTTTTGAGCAAGCACAAAAAGAAGGTTTGATAAAATCTGACAAAATGGTTTACGAGGGCATGTCCCGAAGTGCAAATATGGGTATTGCAGTTGCGGCGCTCGCACCTCTATTTGATGTAGATCTTGTTTTTGCTGATATTAAAGCACCTATTTATGCAGACAAGTTTGACCCAACAAGCCCGCGTGATGTTCTAGAGCTTGGTATCCAGGCTGCAATGGAGGCATTTGCAGTCGGTGCTTTGTTTAGGTTTGTACGCAACAATGAGAAATCGGTAGCAGCAACTGTTAACCCGAGACCCAGAGTTCTTAGGCATGAGCTTGGCAAAATAGGGTCATTTATGAGCGGCGACGTAGGAAAATTCCTTAAAGCATTACCTAAAAACACAGCAGCAACCGTAACTGAATATTTCAAGGATTTATTTAGCAAAAGAAGTGCTTTTGAAGGAAAATCAAAGAAAAATCATGGAGTCTTTTATAAAACGCGTCCTGGTGGGCACTTAGAAGGTTTAGTAAGTGATGAGTCTCGAAGAGAGTACGCTGCACGCGTAAAGCTGCTGATGGAAGGATCGCACTTAGAGGGTGATGAGCTTGTAAATTGGCTGCGGTTTGTTGCTCATGCAACACGCGAAGATTTAAATATCTTATATAAAGAAACTATAGTTCTGAGTGAGCCATTTACTACTGCAAGCTAAGGTGAATCTGTACTGCCCAAAATTGTAGAACTAGAAAATTTACATTTTTATACTTAATTTACTATATCTTCTGCATCGCATATAGCGACCTAACCATCACCGGCAAATCTGGTCTGTAGCAAGGAATGTCACTATCTTCGTCTACTTCAATATACCCTGGGTGTGAAATAAATAACCATCATCAAATCAATCCATCCTTTTGCTGTTTCCAGAGTTCGGCGAACTTTCCTTTTGCCAGCAAAAGCTGTTCTTTCGTGCCTTGCTCAACTATTTTTCCGTCGTCGATAACTATGATTCTGTCAACGTTATTCAAAGTAGACAGTCTATGAGCAATCGCTATCACCGTCTTATTTTGCCAAAGCTTTTCGAGCGCCTGCTGGATATCTGCCTCAGTTTTACTGTCGAGGCTAGATGTTGCTTCATCAAGAATTAATAGCTCAGAATCCTTAAGAAATGCCCTTGCGATAGCAATTCGTTGACGTTGACCGAGACTTAGCTTGATACCACGCTCACCTACCAAAGTGTTGTAGCCATCCTTCAAGTTCATGATGAAATCATGCGCATGTGCATCCTTCGCTGCTTGGACAACTTCTTCTTCAGAAACTTTATCATGACTAGCATAGGCGATATTGTATCGAATACTTTGTTGAAAGAGCGAAGTATCTTGCGGGACGTAAGAGTTTAATAAAGAAAGCTCTTCTTTATTAATAGATTTACCGTCTACCATGACACCATCGTGATTAAAATCATAGAATCCAAGTAAAAGCTTGACTAGTGTGGACTTACCGCCACCACTTTGACCAACAATTCCAATTTTTTCATTTTTATTGATTATAAGATTTAAATTCTTCAAAACATTTTCTTCAACCCGATCAGGGTAAGAAAATGACAAATTCTTAAGCTCTAAACTATGGCGAAATTCAGGTTTAATTTTATCTTTTGAGGTTTTCTTATGGTCATAGTAATCTTTCACTATATCCTTGTCACCGAACAAGTACTTATAATACTGTTTATACGTAGCAGAATTTCGACTAAACTCTCCGATATGGTGGACTAAACTCCAATACTCACCGGTAAAAGCAACCAGAACTGTCAAGGATGTGGCAAACTGAGTTGTGTTTATTTCTCCTGATTTTAATAAATAAAAATTAGTTACTGCGATGGAAATCCACAGTAGCCATCGCATCATGAACGATGCTGCAACCCAAAAATTTATTACATCTTTATCTGCTCTGTAGCGGAATCCAAACAGTCTGTTGACCATTGATTTATAATGATTCTGTTCCTTCTTATGAGCCTTGAACGATAGCACATTGGTAAAATTAGAAAATGAATCAAATGTGGCGCCATCTGCTTCTGAATATTTGTCTGCAAATTGCGCACTTGATTTTTTCACCTTTTTTAACTGCATAATCAAAACAAATACTGCGGATATGACAAATATCGCATAAAGCACAGAGTTCTGCCATACCAATGCAGCCATTGAAACGATGAATATCGTATAGTGGGTGAAAGTTGGCAAGAAACCGAAATGCAAATCACCATACAATCTATCAAAATTTTCGTAAATCTTATTAACCGAAGCAGCAATTTTACTACTCGGTTTTGCTACGTAATCTTTATATTCGTAGTTCCAGGCATTTTGGAAACATGCTTTTCTGTATTCATAAAAGGTTGGCACAATTTTCTTGATTATAACGTAATCAGCAGCATGCCAAAAAAACCAATGAGTTAGGTTGGCGGATACAAATAAAACTAGAAATAATCCTAACTTATCAAAATTCAATGGACTAGTTGCTAAAATTCCCAAAATTGCTCCAAGCAATAACGGCAAAAAGGAAGCTGCAGCTGATCCTATAAATGTCAGCGTCAAATCAAGCGCATATACGCCTTTATTGTTTTTTATTAAACTACCTGCAGCTCTGATGCTCGAAGGTGTATTTTTCTTACTCATATATACTTTCTATCATTCTTTATTAAATTTTCGTGATTTTATACACAAATAACAGATTTGTATCCGCTAAAGACGAGTGAGAAAGTAATTATCAGTAAAAAAGATTACTACATTTTGATTTCAGCGTCGCAACCAGCTGGAAGACTAAGGTTCATTAGTGAATCAATAGTTTTAGGGGTTGGGTTGCTGATATCGATTAAACGCTTGTGTACGCGCATCTCAAAGGCTTCTCCGCCTTTTTTGTAGACATGAGGGCTTTTGATAACTGAAAAGCTTGTCATGCGAGTCGGCAACGGGATTGGGCCTGACACCGTTGCGCCATTTCGTAGTGCTGTCTCGATGATCTTCTTTGCACTTTGATCAATCACTTTGTGATCATATGCCTTTAGACGAATCCGAATTCGTTGTTTTTGTTCATTTGCCATGGTTGGCTTCTCCTTCCGTGAGCACAATCTCACTGTGGTGTTGTAACCTCCGAGTAGCAGCGTGGTTTGCCCTAAACTGAGTTCTCAACACAATTAATTTGTATGGTTAATAACTATACATATAATGCTTACCTTAGTCAAGTGACTTAACTTTTTGCGTCATCATGTACCAACTCGTTCATTTTTAATTTTCTAAAGATAATTGTAGCAATCCAAACATGGTAGATAGCAAGCATCAACAACTCAGCTATAAAATTTATGTAATTATATTTTCCCGCCCACATTCCTATAAAAAACATTGTAGATATTCCGAGAGTTAAAGTTATTTTACTTATAATAGATATCATTCGATCATCGTGCTTTGATGTCTGGTAGATTGTGAACAAAGTCAAAACACTTGAAATAATAACTAATAATGAGTGTGTACCATAAAATTTTTCTCCAGGAATATAGGTAACGAACGCCATAGCGATGAAAGCAATCATTGATAGAGCTATGAGTGTTGATGCTCTATCCCAGTATTCATCGACCAAACGCGAGAAACCAAGGAAACACATGGCAATTATAACTACAACAAACTTGGCGAGAATGTTGATTTGACTATAATCTGAAAAAACATAGCTAAGCGGCAAATTAATATCAAAATCCGATTGAAATGCAATCACCAAAACACCTACACATTCAAGAGTAATAACAGAAATTCCGAAAAACCCAGCTAATTTTAATGAAATATTTCTTTTCAAGAAATTATAAATACTCATGCACTATCCTCGGCTTACAATGGAATTGGATTAATATATTAGCCTAATTATAAACTACTTAGTTGTTATTTGTAGAATTATCAAAAAAAATATAGAAATATTGAAACGGAGTTTTAAGTCCCCGTTTCAATAAAAGATATGAGAAAATTATTTACTAATCTTGGTGGTCGCACCAGCACCAAAGGGTTCATCCTCTTTGTCTTGGTTGTAATGTTTGCTCGAGCGACACTGAGTACATTGTGCATTAATTTTTTGTGCTAAACATAAAAAATAAAAAAAAGCTTATGAACGGATTTGATGCCAATTTTCGACCACGGTTGGGGGTCGGCCTGAATTTAAGCGTCCCGATCCAATATCGTCATTACGATCACCTGTAAAACTGTCGTCTAAGACTGTCTCGGAATTCATCATTCGGATTGCATTCCCATCAGGCGCTCCCAAGCCAACAACTTCCTGAATATTTGAGTCGAAAGCTACTTGATTTGCAAACCTCATTTCGGCCAAATGGGATAATTCTTCTCTCACCTTATCAGTCATTAAACTTGCGAGGGCTGCAAAATCGCCATCAGAAACCTGCTAGCCTTGCTCCTCAGTTGATAATACATACTGACGTAATTCGATATAAGAAACCGTATCATCACTAAGCCAGTTAGGGGAAGCTTCAAAATCTACTGGTTGTTGTTGCTTTTGGTTGATTTATAGTAACACTACTTCGAAGTATTGTCAATATTTTAATTAATGGCAGTCTCAAGAAAACTGAATTAAGTATTAAAATCACTATACTTTTCGTCGACACACTATTAGAAAAACAAAAAACCGAGGGGTTTTATACCCTCGGTTTTTTAAGTTTAGTGGGGAAAGATTATTTAGTAATCTTTGTGACCACACCAGCACCAACGGTTCGTCCACCTTCACGGATAGCGAATCGAAGACCTTGATCCATGGCGATTGGCTGGATGAGCTTCACTTTGAAAGTGATAGTATCACCAGGCATAACCATTTCAACATCAGCTGGAAGTTCAACTTCACCAGTTACGTCCGTAGTACGGAAGTAAAACTGTGGCTTGTAACCCTTAAAGAATGGAGTGTGACGTCCACCTTCTTCTTTAGTAAGGATGTAGACCTCAGAATCGAACTCAGTGTGTGGAGTAACTGATCCTGGCTTAGCCAAAACCTGACCGCGTTCGATGTCATCTCGCTCAATACCGCGTAGAAGAATACCAACGTTGTCGCCTGCTTGACCACTGTCGAGCTGCTTCTTAAACATTTCAACACCTGTAACAGTTGTTTTTCGTGCTTTTTCAACAAGACCAACAATTTCGATTTCTTCACCAACTTTGACAGTACCTTGCTCGATACGTCCGGTTGCGACTGTACCACGACCCTTGATTGAGAATACGTCTTCAATCGGCATGATGAAATCTTTGTCAAGATCACGTGTTGGTTCAGGAATGAATGTATCAACAGCTTCGACGAGTTCCATGACGTGATCCATTTCTTTCTCATCGCCTTCAAGGGCTTTGAGGGCTGAACCTTTGATGATTGGTGTGTTGTCACCGTCATAGTCGTACTTAGTAAGAAGATCACGAACTTCCATTTCAACTAGTTCAACTAGTTCAGGGTCAGCCATGTCCATCTTGTTAAGGAATACAACAAGCTTTGGTACTCCAACTTGTCGAGCAAGAACAACGTGCTCACGAGTCTGAGGCATAGGGCCATCAGCAGCTGAAACAACGAGAATTGCACCATCAACCTGTGCAGCGCCGGTAATCATGTTCTTAACATAATCAGCGTGTCCTGGCATGTCGACGTGAGCATAGTGACGAATCTTACTTTCATACTCTTGGTGAGAAGTAGCAATCGTGATTCCACGAGCTTTTTCCTCTGGAGCATTGTCGATCTGATCGTATGCAACTTTAACATTGATATCGCTTGGAAGCCGTGCGGCTAGTGTTGCTGTGATTGCAGCTGTCAAAGTAGTCTTACCATGGTCAACGTGACCCATTGTACCTACGTTTACATGTGGTTTACTTCTATCAAAATCTGTCATAAATTCTCCTTTACCCTTTGTCTATTATTTATATCGCCGAGTATACCCAGCGGTTTGGGTTGCTATCCATTGTAAACTATTTGCATATCTCTGTAAATAGAATTATTAGTTTAAATTTTCAGGGTCAATAAAATCATTCCCAAGTTCTTCTTCTACAAAAGTGTCATACATTCCTGGTGGTGCTTCTCGTAAATAACCTTCTTCGTCCATCCGTTTATTTACCGCGTAACTAGCAATAGTTATGCGTATAAATTCACCGATAGGAACCCCTTCTTCTTTAGCCATTTCATCAAGCCTTTGAGCGACTCTTTCACTAACAGTTACTTTAAGAACTCTGTTTGATTCATTCTCTGGCGAAGGGGGGGGTGACATCCATAATAATTCTGCCTATTTGGTTTTGTTAGCGATGACTTCTTCGACGACGTTTCGTGGAACTTCACCAAAGTGATCGAGTTCCATTGTTGAGCTTGCGCGGCCCTGCGTCATCGAACGGAGATCATTCGTGTAGCCAAACATTTCAGCTAGTGGTACAAATCCGTGGACGACTTTGATTCCACCGATTCTATCTTCCATCTCATCAATTCGACCACGTCGTGAGTTTACATCACCCATGACATCACCCATGAAATCTTCAGGAGTAGTGACTTCAATTTTCATGATTGGCTCGAGTAATATTGGATTCGCCATCTTAACAGCTTTTTGTAAGCCCATTGAACCAGCAATTTTAAAGGCCATTTCATTAGAGTCAACATCATGGAACGAGCCGTCGTGGAGCGTGACTTTAACATCTACGACTGGATAACCAGCTAAAACACCGTTTTCCATTGCTTCGACGATACCGTTTTCAACTGGTTTGATATATTCCTTTGGAATCGAGCCGCCGGTGATTTTATTAACAAATTCGAAGCCTACACCAGCTTCTTGTGGCTCAATGTTGATAACAACATGACCGTATTGTCCACGACCACCAGACTGACGAATGAACTTAGCTTCGACGTCTTTAACTTCTTTTTTAATAGTTTCACGATATGCAACCTGAGGGGCGCCGATATTTGCTTCGACTTTAAACTCTCGTTTCATTCGATCAACGATGATTTCGAGATGTAGCTCACCCATACCAGAAATAATGGTCTGGCCAGTCTCGTGATCAACGCGAACTCGGAAAGTTGGATCTTCTTCAGCTAAACGCTGCAAGGCAGTTGACATCTTTTCTTGGTCGGCTTTTGTCTTAGGTTCAATCGCAATCGAAACAGGTGGATCTGGAAATTCGATAGACTCTAAGAGAATTGGGTGTGCCGGATCAGACAATGTGTTACCTGTTGTCGTGTTTTTAAGTCCAACAGCGGCAGCAATGTCACCAGCTTGGACTTCTTTTACTTCTTCACGATCATTAGCGTGCATACGCAGTATTCGTCCAACACGTTCTTTGTCGCCAGTCGCAACGTTTAGGATGTAGCTACCACTGGTCAACGTACCAGAATAGACACGGAAGAAAGCTAGTTTACCAACAAAAGGATCAGTAGCAATTTTAAAAGCTAGGGCTGCGAAAGGTCCGTCTGCATCTGGTTCACGAGTCATCTCTTCATCTGTCTTCGGATTTCGGCCTTTTGCTGGTGGTACGTCTAGTGGGCTTGGAAGATATGCGTTAATCGCATCAAGAAGCATTTGGACTCCTTTGTTCTTCAATGAAGAGCCACACAGGATTGGGTGGATAGCACTACTGATAACGCCTTTTCGAAGGGCTGCTTTAAGCTCAGGGATACTAATATCTTCGCCTTCAAGGAACTTCATCGTTAGTTCATCATCAAGTTCAGCAATCTTCTCGACCATTTTTGAGCGCCACTCGGCGACAAGTTCTTTCATGTCTTCCGGTACATTAGTTGTGCTGAATTGTAGGCCATTCTCATCTTTGTCGTAGACATAAGCTTTTTCTTCAAGTAGATCAACGATGCCTGTAAGGTTACTTTCAGCACCGATTGGTACCTGCATAGCCACCCATTTTGTCGTTAAACGGTTGTTGATAGATTCTAGATCAGCAAAGAAATCAGCACCAGTACGGTCAAGTTTGTTGACAAAACAGATACGTGGAACATGATACTTATCAGCTTGTCGCCAAACAGTTTCAGTCTGGGATTCAACACCGGCAACACCATCAAATACAGTCACACCACCGTCAAGCACGCGCAAAGATCGCTCAACTTCTACTGTGAAGTCGACGTGTCCTGGAGTGTCGATTAGGTTGATACGGTGACCATCCCAAAAACAAGTTGTAGCCGCAGAGGTAATAGTAATACCTCGCTCCTGCTCTTGCTCCATCCAGTCCATAGTCGCTCCACCATCATGAACTTCGCCGATTTTATGAGTGATACCCGTATAGAGCAAAATCCGCTCTGAAGTAGTTGTCTTACCCGCATCAATGTGGGCAATGATGCCAATATTTCGAGTTTTATCTAGTGGTAATTTCTTTGTTGCGTCTGCCATTATGTATTCCTTTAAATTATTTTTTCTCTACTAGTACGACTTTTCCGTCTTTATTCGTGGTGACTAAAAGCTTTGCAGTATCAGAATCTGCTCGTACAGATTCCCTCAATAAATGCATTTTATATTCGCCATCATCTGTGACCAATGATTCAGCCTCTCCATCAGCCCTTTCAGTGAGTGCACCAATAGTTGAAACGGTCAGTGTATGCCCTAGAGCTTCCGGAAAAGAAGTAAGGCCATCTTGAACCAAACCGTCAATAATACTTAAGGCCAGGTAAGAATTTCTTTCATCTGGTGGAGGGCTTAAACTTTCCATGCAAAAATCCTAGAACTTTGCAAAATGGGCGAAAGCACGGTTGGCTTCAGCCATTTTGTGCACATCTTCGCGTTTCTTAACTGCGTTTCCGGTCTGGTTGAAGGCATCGACAATTTCAGCAGCCATAGCTTCAGCGCTTGATTTGCCCATTCCACCACGTCGACCACGGACAGCTTCAATGAACCACATAAGGGTTTTATGAGTTTGTCGGTCGCCTTTGATTTCGTATGGAACTTGGTAGTTTGCGCCACCAATTCGTCGAGATTTAACCTCGAGGTTTGGTTTTACATTTCCAAGTGCTTCTTCGAGCATCTTTAGAGCATCATCATGCTTCAACTTCTTGGCAGCGATCTCCATGGCCTCATAGACGATCTTTTCAGCAGTTTGTTTCTTACCAGCAAGCATAGTCTTGTTGATCAGCTTGTGAACAAGTACTGACTCATACTTTCGGTCTGGTGCGATATCGCGCCGTAATGATTTAGTTACTTTTCGTGGCATTATTACTCCTAGTCTTGCTCAGGTTCAGTGCCTTCGCACCGTAACTTCACATTGCCTTATTATTATGTTTTCTTAACACCGTACTTACTTCGGCCGTTTTTACGGTCGACAACACCTTGAAGGTCAAGTGCACCACGAACAATGTGGTAACGCACACCTGGAAGGTCTGGTACTCGTCCACCGCGCACGAGAACAACTGCGTGTTCTTGCAGGTTGTGTCCTTCGCCGCCGATGTACGCCCAAACTTCTTCTCCGTTTGTTAGTCGCACACGTGCAACTTTACGAAGGGCTGAGTTTGGTTTTCGAGGTGTTCTGGTTGTTACTTTGATACAAACACCACGTCGAAGTGGAGCTACTTTTTTGTATCGCTTATTTGCGAGGGTATTCGTCACAATATGTAGGTTCTTTGACTTACTTTTCTTGTGAGCAACCTTGCGGGGTTTACGTATTAGTTGGTTTATTGTTGGCATATAGTATCCTACTCTATCAGATTTCTGTTTGTTCGTCTAGTGATTGGTGATCAGATGGTGCTAAGAGTCGACCTCGAGCGCCTGTTCCAACTGGAATCTTGCGTCCGATGATGACGTTCTCTTTCAAACCATACAGCTCGTCGACCTTACCTTGGGTAGCTGCGTTGATCAAAACGTGAGTCGTGTTCTGGAAGCTAGCTGCACTTAGGAAGCTATCACTCCATGTACTAACTTTGGTTATACCAAGCAGTAACTGCGTGTATTCAGTTGGCGTTTTACCTTCAGCATTCAACAAGATGTTTTTGTCAGTTACAGCAGCACGAGAAACGATATCACCGATAACGAATGTTGAGTCACCTGGATCTTCAATCTGTACTCGGCTAAACATCTGACGAATAACAACTTCTAGGTGCTTGTCAGCAATTGACTGACCTTGGCTAGCAAAGATTCGTTGGACCTCTCCCATGATGTAACGTTGTGTTTCTAAGACACCCTGGAGTTTAAGAGATTCCTGAAGATTAATCGAACCAGCAGTCAGTCGTTGACCACGCTCAACCTTCTGACCATCTTCGATGATCATTGTTTTGAAGCCTGGAATTTCGTAACGCTTGATTTGACTGTCACCACCTACGATAACGATTTCATCGCTAAAGACTTCGGCGATACCTTCAATTGGTGAAATCAATGGCTTTTTCTTGCCTTCAGAATCGGCGACAACGTCACCTTTGCTTACGGCTGTATTGTTCTTGATGCTAGCAACGCGTCCATCGAGTGGAAGACGTTCTACCGCTTCAGAGTCTGAGACAACCTGAACGACGTAATCATCGCCAGCTTCCCAAAGACTTGCAACTCCTGAGATTTCAGATAAGTATGCTTGACCTTTTGGATTACGAGCTTCAAACAACTCGTCAACACGTGGAAGACCTTGTGAGATGTCTTCACCTGCAACACCACCAGAGTGGAAAGTGTCAAGTGTAAGCTGCGTACCAGGCTCACCGATAGACTGAGCGGCTATAACGCCGACCGGTTCTGCTGGCTTGACCATCAAACCAGTAGCCATGTCGATACCATAACTTGAAGTTGGAATACCACGAACACTTGTAGTAGTTAACACGCTCTTGATTCGAGCTGAATCAACAGCTTCGGCAATAACTTTTGCAAGCTTTGGAGCAATCAACTCATTTGCCTTGACGACAACTTTGCCATCAACCTTGATATCTTCAGCAGCCACACGACCACCAAGTCGTGATGCAAAGCTAGTGCCTCGAGCTTCACTTTCTGCACGAGTAATTTCAAATCCTGGATCGTCAGCTTCTGTATCTGTTGTAAAGACATCCTGAGATACGTCGACAAGTCGTCGAGTTAGATAGCCTGAGTCAGCTGTTTTGAGAGCTGTCGAGATCATACCCTTACGAGCACCACGAGTCGAGGTAAAGTACTCAAGCGGACTAAAGCCCTCTTTGTAGCTACTCTTAATCGGTAGCTCAATTTCTCTAATAGCCATACTTCCATCTTCAGTTTCAAAATCTTTTTCGATTTGTTTGAGGATTTTACCATCAGTCTTCTTCCAAGCATCAACCGTCAAGCGGTAGCGCTCGTCTTCAGTGATTAGTCCTTCGTCAAACTGATCACTAATCTCTGCTACCTGATCATCAGTATCGGCAACCATCTTATCGATGTTCTTCGGATCATTGAAGTCAGTTATAGCAGTGCTTAGACCAGAAATCGTTGCGTATTCGAAGCCTAGGTCCTTAAGATCATCAGCAATAAGCGCAGTTTGCGCTTCACCGTATTGTTCAAAGACTTCGGCGATAATAGTCTGCAATTCTTTCTTGGTGGTAGTAACATTCTTGTACGGGAAATCTTCTGGGAAGACTTCGTTAAACAATGCACGACCAAGAGTAGTTTTTCGGATTTCACCCTTGACGTGAAGACGAATTGGATCTTGGAGTTTAATCTTCGTTTTATCGAATGCCAGTACTGCTTCATCAATATTACTGAATCCAATTTCTTTTTTATTCTCATTTTTATGAGGGATAAACGTCATGTAGTAGGTACCAAGCACGATATCTTGCTCGATATGCAGCACTGGTGAACCGTCGGCTGGCTTGAGAAGGTTGTGAGATGCACTCATCAACTGCTCAGCTTCGGCCTGAGCTTCACGGCTCAATGGCAAGTGAACGGCCATCTGGTCTCCATCAAAGTCGGCGTTAAATCCTTTACAAACAAGTGGGTGAAGTTGGATTGCTTTACCTTCGATAAGCTTTGGCTGGAAAGCCTGGATACCTAGTCGGTGAAGGGTTGGAGCACGGTTAAGTAGCACGTATTTACCCTTGATAACTTCATCAAGCGCATCCCAAACTTCACTTTCGCTTCGTTCGATCATGCGACTAGCAGCCTTGATGTTGTGCGCCAAATCGAGATGAATCAAACGACCGATAACAAATGGTTTGAACAATTCAAGTGCCATCATCTTTGGAAGACCACATTGGTGAATCTTCAACTCAGGTCCTGAAACGATTACTGAACGACCAGAGTAGTCTACTCGTTTACCAAGGAGGTTCTGACGGAAGCGACCTTGCTTACCCTTAAGCATGTCGCTCAATGACTTGAGTCGTCGTCGGCCACCAGTACTGGCAACAGCACGTCCGCTTCGAGCATTGTTGTTGTCGATTAAAGCATCAACAGCTTCTTGCAGCATTCGCATTTCATTTCGTTTGATAACGCCTGGAGCTTTGAGGTTAACCAATTTTTTCAATCGATTGTTTCGGTTAATGACTCGACGATAAAGATCGTTAAGATCAGAAGTCGCAAAACGACCACCAGTTAGCTGTACCATTGGACGCAAGTCCGGTGGAATCACAGCTAATGACGTCATGATCATACTTTCAGGTTTGATCCCAGCACGATACATACCTTCAAGCATCTTTAGGCGCTTAATGATTTTCTTTCGTCGTTGACCTTTAGTCTCTTCACTTTCTTTACCGAGTTCGTCGATTAATTTTTCAAGGTCTATTTTCTGAAGCAACTGCATGATTGCATCTGCGCCCATTTCAACTTTGACAATTTGAGCGTACTCATCGGGAAGGTTACGATAATCAGTCTCAGTCATAAGCTTCAAGTCAACGAGCATTTCAAGCTGCGCTTTTTTCTCGAGGAAAGTAGCTTCAACTTCTTGAATTTCTTTACTCTGATCAGTAGCTAGTTTTTTAATACTTGATTCATCGGCTTCCACAAGCTTCTCGTAACGAGCTTTGATGGCAACCTTACCGGCTTCAAGTTCAGCTTCAGCATCCTTAAGATACTGTTCGCGCTTTTCAGCATCCGCTGAGATTACGATATAACTCGCAAAGTAGATTACTTTTTCGAGATTTTTAACCGTCATGTTCATCAACAAGCCGATTGCACTTGGTGTACCGCGCAAGAACCATATATGGGCAACAGGAGCTGCCAACTGGATATGACCCATTCGTTCACGTCGAACAATGCTCTTGGTAACGATTTCGCCGTTCTTATCTTTAGCGATATCTCGAGCTCGAGTACCCTTGTATTTCGGATCATGCGGATTAATATCTTTGACTGGACCAAAAATTCTCTCACAGAACAATCCGTCTCGTTCTGGTTTCTGAGTTCTATAGTTTATGGTTTCTGGCTTAAGAACTTCGCCGTAGCTCCATTCCAAAATTTTCTTCGATGGTGCAACCGTAAGTACGACTGCATCAAAGTCAGCAATATCTTGATTGTTTCGTGCTGAATGCATTATTTGCCTCCTTCCGTTTCGTCTGAATCATCAGTGGCATCAGCCTCTAATTCTTCAGATAGGCTTTCTTCGTCTACTTCTATGTCGTCGCTAAACTCATCGGCAATATCATCATCGTCGGTTGCGTCATCAACGACTGCAGTATTATTGTCAGTGCTAATTGAAACTTCTTCAAATTCATCTTCATCAGCAGCTGCATTCATATCAAGAGGCTTATTATCCGGCTTGATAGTTACAGCTGTCTGACCTTCTTTTTTATAGACTTCAGATAGAATTTCTTCTGCATCGACTTCTTTATCTGCAGTTCGAAGCTCGACACCAAGACCAAGACCTTGTAATTCTTTGATAAGAACGTTAAAGCTCTCTGGAATCTGTGGACCTTGAATCGGTTCTTGCTTGATGATTGATTCATACGCCTTGCTTCGACCGTAAACATCATCAGACTTGATAGTTAGCATTTCTTGGAGGGTAGTTGCTGCACCATAGGCTTCAAGTGCCCAAACTTCCATCTCTCCAAATCGCTGACCACCATTTTGAGCTTTACCACCAAGTGGTTGCTGTGTGACCATAGTGTACGGACCAGTCGACCTTGCATGTATCTTGTCGGCAATCATGTGATTTAGTTTAATCATGTACATCGGGCCGATAGTAGTTCGCTCTTGAAGCGGTTGACCAGTTCGACCGTCATATAGCTGCACTTTTCCATCACGTTCAAGACCAGCTTTTTCAAGATGATCCTGTATCTCTTCAATATCAATACCTTCAAATGGTGCACTTGTAACTTTTTGTCCAAGCTTTTGAGCGGCACGTCCGAGGTGACTTTCAAACAGCTGACCGATATTCATACGACTTGGTACACCTAGAGGGTTCAAAATAACCTCAACAGGTACACCGTCTTCTGTATATGGCATGTCTTCTTCGGGCAGGATACGGCTGATAACACCTTTGTTACCATATCGTCCACCGAGCTTATCGCCAACTGAAATCTTACGCATTTGTGCAACAAATACCTGGATCTGCATCAAAGTTCCGGCTTTTAATTCATGACCATTTTCTTTAGAAAAGACTTTTACACCGACTACTTTACCGTGTTTACCGTTAGGCATACGAAGGCTAGAGTCACGAACATCTTTGGCTTTTTCACCAAAGATAGCACGCAAAAGTCTCTCTTCACTAGAAAGTTCCTGCTCACCCTTTGGAGTGATCTTACCTACTAAAATATCGTTTGGACGTACTTCGGCTCCAATACGGACAATACCCTCTTCGTCAAGATGGCGGAGAGCCTCTTCTGAAACATTAGGGATATCGGCAGTAACAATTTCAGGACCAAGCTTTGTCTCGCGAACTTCAAGCATATAGTCAACAATGTGAATACTGGTAAACGTATCACTTTTAACAAGTTTTTCACTGATAATGATAGCATCCTCGAAGTTGTAACCCTTCCAAGGCATAAATGCCACAGTCACATCTTTACCGAGAGCTAATTCTCCACCTTGGACGCTCATTCCTTCAATCAAGACATCGTCTTCTTTGACTTTATCACCGACATTTACAGCAACTTTTTGGTTGATGCTGGTTCCTTCGTTACTACGGATAAAGTGTAGTGGATGATATTTCTTGGTTGTTTTTGCATACTTAACTGCAACTTCGTTAGCATCAGCCTTGGTGACAACACCATCAGCTTCGGCAACAATAAGCTGGCCAGAGTTTCGGGCAACTACAGTTTCCATACCAGTACCAACTGTTGGAGACTGTGGCTGTACTAATGGAACGGCCTGTCGTTGCTGGTTGGCACCCATTAATGATCGGTATACATAGTTTCTTTCAAGGAACGGAATCAAGGCAGCAGAGCTACCAATAATTAGCTGGCTACTTGCGTCCATGTGCGTTACACGATCAGCATCTGATTCTTCAGATACCGTAGCTGAACGAACCGAAACACGCTCATCAACAAAATAACCATTTTCATCAATTTCGATACCAGCACCAGCAATAACAGTGTTTTCTTCATCAGAAGCGTCAAGGAATACAATTTCGTCTGTTACTTTAGCTTTAACAGGGATTGTCTTAGCTTTAATTTTTTTCAATTTGTCGATATCACTACTAGCAACTTTGCTACCTTTCTTAAGGATAACTTTGTCGTTTTCGTCTTTAATATCTTCACGAACGATATGTCCGAGAGCTTTAGCGGGAGTAATCGCATTGATGACTCTACGATACGGAGCTTCGATGAAGCCGTAATCATTGATACGAGCATGTGAAGCTAGGTTTAGAACCAATCCAATGTTGGCGCCTTCAGGAGTTTCTACAGTACAGATTCGGCCATAGTGAGTTTTGTGAGCATCACGGACTTCGAATCCAGCGCGTTCTCGTGAAAGACCACCTGGGCCCATAGAACTTAAACGTCGCTTATGAGCAAGCTCAGAAAGAGGGTTAATCTGATCCATAAACTGTGAAAGCTGTGAGCTTGCAAAGAATTCACGTACAGCTGCTACAATAGGACGAGCGTTGATTAGCTGTCCAGGGGTTACTGTCTCGATTTCGCTCATTGACATACGGTCTTTGGCATTTCGTTCCATGCGGAGTAAACCGATACGGAATTGTCGTTGAACTAATTCGCCAACAAGTTTCACTCGACGATTTGCAAGGCTATCGATATCGTCTGGTAGTTCTTGGGTGTTGTTGAGACGGATGATCTCAGCGATAATCGCAACAAGGTCTTCCATGCGCATAACGCGATTTTCAATTGTATTAGTGACATCGAGATCGAGTCGCTTGTTGATCTTATAACGACCAACACGACTAAAGTCGAAACGTTTGAAGTTAAAGAACATGTTTTCAAGCAAACTCTTAGCATTGTCCACGGTTGCAAGATCGCCTGGTCGTAAACGACGATAAACTTCAATCAAAGCATCGCTTTGTGATTTACTAGGATCTTTTTCAAAAGTTGCATCAACTGATGAAGCCGCACCATTGTCTACGTGAGCAAATGCCGCACGAATTTCTTTTTCAGTTGTGAGGCCGAGCGCACGAAGTAATGTCGTGACTGCAATCTTTCGACGTCGATCGATCTTTACGAAAATTGCACCGCTAGGAGCAGTTTCAAATTCTAGCCAAGCACCACGGCCTGGAATAACTTTAGCGCCATAAAGGTTTTTGCTACCAGCGCGGTCGGCGGTAAAGAATACACCGGCACTTCGGATAAGCTGAGATACAACGACACGTTCTGCGCCGTTGATAACAAAAGTTCCACGCTCAGTCATGGCTGGATAGTCGCCAAGATAGATTTCTTTACTTTCTACTACTCCGGTAACTTTATTTGTCAGCTCGATATTAGCCTTCAAAGGTGCTTCGAAGCTAATATTATTTTCACGAGCTTCAATCTCGGTCATTTTTGGAGGTTCAAACTTGTAATCCAAAAATCGAAGTTCTAGCTTCTCGCCAGTATAATCTTCGATTGGGTTAACCTCAGCAAAAATTTCACCGAGACCTTCTTCGATGAATTCATTCCAACTGATGATTTGGTGTTTTATTAAATTTGGTAGAGGTGATATTGTTTTGTTTTTTTTGAGAACGATTCGTTTACTATCAACTGGCATACGATATTGTTACCTTTACACTTAAATAATACTAACAACAGATCAAGCGGCCTAAGCTTGTCTGTCAAAAATACACCTCGACGTACTTTTCAGGCCTAGTAAAGTACGACTTCTGTCTATTAACAATCTAGTATGCAGTAGTATGATTGCTATTGTCAACTCTTTGCTATCAGAAATAGATATAGTTAAAAAGGTAAATACCACTCTCTTAATAGAGCTAACTTTTTACAAAGCTAGCCTATTTTACAGAAATTATATATTTATTTCTATTTCTATTCCTGGTTCTGGTTCTGGTTCTGGCAAGTCTCTATTCATAAGAAGGCCCAAGAGTAAGGCTGCAGTTACGACAGCTCCAATTAAACCCATTTGGGAAGCTTGTCTTGGCACTGTCTCTGCCTTGTCATTTTTTAAATCTTCGAGAGCGTAGCTTGCATTTGCGGCGGTACCTTTTGATTTTACTAGCCCCTTCGTAGCATCAACATATCCGGTAATGTCTTCGCCTAAACTGTTTTTGTAACGACAATCTTCAACTCCCCACTCAAGAAAAGATTCTGCTACTTTGTTCAGCAGTTCTTCATCTGAAGTATTAGTAAACCGTTCCGCAGCAACTAAACATAGTGCACCCTGTCTCTGTGCGAAATTATCGCTTTCATTGCTAAACTCTTTATATGCAGATTTACGCTCTTTCTCTGCCCTGTTAAACTTTTCTTGAGCAACATCAATATCCTTACCAGTCGGTTTAACCAGCGCGTCAGCCACTCCCCAACCAATAGCTACAGCGGTTGGAGTAAGGAGCAAGGTTCCAGCTAATATCCTTCTACCTTTATTAGGCATATACTATATAATCCTTTTTCTATATGTCTCTAGTAAAACTAAAAACTTATAGCCTTGCAAGCATTAGCGTTATTGTTTCTATTTCTTTTTTGAGGTTTTCTTATCACCACTTAACAAATCAACACCTTGGCTCTTTGTAACGATAGCGTCAACAATTCCGTATTTCAGACTTTCGTCAGCAGTCAGGTATTTGTCACGGTCCATGTCTTTATTAATTTGTTTTACGGTTCGTCCAGTAAATCTAGCCATCATCTCTTCAAGCATTTTCTTTATTTTCAAGGTTTCAGCTGCATCGATTTCAATGTCACTAGCTGTTCCACGATAGCCACTGCTAGGTTGGTGAATCATAATCTTACTGTGCTTAAGTGCCATTCGTTTACCTTTAGCGCCACCAGCTAATAAAACCGCACCCATGCTTGCACTAAGTCCGACAGAAATCGTAGAAACATCCGGCTTAATGAAGTTCATCGTATCGAGGATAGCGAGACCGTCATAGACTGAACCACCGGGGCTGTTGATATATAGCTGAATATCTTTAGTCGGATCTTCATGCGCAAGATGCAAAAGTTGAGCAACAACAAGGTTGGCCGTGTGGTGATTAACCTCATCACCAAGGAAGATAATTCTTTCTTTAAGTAAGCGTGAATATATATCGTAAGCACGCTCGCCCATACTGGTGGTCTCAATCACAGTCGGAACTAACATATTGGTTTTTTGCGGATAGCCAGAGTTTGCGTTAATCATCATAATCATTGAATTATATCAATTTAGCACTCTCAACACAAGACCGCCAATCATTTTATATAAGACAGGGTCTAACTAGCTAAGAAATCGACAGTTTTTTCTGTCAAAGCTTGGGCGGCAATATCTTGACGGACCTCTGGCTTATCGAGTTCGGCTGCGATCTTCTCATCAGAACCATACATTTGTTTATAGTCAGCGATAATCTTTTCAAGCTCTTCAACGCTAACTTTTAATCCTTCGGCTTCGGCAATCTCCGTTAAGACTAGACTAGTCTTTGCTCGTTTCTCGGCATTTTCTCTTGTCTCTTTGTCAAGTTGTTTCTGCGTTAGGTCTTGCTGCTGCATATATTCTTTTGTAGTTGAATTCCGTTGTGCAAGTTCACGTTCGAATTCTGCTTTCATATCTTGCTCAACCCGATCTACTAGACCTTCAGGCAGCTCAAGCTTTGATTCGTCAACGACTTTCGAAACAACCTTTTGACGATAGTCTTTGTCGATCTGCTGTTGCTTCTCATCTTCTAATTGTCTTTCCGCATCTGCACGGAGCTCTTCCATGGTCTTGAATGGGCTGTTAGCAGCTGCAAATTCATCATCGAATTTTGGCGCAACAAGCTCATTAACTTTGTGAACTTTAATCTCAAAAGTTACTTTCGTTCCAGCTAGAATCTTAGAGTGGTACTCTTTCGGGAAAGTAATGGTAAAAGTTTTTTCTTCTCCGGCTTTTAGACCGATTAGCTCTGGTTCAAAACCAGGAATAAAGCTATCGCTACCAAGCGTCAGAGGATATTCTTTACTTTCAGCGCCCTTCACCAGCTCACCTTTAGCATCGGTACCTTTGAAGTCAATGATGACTTCATCGCCATTTTTAGCAGCTCGCTTGACTTCTTTTTTCTCAGCCATTTGCATAGCTAATCGTTCAAGCGCCTCATCTACTTCTTTTTTTGTGACCTTAGCAGGTTTTGGAGCAGCTGGTTTCTTCTTATAATCTCCAAGCTTTATTGGTGGCAATAGTTCGACCTCAGCAGTGAACTCAAGTTCTGTATAAGCAACAAATTTTACAAGATCAATCGTTGGACGAGATAGTGGCTTTAACTTCTCGCTATTTCCAGCCATACCATAGAATCGGTTAATAGCAGCTTCCATGACCTCCTGCTGGACTTGGTTTGCGCCAATTTGTTTCTCAACGATTGAGTCTGGTGCTTTTCCGGGTCGAAATCCGTCGCTTTTGATCTTAGGTCGGAGATTGTTCAGTACAACTCGCTTGATGTCTGCGAGATCCTTTTCATCGGCTTTAATAGTTAGTGTTGCTTTAGTATCGCCTTCGCGTTTAATTTCATGTTTCATAGTTTGAGTATTATATAGATTTTATAGACAGATTACAAAAAATATTCACTCCTAGCGATATTCTGGATTTTCAAAACCAAATCTATTGCCGTCGTTCCATGCGCTTTGTTGGTTGCCGTAGACCGGGAATCCACCGTTATCTTTAAGCATTTTAGCCATATGCATCAGATTGTAGGTCATGAAAGTTGTGTTCTTATTGGTAAAGTCATTGTCAAATCCAGCACGACTACCGTCATCTAGCTTGTCGCCATAGCTCGGACCAGGACCAGCCTCACCAAGCCACGTCGAGTCGACTTGCGGTGGAATCGTATA
>JBGAVT010000018.1:0-26183 GCA_044227985.1 Saccharimonadales bacterium (SeqCode)
CACGACGGCAACATCAACACAGCCGCAAGCACAAAGCTCGCGACTAGGGCAATATAGAACGTTGTTAATGTCGGGAGTTTATCAGGGTTATTGGCATAGATAAAGGTCAACGCCATGATGATCAACATCGGCAGCAGTATACCGATGGACGCTATGATCAAGCCTTTACGCATCACAATGGGGTGTTTGCGGAACACAAAGAGCAACTCTTCCCCATCGAGTTGATCCTCAAAAAACTTGTCAGACTTTGATTCTCTGCTCATGCTTAGCTAAATTATACCCTAGATAAAGGCTGATGGTTTACTGCTTTGGCTCTACGTAACAGTTCTTATCAATTATTTCACCTGCACAATAGCCACATTCTGGTGCTTGATCCACCAAGCAAGACGCTTGTCCTGGTTCTCTATATTCAAATCCTTTGACCCTTACCTTGTTTTCGATTCTATCAGGTGGAGCTTGTGATTCGTGCAAAGTGTAAACAATGAGTAAAGATATGGAGACTAAAGTGAGTCCTACTATTATGAACATAGTCCTGTGGCGTATTTTTTTCATTATTCAGGATAGGCTTTCTTGGTATCCCCACTACGATATCGCGTGGTTGCACCACACTCCTTCCTGCGGTGCTCGACTGCATCTAACAAGATTATCTACAGCCTGCGCTCCTCGTACGCCGAACTACGTTCTCATAATAATTACATTACCAATAAATACACCCCTATCGGGGTGAATGTATTGGTATCCCCACTACGATTCGAACGGAGATCTGCTCCTTAGGACGGAGATGTTCTATCCATTGAACTATGAAGGCACGTAAAACTGCTATACTTTATTGTAACAGTTAAGCGAGGCATTTTTGTGGATTTTGAAGGACAACACCCTGATGAGAAGGTTTTACACTTTCATCACAGGCATCCTGTCGTAATGAGAAAATCTTTGGTAGGGATGTTGATCATCTTAGTTATCGGGCTAGTTCCGTTTGCCTTTGTGCCATGGGAGCAGTGGACGTGGTATCTAGCCGGTGGAGGTTTACTCCTGAGCATAATAGTCTTTTTGTATGGGTACATAAGTTGGTATTTTACCTACATAATCGTGACTGATATGCGCATACTACAGGTAAAACAGCAGGGCCTGTTTAACCGAGAGCTCGTCGGTATTGATCTCGAGAAAATCCAAAGCATTAATCTTGAAGTTAAAGGAGTTCAGCAGACACTACTAAAATTCGGTACAATAGTCATACAGACAATAGCAGGGGATCTGATCATCCGTAACATGCATCATCCACAAAAGATTCATGAACAGATGACGCATGCTGTCCGTGATACTAAGCAAGATCTGGAGGGTTAAATGGCAGATAAAAAATCTAGCAAAAAATTAAAACAGTCAGCAAAAAAATCGACAAAGGTGTCGAAACAATCACAGAAACTACAATCTGCTACTGTTGCTAATCCTGTTAGCGAGCTTGAAAATGCTAGGAAGTCAGTTTTGAAAAAAGGCGGCCGTTTAAGGTACCCATTACAACAAGCAAACTCAACAATTGTTCGCAATTCAGTTATTATTTTTCTAGTTGGGGTCGTGTTGTTATTTGGTGTATATGCAGTTTCAATTTTCGGATATAGATCAACTGGTCCCATTGTCTATGAGGTTAGCTCAGTAGTCCCAACACCAATGGGAAAAGTTAATAATCGTTATATTTGGTACAACGATTATCTTTCCATATATAGATCTCAAGAACACTTCTTAGTAACCCAGAAAGGGGCCGAGCCAGGAACCAACGAGTTTAAATCTGAAGCAAAAAAGCTTAAACAAGAATCGCAAAACCGAGTTATAGACAACTCAATCGCTCAAAAAATTGCCTCAGACAAAGGGATTAAAGTCAGTGAAAAAGAGATCGATCAGCAAGTATTTGTTCTGGAGACTCAAAGTAATGGTGGCAAAAGCAACGATGGCAAGCTAAACGATGTGTTGCAGGAGTGGTACGACTGGGACCGAGACGATTTACGAAAAGAAGTTAGAAGCCAGCTCTTAAAGCACAAACTTCCACCCTTGATAGATACGGCTACTCAACAAAAAGGTAAAAATTTATTGGAACAAGTTCAAGGAGGAGCTGATTTTGCTGAGTTAGCTAAACAGAATTCAGAAGAACCGGCTACGGCTGAAAAAGGTGGTGATACAGGTCTAGTTGAACCAGACTCAACGCTATATCCAGTTGAATTTACTAGAGCTTTATACCTTTTGCAGGAGGGGGAGGTTGCACCATTAGTAACAACACCTGATGGTATCTTTCTCATTAAGGCTACAGGTGAAAAAGAAGGTGTGAAACAGGCAAGTACAATTTTTCTAGCATATCAAGATCCGAATACACTGTTGGAGCAGCTCAGAAAAAAAGCAGATATTACTCTGTATGTACCCGAGCTATAACTTGATTAGTTTCGCTTAGCCAATGCAGGGAACTGTTGCAGTAACACGAGCAGCGAGAATATCGCTGCAACAACAAAACCAGATGTGATGACCTCTCGAAGACTATTCGGAAAGATGAGTGCTGCCAACGTCAACGCTAACCACACGCTTCCACGGAGAAGATCCATAACGATTTCGCTAAGCACAACATAGGCAACTCGAAATTCGTCATTCTCGTCAACTGTGTCGTAGTAGCCTTTCATAAATGCCATTTGGTACGAAACAGTAGTTGGTTCATTCACTAGATTAAGAATAACAATACTACCGAAACCAGTTACTAACAGTCGACTGACGTGAGCGGCTGCATTCAGGACGGCGCTGAACTTCAGCAGTTCATGGCCATGTCGGCTATCGACAAGCTTTCCTACTAAGATAGCAGCAAATATTGCGATAATGGTACCGAGTGTTGAAACGATCCCTAGGTTTAGATACGGGTTTGTAGTGAAGATAAAGATGCCAATATACAGCGGCCATAGCCAGATCTTCAACCCGTTCTCAGTGTTATAAATAGCATTCATTAACAAGTGTCTACGTATTTTTCTAATATTTAGTCCCCGATAACTAAATTTCTTATTTGTCTTAATTGGCTCTCTACTCAACATTAGTGGAATAATTGCCAGCATAAAAATGATTGAAGATACAATCATAATGGATTGTGCGCCGAATATTGTTGCGACGATACCACCAAGGAGTGGGCCGACTATACCGGCTATTTTCTCAAATATATTTAGCACCCCAAGCTGTTTGCCACCATGTTTACTTGTCTTTGCTTTTGAAAATGCCACATGATGAGGAAGGAAGTAACAGCTACAGGCTACTCTAAAGATAATTGCCATTAGCCAAATCGGCCAGAAGTGGTTGGTTGTAGTAGCAAAAATTATAAAACTAATGATGTGAAGCGGGAAGCTAATTCTCATAACATGCTTCGGACCATATCGAGCAACTAGTTTACCTATGTAGTGATTAATTCCTATGATTCCTGAAAAGTAGAATATCGAAAAGAAGAATAATATTTCTACAATCGAGTAGTTTGCTTGGTACAGATAGATAGGGATGAATATCCCAACCATACTGATTGCCAGATTGCGAAGCATAGAGGCTATATAAAGTTCACTCAGCTCAGAGAAGCTGATGTTGCGCCAACGGTTACGAGGATTAGTGATAGTTGTAAATATGTTTTTAATCATTTGTTTGTTTTTTATTGAACTAGATTATATTATACATATTTTTTGAGAATTGTAAAGGGTTAAACTAATTAATTACCTCTTTTTGATGGTGACGCTTAATTTTATGTACCTCTTTACTCAATAATTCTTTAGGTTCGGTGATGCATTTCTCGTCGTCGAACCATGTATTGCATCTTTTGTCTATAATCGACGGGTATTTCATTGTCAAAATGCAATCGTTTGAGGAAAGAGCCAGATTTATCAGGCTCGCTACGAAGCGTTTCGATGACGTCATCAAGCTTTTGATGTCTTCCACCAAGTCCGTGTCGCGTGTTTGTGATGCGAAAACCGTCGACATCACGAAGATCGACTAGAGATGCTAGAATCCGTTCAGGAGGGTAGGCGTGGTCAAACCTACTAGTTACTATTGATATTCTTGGCGCATCATCACCCTTAGCAATCTCATGGAGCATTTGCGCTTGAGAAGAAACATATGTTGCCACTCCATTACCATATCGAAAAGTATCCCTTGTTCTTCTGTAAGATCGAAGTGGCGACACTCGATCTTCAAATTTTTTAGCTTCTGGTATTTCTCTGTGCCCCATGAACGATCTTAAATTTCCGTTGTCCCACTCTTCCCGTAAAAATTGCAACCTCGGTGGGAGTTCTGCGATAGCGGCTGGGTCGACTAAGACTACTCTTCTGAACAAATCAGGTCGTTTGCGCATAGCTAGTATACCGGTCGAGCAGTCAATTGATTGAAAGACCGCATCAATCGGCTGGCTAGCTTTCTCGTCTAAGCTACTGATAAGCTCACTTGCTCTTTGTTCGTGCAGGCGAGTAAATCTTGCTTTAACAGGTTCGGCGAGTCGTCCTAAGGCCTGTCTTGCAGGAATCTCTTCCTCTGCACCGTCAGGGTGCAAGAACACCACTAATGCTAAATATTTATCCATAGCTTGTTGATTGCCGTATGGGTTTTCAATAATGCCTCTGTGATGACTGCTGGAGGCTACTATGAGCTCACCGACTCTACGGTTACGGTTGGTGTCGTAGCCTACGCCGCCCATAAATATAATTTCGTGCTTGTCGGGGTTAACTTGTAGATCTAAGTGTTGCTCAGCCATAATGAAGTCCCTGTTTTGCGGTTGTAATATCATATCATAAATAAGTTAAATAATCAATTATAAATATTCGACCGGATGACGCTCGCGTTGCTCACTATTCCGTTGCTGCGCTCCTTGCGAACCGCTTTTGCCATTGCAAAAGATTCCGGTTCGAATGCGAGACAAGTCTCGGTAATAGAAAAAGAGCTACCGAATGGTAACTCTTTTTCTATGGCGGGCCCGACCGGATTCGAACCGGCGATCTTCTCCGTGACAGGGAGACGTATTAGGCCAGCTATACCACGGGCCCACTAATACTTGTCCATAAGGACGGACTTTATGATACCAGTTAACTGATGACTCGGCAACTAAAGTATTGTGATAAATAGTAACAAAAACTGTTAAAATATTGGAGGCTGCCACCTTAGCTCAGCTGGCTAGAGCACCGCTTTCGTAAAGCGGGGGTCTGGAGTTCGAATCTCCAAGGTGGCTCCATCTGTCGAAAAATAAGCGAGTGTAGTACAGTGGTAGTATGCCAGCTTCCCAAGCTGGAGATACGGGTCCGATTCCCGTCACTCGCACCAAAGAGGAATTATGAATAAGATCAAACAATTATTAAAGACCGATCGACCAGTTTTCATCATGGTAACTATTTCGCTCTTAATAGCATTTTTTCTTGTTATATATATGTTGTTTTCAATTAACCCACAAACTACACAGATAGATGCTCGATTCAATACCCTACTAAAGTTCCATGGACGCACAAATTGGCAATTCCTGTATGTTGTTCCTGGAATGCTATTTGTTCTCAGTCTTGTTGAGGCGCTAGTCGCAATGCACGAAGGTTTGAGCTCAAATATTAAAAAAGTATTTATTATTTTAGTCACGACATTGTCATTATTCGCATGTTACATTTTTGTTCAAATGATATCTGTGGTTGGCGCATAAGTAATGAACTCAAATGAAATTGAGATACCGCTAAAACGCTCAAAGTCGTACCGATTTCTCGAAATGTTGCCAGCAATGCTGTCATTTGGTTTTATGTTTCTGATTATTATCCTTAGCATTTTCTTACCTGGGCTTGCTGTTCCGCTACTACTTATTTATGCACTTTTTTGGGTAATTAAATCACTACTTTTTAATTTTCAATTAGTACAAGGCTTTATCAGTTTTCGAACTAATCAACTAATCAACTGGAAGCTTCGTTTGGGAGATCTAGCAGATATTGATAAAGCAATCATTCGAACTAATGCTACGCTAGGCAAAACTAGCTCCCGAATGAAACAGAAAAATGACAAACAATATCTTGAGTTTCTAAGGAGTATACAAAAGACATCATCAGGCCCATCAAACCAAGCTATTGATGATGTCTTAAATGTAGTAATTATTACAATTTTTAATGAATCGAGTGATATTGTTGAGCCAACAATTCAAAGCTTATTACGTTCAAACTATCCACACAAGAAAGTTATGCTAGTTTTTGCCTACGAGCTTCGCGGTGGGCCTGAAGTAGAGGAGATGATAGAGCGGCTGACCGACAAATACCGATTGCATTTTAAGGATGTAGTTAGCTATGGACACCCTGAAAATATAGAGAATGAAGTAAAGGGTAAAGGACCAAATTTGACCTGGGCCGGCAACCAACTCGAAGAATATATGAATAAACGTTCGATCAACTTAAAGAATGTGCTTGTTACTACTTTAGATGCCGATAATCGGCCTAGTATCAACTACTTATCAAACGCTACATTTATGTTTCTTGTATCTAGCAGGCCGCACAATACCGCATTTCAGCCGACTGCAATATTTAACAATAATATTTGGGATGTTCCAACCATCATGCGACTGATTGCAGTTGGTAATTCATTTTGGAATTTTGTTGTCTCGGTTCGACCACACCTTTTGAGAAATTTTTCAGCTCATTCTCAGAGCTTATACAGCTTAAAGCAAACTAATTACTGGTCAGTTAGGACTGTAGTCGAGGATGGACATCAGTTTTGGCGATCGTATTTTGCACTTGATGGAGATTATGAAGTAACACAAATTTATTCACCGATATATCAGGACGCAGTACTCGGAAAGAATCTAAAAAGAACAGTAGTAGCGCAATTTAAACAAATTCGTCGGTGGGCGTATGGCTGTTCAGACATTCCCTACGTAATTACCATGTCATTTCGTGCAAAAAAAATTGGATTTTTTGATAAAACCGCTAAAACAATTCGTTTAGTAGAGAGCCATTTTACATGGGCAACTGCTGCGCCAATATTAGCTTTTAGCGCGTGGTTGCCGTTACTATTAAGTGACCAGGCTAACCAAAGTATTTTGGTGCATCAGTTACCGATTATTGTCAGCCGTTTACAGACAGTTGCAACTTTGGGTCTGGTCGTAGCTATGTTGCTGACACTGTTGTCCTTGCCACCACGGCCAATTCGATATGGCGCTGCTCGTTCTATTGCCACGGTATTGCAATGGGTCATTTTACCTATCAGCTCTTTAGCCTTTGGGATGTTAGCTGTCATGTATTCTCAAGTCATGCTTTTCCTTGGCAAATATATGGGCGAATTTGATGTGACTGAGAAGGCAGTCAAGTGATAAAGAATTATGCTTACAGCTTTGTAGCAGCTTGCATGCTTTCGTTTCTGCTTAGTCTAATCGTGCTTGCCTTTGCTCGGTATAAGAAACTGTATGATCAGCCTACGAGTGAACGTAAGCGCCATCTACTACCAACTCCTAAAATTGGTGGTGTAGCAGTTGTGCTAAGTACTCTTTTGGTCGGTGCTATTGTGTTAGACGTTAATCGATCGCTTATCGCGCTGTTTGTCGCAGGTAGCTTAGTTTTTATTATGGGACTGCTTGATGACTTAAAAGATATTTCTCCGTATATTAAGCTCGGAATTCAATTTCTTGCTGCTATCACGGTTCTAGCTGGTGGTATTGGTATCGTTGAAGTCTCTAATCCCTTAACTCAAGAGTTAATTCGTCTTGATGCCTGGAAAATACCTATCAAATTAATGTCCTTTAATTTTAATATCATTCCTTTGGCCAACTTGGTAACGGTAGTATGGATTGTGGCTATTATGAATGCCATCAATCTGTCTGATGGTCTCGACGGTCTAGCAGTTGGTGTTTCATCAGTTAGTATGATGACACTTATTTTTATCGGACTGGCTGGCTTTGGGTCAATTCAAATTATTATGCTGGCTACAATCTTGCTAGGGTCATTGATTGGATTTCTACCTTTTAATCTATTCCCAGCTAAGATTTTTCTTGGTGACGCGGGGGCTTACTTTATTGGTCTAATGTTGGCGGTCCTACCAATCTATGCTAATTCTAAGCTTGCTGTTGCTAGTGTTGTCCTGTCTATCGTAGTTATTGATATGATGTTTGCCTTTTCGCTTCGATTACTTAGTAGAAAATCCCCATTCTTTGCAGATAGACGGCATGTACACTACCGGTTGCTAGACAATGGTTTGCCTCATCCGGGCGTAGTCGCAATACTGGTTATGGCTACTTTAATTGTAGCATTAACAACGATATATTATTCGTCACTGACATCAGTCATAGTTCTAATTTTGATTGGGATTATTCTTATTGGGTTAGTTGTTAGCCTCGGTTTTATAAAAAAATCTAAACATTAAGTTGGTACCAATTTTTTCGTCTATAAGCCTGTTAATCGCCTGATTAACGTTGTGCTCTCTTATTTCTTAACATATTCATATTAAGAAATATAATAAGAAAGCAAAATTTCGATTATATAGTGCTTTACCATTCTGAAGGGTGGCTTCACCTTGAATACTAAGATTAGCTTTCTTCATAAAAAAGCGGCAACTTGGCTAGCTTATTTTGGTTCATAATAACTTCCTCGTTTTGAGTTTATTAATATTAACATAAATAAGATTTAAAGTAAATAGTATTATATAAAAAATACTGATCAAATAGTTTACCAAATAAAAAACGACCATATTGGTCGTCATTTATTTGGTGGGCGGTACAGGACTCGAACCTGTGACCTCCTCAACGTCAATGAGGCGCTCTAGCCAACTGAGCTAACTGCCCACAGATGGAGATTATACCAAGTTTTTATATTTTCGTATATGTTATAATTATTCTGCAATGAGGTAGCTTCACTAACTACCGAGCAGGCTAGGAGCGATCGCAGACAGGCCAAAATGAATGCGGTAACAGTAAATGCTAAGGTGGAACCTTCTCTAGTAAAGAGAACCAAAGCGCGCAAAATAACGGATGTTATGGAGCGTGTTTTTTTATTATACAAAATTAGCCAGAAAGGAATTTTATGGCAGATCAAAAAAATGACCAACTTTATGCAATGCGGCACAGCCTTGCCCACATTATGGCGACTGCAATAACGACCTTGTGGCCAGAAGCTAAGCTTGGTGTTGGTCCGGTAGTTGAAAATGGCTTTTATTATGATATAGACATTGCTGATGTAAATATTTCGGCTGAAGATTTTAAGCGAATCGAAAAAGAGATGCGAATAATAATTAACCAGAAACAAGAATTTGTTCGTTCAGAGAAGCTGATTGATGAAGCTCTAGCGTGGGCAGAAGCGGCTGAACAACCATATAAAACAGAACTACTAAATGATCTTAAGAGATCTGGTACTACCGTCGCAAATGACTTGGATAAAGAGGAGCTGGGAACAATCTCAGACGGTGCCTCTGTAGTTGAAAAAGTATCTTTTTACACTAACGGTGAATTCAGTGACCTTTGTCGCGGTCCACACGTAGAAAATACTGGAAAAGTCGGTGCTTTCAAGCTGATGCGTGTCGCTGGCGCCTATTGGCGAGGTAAAGAAGGTAATCCTCAGATGCAGCGACTTTACGGAGTAGCATTTACGACTAAAGAAGAGCTTAATAATCATCTACAAATGTTAGAAGAAGCCAAAAAGCGTGATCACCGAAAGCTTGGTAAAGATTTAGATTTATTTTCTATCTCTCAGTATGTCGGTGCTGGATTGCCGTTATTCAGTCCCCGTGGAACTGTGCTAAGAGAGTTATTAAATGATTATTCTCAACTATTAAGGAAAAGAATCGGTTTTGAAAAAGTTTGGACTCCAAATATTGCAAAAAAAGAGTTATATGAGATTTCTGGACATTGGGAGAAGTTCGGTGATGAGTGGTTAACGGTTACTAGTCAAGAGTCTAGTGATGAGCTAGTTATGAAGCCTATGAACTGTCCGCATCATCAACAGATTTATGCGGCAAAACCTCGTAGTTATAAAGATCTTCCAATTAAATATATGGAGACAACCACAGTATACCGGGATGAAAAGGCAGGTGAGTTGCTCGGACTAGCTAGAGTGAGGGCGGTTACTCAAGATGATAGCCATGCTTTTTGTGCGCCAGACCAAATAAAAGATGTAATAAGCTCGTTAGTTAACAATGTGATTGAGTTCTATAAAGAGCTAGGGTTACCTTTGAAGGTCCGTCTTTCTTTTCGCGATGACTCCGACTCATATTTGGGTGAAAGGTCACTATGGAATGATGCGCAAACCATATTAAAAGAAATCATTGAAGATGCTGGTTTAGAGTACTATGAAGAAAAGGGCGAGGCAGCTTTTTATGGGCCAAAGATTGATTTTATGGCTATGGATGCGCTTGGCCGTGAATGGCAACTCGCAACCCCTCAGCTTGATTTCGTGCAGCCTCAGAGGTTTGGCCTTAAGTATGCAGACAAAGACGGACAGGAGAAGACCCCTGTTATGATACATTTCGCTATGATGGGATCTATTGAGCGATTTCTTTCTGCCTACCTAGAGCATACAGCAGGTAATTTTCCTATTTGGGTGTCACCCGAGCAAATCAGGATTGCGCCCGTTAATGACAGTAGTGAGGTGCTACAAACTGTTAATAAAATTACAGCGTTACTGCAAAAAAACTCATTACGATTCGTTGTAGATCAGACTGATGACAGTGTTAGTAAGAAAATAAAAAAAGCGGCGAGCTTAAAAGTCCCAATTACGTTAATTATCGGTGACAAAGAGGTAGAGTCTGGCGACGTATCACCGCGATTACGGGCTGATATCTCTCTCAGTAAAGACTCTTATAGTTTTGAAGATTTCGCCGATACTATTAAACAAGTTTCTGATAATCGAGAACTCTAGATCCTCGATGAAAATGGATGAGTTCTCAAAAAGAGTAAATTGGTTCATGTATCATGTTCCGGCTGGTAGCGTAATAAGTTATGGCGGTTTGGCTGGGCTTGCGGGGAATGCTAGTTTGGCACGACAGGTCGGTCAGTTAGCCCATTATGGCGATAGCCAGCTGCCATGGCATCGCTTGATCCATAGTGACGGTAGCTTGGCCGAAGGTTTTCCAGGCGGAACATCACGTCAGTCATTTCAGCTAGAAGCAGAAGGTATTCGGTTAGAAAACCAACGAGTTGCTAAGAAATATTTTACTAGAGGTTTGCCTCGATGGTTATCAGGAAAGATAGTAGTTATTGGTGGAGAAACAGGATCCGGTAAATCAAGTTTGGCTATAGATATAGCTAAAAAATATAATGGCAGTATTATTTCGGCTGATTCATGGGCAGTGCGCCGAAGAATGGACATTGGTACCGCAAAACCCAGTAAATCTGAACAGCAAGAAATCGACCACTACGGAATAGATCTAGTCGAGGTAGATGGTGATTTTAGTGCTGCAGCTTATCAACGTATCGCCTTTGAGGCTATCGAAAATATCCAAGCACACGGAAAGTTGCCAATTATTGTTGGCGGGACTGGGCTTTATATAGATAGCGTTATCTACTCGTACTCATTCCTAAAGAATATAGATAAAGTTTACCGTGTTGAGCTTGACGGAAAATCGTTGTCAGAATTACACCAAATAGCTCATGATAAACTGATTGATTTAGAAAAAATTGACTCTCAGAACAAACGTCGACTAGTCAGAGCAATCGAAAATCAAGGAGAACAATCTCTTTGTGCTCCAAATCTTCGTCCAGATACTCTCTACCTTGCATTAACCCATGATAAAGACACTCTCAGACAACGACTCACACAGCGGACTAATCAAATGATTGAACACGGCCTGAGGACAGAGGCAGAACATTTATCTAGGCACTACGGTTGGAGTGTTGAGGCTATGAAGGGTATTGGTTATGCGGAGTGGCGAAATTATCCAGATATATCTGAAACAGAAGTCGCAAAAATGATTACTCAGAACTGCATGAAACTAGCAAAGAGACAGCGGACATGGTTTGGGAAAAACAAAGACGTACATTGGTGCGAGAGAGATAAAGCTAAAGACTTAGTCGAAGGTTTCATCAATAGTGCCGTATAATAGCTAGTATGATTAGCCTACCTATATTTTTTGGACGTATTGTAGCTCAAGCCGTTCGTTTAGGGGGGAGTAGAGCAACGGCGTTTCCAGGCAAGCTAGTAGATAGAGTGTTTCCATCATTTCTTCCTAGTGTCGCGGCTAAAGTTCCAAAAACAATAGTTGTCACCGGAACAAACGGTAAAACAACTACAACAAAGCTAATTGTGGAAATTCTTCAGAAGGCTGATTACTCTGTTGCCACTAACAGCTCTGGTAGTAATATGCCCAGAGGAATAATTTCAAGTTTATTGAATGAGATAACAATTACTGGTAATTTGAGAAAAGACTGGCTCGTGATTGAAGTCGACGAGGGATATGTTGCTAATATTGCGGCATTATTCAAACCAGACTTTCTAGTAGTGACTAACATATACCGCGATCAGTTAGATCGTTATGGAGAGCTTGATGGTGCAGCTAAAAAAGTTGTCAAAGCCAGTATTAGTGCTAAGAAAACACTATACTATGGTCGTGACCCTTCTCTAAGCGAAATTGCGAGAATATCTTCGCCAAATATCGTCACGTTTAACGTTGATAAAAAATATTATCAAATTTTGCCACTTGATAATTCACAAACAGAACTAACAGATACAACCAGCGATTATACGTTGAGAAAAATACAGCAAAAAGAAAATATGCAGTACATAAATATTGAACACAAAAAGTCGTCAGTTGATCTATCTGCTAAATTACTTGGCGCCTACAATGCACTTAATGTTCTTGCAGCATATTGCCTTGCTAATGAACTCGGTATAAAGCCAGACACCATAAAGACTGCCTTGGCAGAAGTACAGCCCCTCTTCGGGCGAGGAGAAACTATCCAGTACAAAGGAAAGAGTGTCTCGATAGAGCTAGTAAAGAATCCAACCGGCTTCAACCAGGTTATATCAAATTTACTAGTATGTGATCAGCCAATCCTTTTTTTGATAAATGATAAGTTAGCCGATGGTAGGGATGTTTCATGGCTCTGGGATGTGGATTTAAATCGCCTCGATTGTTTGAGAAGTAGTTTCTTCACTGGAGGTAGCAGAGGTCTCGATATGCAGCTTCGGCTTCGCTACGCTGGAATTTCGGCAGAATACACCAGTAGAGACGTCGAAGAAGCCATCATGAGTTTTTTCGAGAACAAAAAAGATGACATGAAACTCACCATTGTAGCAACATACACAGCTATGCTTGAGGCTCGTGAAATCTTGAAGAAAGAGGTGTCGTAAAGTGATTAAAAAAATTATTATCGGACAGCTATTTCCGAAACAACTTAACATTTATGGGGATCAGGGTAATGTATTGTCGTTGCAGAAGCGTTTGGAATGGCGAGGACTAGCCTCTGAAGTTATTGAGATTGGGAGCCTGACTTCTAGTATTTCCAGTATTGATCTTATTATCGGTGGGGGTGGTCAAGATAGCGGTCAAATTGAGGTCTCGAAGACTTTACTTAGGATGGGCCCCGAATTCAGAGCTGCAGCAGAAGATGGTCTTCCGATGTTAATGATTTGTGGATCCTTCCAACTTTTTGGTAATTGGTTTGTCACTAGTCAGAGAGAAAAATTAGAAGGACTTGGTATCTTTAACTGCACTACCACTGGTGGTGAAAGTAGAAGTACAGGAAACATAACAGTCGAGACAAAGTTTGGGGTAGTCACTGGTTTCGAAAATCACAGTGGCCAGACAGAGCTTCATGAAGGCCAACAGTCCTTTGGTCATACCAAAAAGTCTTACGGAAATAATCTTGTAGACACAACAGAGGGTGCGATCACGGAAAATGTGATTGGTAGTTACTTGCACGGACCACTTTTGCCCAGAAATCCATCAATTGCTGATTTCTTACTTCAAACAGCGCTAAAGCGAAAATATCCAAGCACAGACTTGTCGCCAATCGATGACTCAATCGAAGGTGAGCTCCATAGGCAATCTGTAAAGCTTCGACGCTGATATTGTTGCGGCTCTCTTAGTCCTACAATAATTGTTCACTAGCTGTTATACTAGTTTATAGAATAAGTGGAAACAAAAAAATGATTGATCAGCTATTTGGTTCAAAGACACGAGTAAAACTCTTGCATCTATTCTATAATAATCCTGGACGACCTTACTTTGTTCGTGAGATTACTCGGACTATTGATGAACAAATTAATTCGGTACGACGTGAGCTCTCTAATTTGCTCAATGTTGGAATTATTAGCTCAGAAAATAGCGATAATAAACTTTACTATCAACTGAATGAAAAGTATCAACATGCGAAGGCGCTTGGCAGTATCTTTACTAGTGCTAAAAGTGAGGTAACGGAAGAAATGAATACACAGCAACAGCGGTATCGTAATCTTGGTGATGTTAAACTTCTTTACCTGATGGGTTTCTTTGTGCGCGAAAAAACTGCTCCAGTTGATTTATTTGTAGTTGGGGATGTGACCGATGCAAAGCTGAAGAAATTAGTTGCTGAGCTAGAAAAAGAAAAGGGCGATGAGCTTAACTATTCTGTCCTGTCGCATGATGAATATCAGTATCGGCGTGATCTGAATGATCGGTTTATTATTACTGTTGAAGACGCGAAAAAGTCGGTGGTAGTAGATGAGCTTTCTAGAGACAATAAGTAATTATAGGAGTTAATATATGGAAATAAAAAATTACGGTGGTAGTGTAATCGAGTTGAGTCATAAAAGAGGTAGCCTGCTCATTAATCCGTTTTGGTCACAGTTTGGTATCAAACCGAAGAAGGTTAGTGCTGGTGTTGTACTCTGTACTGACCAAGAGGCAGCCGAGGGCATAACTTTCGGCGACAATCAATTTGTAGTAAACACACCAGGTGAGTACGAGATTAACGAAGCTGCTATTACGGCAATTCCAGCCAGAAGACACATTGATGGGCCTGATGAACAAAAAAGAAGTATCTTATATAGCGTTCTGCTCGACGGAATAACCATTGGGATTATTGGAAATGTCGATCCAAAAATAGACGAACAGCAGTTTGAGAAAATAGGACTTGTTAATGTTCTGATTATTCCAGTCGTCGGTAAGGGGATGACACTTGATGGTTTGGCAGCTGCAAGAATTGCTAGGGAGCTTGAACCAAAGATTATTATTCCAGTACACTTTGATGATGGACTTGCTAGTTATGAAGTTCCCCAGGATCCGATTGACGTGTTTGCCAAGGAGCTCGGCATAACGCCCTTGTCTGAGGACAAACTTAAGATCACTGCAACTAGTCTTCCAGAAAATATGGAAATACATCAGATTACCCCAATTAAGTAGCTATAAAGCTAAAGACCCCCAGGTTCGGGGGTCTTTAATAACTTTTAATAAAACAATTTAAGAAATAAGCCCTTTTTTTCGCAAGGTTCGTATGCCAGCAGCGCTAACTTTCATTGTTATCTTTTTTCCATTCACGGTGATGGTTTTTTTCTGGAGATTTGGCTTCCAGATTTTTTGAGTTTTACGTTGTGAAAAGCTGACATTATGTCCGAATTGCTTTCCTTTACCTGTTACATCACATTTGTTTGCCATAATTATTGTTTTCCCGTTACCTATTTAACATGTAGAGATTAATAATACAGATAAGAGGTGTTGCTGTCAATTATGACTGAGCGAGTTACTACGTTACAATGGAACAATGCTAACGATACTGATATTAATTATTGTTATTCTTCTTTCGCTGACGCTCCATGAAGCAATGCATGCCTATGTTGCTAATCAGCTCGGCGATGACACAGCAAGGTTGTCGGGCAGGATGACTTTGAACCCATTACCACATATCGATCCGTTCATGACAATTTTATTACCTATATTGTCGTTTCTGAGTCTAGGTATCATCTTTGGTGGCGCAAAACCTGTGCCGATAAATAATAATCGACTAAAGTATAACGAGTTTGGCTCAGCTATTGTTGCCATTTCTGGTCCACTAACTAATCTTTTTTTAGCAATAATAAGTGGTATATGGCTGCGTAACTCGAATGTTTCTGGCGCTTGGTTTGCAGAAATACTACAACTTTTTTGTCTTGCTAATATTGGCTTGTTTGCCTTCAATATGATTCCCTTTCCACCACTCGACGGCAGTAGGTTGCTTTATGCTTTTGCTCCAGATTTTGTCCGCGAAATTATGACAACGATTGAACGTAACAGTCTACTTTTTTTAATACTATTCGTAGTATTGTTGCGGAGTTTTTTTGGTAGTTTTCTTGTTACTATAATTGGCTCAATTTTTAAAATAATAACAGGAAATAATATTTTTTAAGTGACATGTTTCGATTACTCGTTGTAATATATACTGAACAAAAGTAGCTACTTTTTATATCAAGATTAGGCCAAATATAGAAGTGAATGGGTTCATAATGAAATAGTTATCCACAGTGATAAAATAAAATAAACAAAAGCCTATTGACTTAATTTACATCTATAATTAAGCTGTAAACAGCACTGAATAAAAAAAGTGCTCAAAAACAAAAACGGTTACATACCTAAAAACAACGGCTTCACACAAGCCGTTGTTTTATTTTTAGCTATAATTCAATTATCACTCTCGCAAATCAGGTCTGTCCTGTGTTATAACAAAAGTAGTATGTTGTCTTTTTGTTACTCGGCATCGGTCTTAGGATTTTCTGGCCTTGTGGTTGAAGTCGAATGTGACGTTGGGCGGGGTCTACCAGGATTGACAATTGTCGGTTTAGCCGCAAAGACAATCGACGAGTCGCGTGAACGTGTTAAGTCAGCAATTAAAAACTCAAACCTTCAGCTTCCTAACCAAAAAATAACTATCAATCTTGCGCCAGCAAATATACCAAAAGATGGCTCAGGATTCGATTTAGCAATGGCGATTTCAATTCTCGTTAGTAGCAAACAAATTTCTAAAGACAGTGTTGCTGAAACCGCTTTTATCGCTGAGCTATCATTGGACGGCAGACTACGTCCTGTTCCTGGAATTATTACCATGCTAAAGGCACTTAAAGACAAAGGAGTATTGAATGTCTTTATTGCTGCAGATAATGCAGCTGAGGCCAGCTTGGTGTCAGGGTTGAACATTATTGCACCGAGCAACCTAAAGCAGCTGTACCGCCACCTGGTAGGTGAGAAGTCGTTATTAGCTCAACCGTTAAGGCACGGTCTTTCTGTAGAGAGCGATGATTCCCGAATAGTTGTCGATTTTGCACAGGTTGTTGGGCAGAATCAAGCGAAACGAGCATTACAGATAGCTGCTGCGGGTAACCATAATATTCTTCTTAGTGGTCCACCAGGGGCGGGCAAGAGTATGATGGCAAAAGCGCTTAATGGAATTTTGCCACCTGTCACTTCTGACGAGATTGTTGAGATTACAGAAGTACATAGTCTACTCGGTAAAGAATTTGACATTCAGACCGATCGACCGTTCCGTTCGCCACACTATACAGCTAGTACTGTTGCGATGATTGGAGGCGGTCACCAATTACGACCTGGTGAAATCAGCTTAAGCCACCATGGTATATTGTTTCTCGATGAACTTCCCGAGTTCAACCGTTCAACGATAGAGGCCTTACGCCAACCTCTAGAAGACGGTGTGGTCAGTATTTCAAGGGCTAGCAGAAGTGCAACATTCCCGGCCAATTTTATGTTGGTGGCCACGCAAAACCCTTGTCCGTGCGGCTATTACGGTGACCAAGCTCGTGAATGTCAATGTAGCGCCCAGCAAATTTCGCAATATCAGCGCAAGCTTTCAGGTCCATTGCTTGATCGCATTGATCTTCAAGTGCATGTTCAGAGAATCAATACAGATAAGCTATTGGACAAAGTGAACGCAGAACGAACTAGTAAAAAAATGCGTCAGGAAGTAATCCTCGCACGTAGGCGGCAAATCACTAGACAGAAAAACAGAACTAACTCAATTCTCAATAATCAACAAGTTAAGAATCTAGTAATTAGCAGCGATGCTCGAAATCTATTAGAAAAAGCATCTGAGCGGTTCTCGTTATCTGCACGAGCGTTCATGAGAAGTGTCAAGGTAGCACAAACTATAGCTGACCTTGATGGAGATAACTCGATACAAGAGAGCCACATAGCTGAAGCTTTGCAGTTCCGCTTGAGCTAGGCATCAATAAAACGTATTATCGGTGTATGACTATCGGATTAACTGCAAGCATTGGACTTTCAATTGTGTCGCTTGTGTCTGCTTATATAGCGATACGGAAAGCTAAAGCCGTGCAGGCAACGCTGGATCAGGTCTTTGCTGGTCATGAATATAGCAATGATGATCTGGCTACTTTTCTGCGCAAGAATTTAAAAGAAATAAGTAGTTACAAGAAGTATGTTGAAACGTTGGATCGTAAGATCAACAGACTAGAGCAGTATGATGAGCAGAAGCTATATAAAGTTGGCCTTGTTAGATTCAATCCATTTAAAGATACTGGTGGTGACCAGAGCTTTGTATTAACTGTAATGAACGAAGCTGATACCGGTGTGATGATTACAGCAATACATTCAAGGGAAGGTACACGAATGTATGCAAAAAATATTGATAAAACTATTTCTTTGAAGCAGCTAAGCGACGAAGAAAAACAATCATTTGCTAAAGCTAAAAAAACTGTTCGAGCAAAAGTTTGACCTCTCGAATGTTTCTCTGTTATAATCGCAAAGCGAAAAATCAAGTTAAAAGGAGACATTATTAGCGTAGCTCGAACTCGTGTCAACGATGAAATAACTGCGAACCAAGTTCGGGTGATTGATAGTGATGGCGAGCAACTTGGCGTGATGTCTAAGATTGCTGCTCTTGAAAAAGCACGTGGTGTTGGGCTTGATTTAGTAGAGGTATCACCGCAAGCAAAACCTCCAGTTGTTAAAATTATCGACTGGGGCAAGTACAAATACCAGCAAACAAAAATCCAACAGAAAAATAAAAAAGCACAGAAACAATCTGAATTGAAACAGATGCGTTTCGGTTTGAAAATTGGAGAGCATGATCTTTCGGTAAAGACATCGAAAGTAGCTGACTTTTTGCAAGACGGCAATAAAGTTCGGTTGTCGGTATTTTACCGAGGTCGTGAATTAGCTCACAAGGAGCTAGGCAACCAATTACTCGATAAGATCGTTGCGATACTATCAGAGAGCCTAGAGGTTGCCGTAGAGCAAAAACCAGTTTTTGCTGGAAGAAATTTAAGCATGGTTGTAAGGAGAAAATAATATGCCAAAACTAAAAACACATTCAGGAGCAGCCAAACGAATCAAGAAGTCTTCAACAGGCAAATTGTTGCGTAGAAAAGCTCATCAGAATCACTTCTTGAGCAAGAAGAGTAGCGCACGGAAGCGTGCTTATGGACAAGATCACGGTGTTGATAAGACCGTAGAGACTAAAATAAAGCAATTGTTGGGAGATAAATAATGAAATCAAATAACTCTGTCGCAAGTCGTGCTCGGCGCAAAAAAGTTCTCAAGCAAGCTAAGGGTATGCAGCAAAACCGCCGCCGAAGTTATCGTGCAGCCAAGCAAGCGGTTACGCGTTCCTTAGAGTATAGTTACCGAGACCGACGAAACCGAAAACGGAATATGCGCCAACTTTGGATTCAACGACTTAATGCTGCCTTAAAAGCGCACGGTGTGCGTTATTCGCAATTTCAAAATGATCTAAAGAAGAAGAATATTTCTCTTAATCGTAAAACACTTTCGCAGATTGCTGCAACCAATAACGCTGCTTTTGCCGGTATTGTTAAAGCTGTACAGAAATAGAATTACTTAGAGTTTTTAACAGAATTTAGGACTTCATTTACTTTAGAGTCTGCTAGTTTATTCTTCTCACGAGGTACATGGGTGAATGTTACTTTGGTAAATTTTTCTGAAAGCCGTTTTATTTCATTATGGATTGGCCAAAGTTCACGGTTCTTAATTTTGTATATACCCTTCATCTGGTTAACAACCAACATACTATCAATATGAAAATTAATATTTCCAGTTGTGTGCGTGGTTGCTCTTTCAAGTGCTAATTTAACTGCTTGGTATTCAGCTTGGTTATTTGTAGTAATACCTAGATACTCGCCGCCTTCCTCTAGGATCTTTCCCTCAGCAGTCTGGATGATGAAACCACTAGCTGATGGGCCCGGGTTCCCACGGCTTCCGCCGTCAGTGTGGATATTTAACGGTTGCTGCTGCGAAAGGGCCGACGTTTCTGAGGGATATCTCCTAACTGGAGTATCAGCACTACCTGCTTTAACTGTTCTGAGCGCATCCAGCCATACATTGTCAAAACTATCACTTCGACTAAGCTGAGTTATTAATCCATTAGCGTCTACAGAAAAGACTGTGAGTTCTCTTCGGAAGAGACCAAGGCTATTCTTAATTGCAATTTTTGTGGCTTCTTCTTTTTGTTCTTGTCTGGTCATTTTTCAATTTTTAATCCTAGAAATACTATATCACGAGCTTAATAAAATAATAGATTGTATTAATAACAACATAATATTTTTAATAAATAACAGAGAGGTAGTGTATTAATAACAACACTATAGTAGTTATGCTATTGACGTTACATGATTCTTATGGTAAATTCTTAATCAGTGCTCGTTAACAATTAAATATTCGTCTCAGCGATTTTGTGTCCAGTATTACTGGTCACAAAACAGCTGAATAAACTTTTAGTTTAGTCGGCGAAGAGCAAAAGCTTTCTTGCGATTATTCACAAGAGAGCGGTCAAGTTAAGATGCGGACCTACAAGCGCCATAGAAATATTTATATTACGGGCGGATTTGTAACCGCATCTTTTTTTATTTACAGTAGAATGGTTTATATGGAAAAGATGAATATGAATAAATTAAATAAAAAATACTCAATTCAGTCGAAATTCATCTGGGCTACTGGACTGTTGTCCGGCCTATTTACGCTTTTGGTTACTTTATTTTATTCTCCAAATGAGATCAATCCATTGCTCATAACGATATGGTTCATTGGCTTGTACGGATTTCTTGTGGCTGTAGTATATTTTTTACAAATGTTACTGCTCATTGATTCAAAAAGTGCTAAAAACCGCGCCATCACACTTAGTGTCGTGCCGGTCTGTCTGTTAGCCCTTAGTAGCCTACATCAATTTTCAATCGTCGATGCTATGCTAGCCTTTGGCTTGTATATCTTGTTGCGCGTGTATGTTCGCTACTAATAATTTGTTTAATATAATAGAAAAAGCACAATCATTAACAAAATTTGTTATACTTATGCTAAATGGATCCTAGAGAAAACCCCGTTAATAGTCCAATACAGCCTTTGGTAGCAAATGCTTCTGATCAACAGTACCAGCAGCCTCAATCGCTAGCAGCTCCTGTACAACAACAATCATTCCAGGTTCAGCCAGTATCTTCGCCGGCTATTGGCCAAGCCTTTCAAGGTGCTCCAGCTGGGGCGCCGATTCCCCAGAATCAGGCTCCTGCTCAGTCGCAAGTAAATATACTACCCGAGCAAACAGTAGGCGGTATGCAATCGCAGCCATCGGGAATGGTTGTTCCATCCGTAGCTGACGACGTAGATGTTATAGAAAAGGAATGGGTAGACGTTGCAAAACAGTTAGTTGAACAGACTAGAGCAGACCCCTACACACAACAGAGAGAATTCCAGAAATTACAGCAGGACTACTTGATGAAACGATACGGTAAACAGATTGCGCTTTCGGATTAGCGAGGAGAATATATGGTTGGGATAATTGTTGCATTATTTTTACTACTGACAATCAGTGGTATTGGAGCTTATATCTTCATTCGGTCTCGAGGTGTCATTCGTTATGCTAAAGGTGTAGAGCGCGGAATTAAGATGGTACCAATGATTATACATTTACCTCCATCGAGCGATGACATTGAAGTTGGAACCAGAGACATTCGTGACGTACTACAGGAGAAGGTCTCACAGGCTGAGGTTCTATACAATGTATTGTCCAGTACAGCCCAGAAAGGCTTCAAAAGTAATTTCCACGGTCAACGGCATGTTTCGATTGAGCTCGTCAGTACTAAAGGTATCGTTTATTTTTATATTGTAGCGCCGATTGCCTTAGCGGAAGTAGCAAAAGAGTCGGTGTTAAGCGCCTACCCAACTGCACAAATTGAGGAAGTGCAAGATCACAATATTTTTAGCCAAGTTGGTAAGGTTAGTGGGACTATGGGTGGTGAGCTTGAGCTAAAGAAAGATTTTTCATATCCGATCGCAACTATTGCTGACACGAAGCGTGATGGAATGCAAAGCTTGATCAATACCATGTCAACTCTAGGAATAGAGGATGGAGCATCGGTGCAAATTTTACTACGACCAGCTAACGAGGGGTGGGAAGAGGCTGTCAAAAAAACTGCAGCTGGTATTCGTGGTGATAAGGGTAAGAAAAAAGGTTTCTCAGGAGTTGGTGTTGCTGTCGGGGATTTGATTGCTCTTCCATGGAAAGTCCTTGAACCAGGTGACGTTAAGCCTGAGGACAAGCAACTGAGCTCTACCGAGTCGCAACTTGTTGATAGCATCGAGCAAAAGACGCGCTACCCAGGCTATGAAGTGTTGATTCGGGTGATGGCATCATCTAATACTGCCAATCGAGCTCAATCGATCCTCCGAAGTCTCGTCTCAAGTTTTGCGTTATTTGATTCGCAAGCAAGCAACGGTTTTAAGTTTGCTGAAGCACAAGATATCGAAGGGTTCATAACTGCGTTTATCTTTCGCTTTTTCCCTCCTGAAAAATCATCAATGATCCTCAATAGTGTTGAAATGGCGAGTGTATTCCATCTACCTGATGACCAGTTCACCTCTGGCTCTCAGGTTAACCGTCAGGCGACTAAACAGGTCGACTCACCCTCTGGCATTCCGTCAACAGGTATTATCTTTGGTTATAATGTATATCGCGGCATAAAAAAAGAGATCAGAATTAGCAACATCGACCGCGCTCGTCATATTTATATGGTGGGGCAGACGGGTACTGGTAAATCAACCGTTCTTGAAAATTTGGCTTATCAAGATATGGTTAGTGGTAACGGTTTTGCTTTTATCGATCCGCATGGCGATACTGCCGAGAAATTAATGGCTATGGTGCCAAAAGAAAGAGCTGAAGATGTAATTTATTTCAATCCGAGCGATCTTGATAATCCTGTAGGCCTTAACCTCTATGAGCATGATTCGAAGGATCAACGTGACTTTTTAGTTCAAGAGGCGGTAGGCATGCTTTATAAGCTATACGACCCGCAACACCAAGGAATCATCGGCCCAAGATATGAGCACTGGTTTCGCAATGCCTCTTTAACAATCATGGCTGACCCTAAAGGCGCCACTTTCATCGAGATCCCAAAGGTTTTTGAGGATAATAACTATGTTAAAGAGAAATTGAAATACGTTACCGACCCGACGGTGCAATCATTCTGGAATGACGAAATGGCTAAGACTAGTGATTACCACAAGAGTGAGGTACTCGGTTGGTTTATTTCAAAGTTTGGTGCTTTTCGGTCCAACGAAATGATGCGAAATATTATCGGACAGGTTAAAAGTGGTTTTAGTTTACGTGATGTGATGGATAATAAAAAAATATTGCTTGTTAACCTATCAAAGGGCCGAACAGGTGAGCTCAACTCTAAATTGCTTGGTATGATTTTCGTTATGCAGTTTCAAGCCGCAGCGATGAGTAGAGCAAATATTGACGAAGCAGATCGTGTTGAGTTTAGCCTTTACGTTGATGAGTTTCAGAACTTTTCTACAGACAGCTTTGCGACGATTTTATCTGAAGCTCGTAAGTATAAACTTAATTTAATTGTTGCAAACCAATTTATTAGTCAGTTGACTGAGGAGATTCGTGATGCAGTATTCGGTAACGTTGGTACAAAAATTGCTATGCGTACTAGTGCGACGGATGCTGATTTCTTAGTAAAGGAATTTGCACCGGTTTTCGATACTTCAGATATTGTTAAACTACCAAACTACAACGCAATTATAAAAATGATGGTTAATGGCGTGCCGTCTCAACCCTTTAGTATGTCAAGCCTGCCACCATTTGGTTCGGTTAATAAAGAGGTCGCTACAGCCCTTAAGCAGCTGTCTGCGGCTAAGTATGGTAAGCCACGAGCACTTGTTGAGGCTGACATCTTCGAGCGCATGAAAACTATTAAGCCGCCTAAGCCAGCATCGAAATTAGCCGGAGCAAAGAAAGGACTTGGTCCTGGTTCCGTACCCGCTGCAGGTGCCAAGAAATCTAACTCGTCTTTCTTGGATGAATGGTTAGCTAAAAAGAAAGCTCAATCAAGCTCAGCTGCCATTCCTACTAGTCCGACAGCCCCTGGTGCTCCATCACAGTCGACAGTTCTAAACCCTCAGCAAATTAATGGCGCTCAGGTTGGCCAAGATCCTATCCAGCAGCAACCAACTATGGCTTCAGCTAGCCAGTCAATCCAGGCACCGGTACAAGCCGCAGTCGAACCTTTGCAGCAGAACGCTCAAGTCCCAACTTTAGTTCAGCAGAAAGAGGTAGGCATACCATTGTCACAGACAAGCGGCAGCCAACAAGGAAACACTTTAAGGATTGAGCGCTAATTGCTGCTACATGAGCGCTGCACCAAAGTTTCATCCATATTGTGCACTTTTTAGTTGAGAATATAGTTGGCGAGATTACTACTCACGTAGCAACCGTCTGATCGCGAGAATAGCTCCGATTGGGACCGCCACAAGATAGGTTGCCGCAAGCATTAGCACAGCAGCAACTAGAGGTGTTGCTTGTTGGTTTAACAGTGAGTATATAAATAACGTTATAATTAATAAATTACTAAAAGTAGTAGAAATAACAACGATAGGAGATACTAAAACATCAGTAATAATTGCAGATAACAATGTGTTATCTAGTCTATAATTCGTGTTTTTGTCCGTATAAGATGCTAAGTCGTCGGTAATGATTGTTCCAGCTAGTTTTGGTTTTGCATGCGTTTGCAGGCTTGGCCTAGAACTATGCTGGTACGCTCTATTAGTGCTTCGACGACGAGAAGCACTGTCGTTCGTGGTGTTGCTGCTAAGGCTATCAAGACTCATAGCTGTTTACCCTTGTATTCAAGCCTTAATAGTTCTAGGCGTTTTCTTCGGTATAGCTCTTCTCTCAAACCCACTATTTGCAATCCGCCAACCAAAATTAGGCCAAAGATTATCATTGAAGTCGTGTTGCTTGATGAATACAACGAAAGCTCAAATACCTTCTGCAGGGGAGAACAAACTACCTTGACGTCATTCTGTAGACCGTCGTCTGTGTTGTAGACACTCGCGATACAATCATTATCTGTTGTCAGGAGACTACGACGAGAGATGTTTTTCTGCTTCTTTGATCCGAGGGTAATTGGTTCCGTCGAGATGTTGATAGCCGGTATTGTTATTAGGCCTAATTGCTTGTCATAGCCTGTACTTTTAGCAATCGCATCAAGCGAAAGGTAATCAAGCGCATCATGAAGATCTAGGTTAACCTCATCAGCTGATTGATTTTTAATTATGATGTTATCGTTATCATTCAATTCGGATGGGGTGTTGATGTTAATTTTACTTTTTTTAACTATTTTTTTAAAATTATTGTCTTCTAACTGATAGCAATTTTTATTTGTTGTTGTTTTTTGCTCAACGGTTTGTACGATTGTCCGAACACAAAAATAGTTCGTTTGTATTTCTTTGAGATCAATTTTTTCGAAAGGTTTTTCGTCGTTAATGCTGACATCTTGTTGTTCGGAAATAATTTTGTTATTTTGATCTGTTAATTGATAGCGTATTGATACGATTGAACTATCTGCTGAATTGAGATACAAAAGTAGCTGTTTGTCCGTATTGTTGATTGTCTGGCTGATTCCTACTGACTGTTGCTCGACATCAGTGGCGATCACAATCCCAGATGATTTTTCTATATATATATCATCAGTTAATTTAATGACGTTTGTGCTAACGTCCCACAAATTAAAATTGAGATCAATTGGTTTTTTATAAAGTTTTTTCTTATAGGTGAAAATTGGGGCAGCCTGACCGGTTTGACTTATTGGATTCTGGCTAATTACTGCTAGTTGTTGACCACAGTTAAGACACAGTTTAGTTGATTCTAAGTTGCTAAGTTCGCTATCTTTGATGCGTAAAAGTTGGAATAGCTCGCTCAATATTGGGTTATCTTTAGCTGCTTGTGTAATAATTCGACTATTAACATTATCATC
>JBGAVT010000019.1:0-18497 GCA_044227985.1 Saccharimonadales bacterium (SeqCode)
CTGAACAGGTTATTGGGGGCATGAAAAGAGACGGTTCTAGATTTGTTATATGTAATCTTGAAGAGGCTGCTGAGGTTTTTGGAGTTGATTCTAAAAGTAGTGAATACAAGAAAGATACAATAGCTAAAGAATTGGCGATGGAATATCCCGGAGTAAATTTTATCGTTACTGATGGAGCTAATGGGAGTGGTTATGCTATTAAAATACCCACGCACAATCAGGGTGAAAATGAAGAAGGTGATCTCGAAAAAGGTTTGATTACGTCGTCTCATTACAATGACTCAAAATTGGTCAAAAGAGAAGGTGGAACTGCAACTGGAGCGGGCGACACTTATTCCATGACGCTATACCTTGCATTATTGTATGGCTTTGAAATTAGAGAAGCAATGGAGGTCGCTGATTTTGCTGCAAGAAAAGTAATGTTATCTCATGGTGCTATGGTACCTGAATGGGATTCTGAGTTCTTGAATGGCTTGAGTGTAGTAGAGCCCTCTAATAATTAAGTTTTCTGGCACTGTTGCACCTTGAGTGCCAATTCGTTATACTGAATACGGTAATGTAACCGTGGATTTTTGAGCAAAGCTCATAATAAAATATTTAAAATGTTAGAAAATTAGGTAAAAATGATAGAACTCTCAGCACGACAACAAGAGTTACTGGCGGCAATTATTGAGCAGTATGCTGAATTGGCATCGCCGGTTGGAAGTATAACTTTTGCTCGCTTGTTTGACGTCAGTCCCGCTACAATTCGCGCAGAGATGGCTCGACTTGAGAAGCTCGGATTGATCTATCAGCCACACACTAGCGCCGGAAGAATCCCTACCGATAAGGGCTATCGACATTATGTGAATACAATTGGCAATGATTTTATCTCCAGTGATCTCACAAAACCGCTAACGCTACGCGCAGAGCGAGCAATCGACCGTCGTGTTGAACACGCAGGCGAGCCAGCTCAGGCTATTCGTAGTGCTGTTAACAGTCTCTCCGAAATAACCAAGAATATTGGAATTGGCACTATGGGGCCGAGTATCTACACTCGTGGGCTTGAGCAGCTTTTTGACCAACCAGAGTTTTCTGAGGGTCAAGGCATGCGAGCGGTCGGCTATCTTATCGATCATCTCGACCATTGGTTGCGTGAAGCAGCACCGACTGAACCTCTCAGTGTCTTTATCGGTAAGGAAAATCCGATTGGCAGTAACAGTAATTGTACACTTGTAATTAGCCGTTTCCGCAGTCCATACTCTGACGTCAGCCATATCGGCGTTCTTGGCTCAACTAGACAGAATTATCGTCAAGTTATGAATCTAGTTCAACACACAGCACAAAGTTTAGAGGAGAGTTTTGCATGAGTAAGAAACAGACGAATACCGAACAAGAAGATGAGTTCTATGTAGCCGATGATATTACAACTAATCAGAATGATGATACAGTTCAGATTGACGACACGTCTAGCGTACAACCACATTCTGCCGAGCCAACAGTTGAGCAGCTAGCACAGCGTATTGGCGAGCTCGAAGAAGACTTACTTCGCTCAGCGGCTGATGTCGCTAATATCCGTCGTAGGAGCGAGCAAGATAAAATCCAAATTGGATCTTATGCTAAAAAAGAAATTATATCTGAGCTATTGTCGCCGCTTGATAACCTCGACCGTGCAATCGCAAATGCACCAGAAGAGCTAAAAGAATCTGACTATATTAAGGGTCTACTAGGTGTACAGAAACAGCTTAGCTCAGCCTTTAGTAAGCTTGGTATTGAAAAAATTAAAACTGTTGGTGAGATCTTTAATCCTGAAACTATGGAAGCTGTTTCTGTTGAGGGCGATGGCGACCAAGAAATTGTCAGCCAAGAGCTCCAACCTGGTTATAGCCTAGGCGATCAAAACATTCGTCACGCCACAGTTAAAATTATAAAAAAATAGTACCTATAAAGTTTTTTCTGGTTTTGTCTGTTTGACATATAAAGTTATTTACGTTAAAACTATGAACAGATGAAAGCAGGACAAATAGGTGAGAGAATAGCTGGAGTCGTAACTGTTTTAGCTCTGCTGACTGGCTGTGCAGGTGACGAAGATTATGGTATCAGAAATGAAGAGACGGCAGTACAAAGTAGCGATACCGTAGTTGGCGTAGAGAGCTTTGAGCTACAAAAAGAGATTAGTCAAAGGTTAACTGAAGAAACTGGTTACGAACTTAATGCGGAGAATTCAGCCTCACTTATAGAAGAGACATCCTTGCTGGCAGATCAATTAGTAATTGAAGCAGCAGGGTCAACTCAGGGCTCAGATGATAGAAAGAAAAAAGTAGATAGTGCTAAAAAAATATTTATCGGCTTAAAAGATCTTGTAGAAATTGAACAAGGAGGGAATATAGTAAATCCAGATGAAGACGTACTCAAAGCTAACGCTTTTTTGTCGGACACTAAGTCATACCTAGGAGCTATATCATATTTTAGTCCCTACCTTGGGAAGCAGAGGGATGAGATTGATGATGCAGCTTTGATGGAGCTTATGAGTATAGCCATAGCACTACCTGATGGTAGCATCACAAAGGATTATTTTCAGCACCTGCTGGATAAATTCACTCAAACGTCGAAAGATCGACATTCAATTAGGAACCTTGGGTCGCGGGCGGTGTCCTAGAGATATGGATAGTAGATTGCAATACTAGCACTCTTGCATTGAGAGTGCCAGCTTTGCTATACTGGCACTATAGCAACGAGAGTGCTAAAATATAGATTGAAAACTATTTAAATCCTAAGGGGGAACTATGGGAAAAATTATCGGAATTGATTTAGGTACAACCAACAGTGCTATGGCTGTGGTCGAAGCTGGCCAGCCTACTATCATCTCAAACAGTGAAGGTGATCGAACGACACCAAGTGTCGTCGCAATCGGCAAGGATGATAATCGACTTGTCGGTAAGGTTGCGTATCGACAACGAGTAACAAATCCAGCTGATACGGTCTATGCCGTCAAGCGTTTGATTGGCCGCCGATTTAAAGACAAACAAGTTCAGAAAGACATCAAACTGATGCCTTTTAAAATCGTTGACGGTAAGGGCGGAAACGCTAAAGTTGCAATGAATGGTAAAGATTATAGTCCTGAAGAAGTCAGTGCGATGATTTTAAGCAAGCTAAAAGCTGATGCTGAAAGCTACCTTGGTGAAGAAGTTAAAGAAGCGGTTATCACCGTTCCGGCTTACTTTGACGACAGCCAACGACAGGCAACTAAAGATGCTGGAAAAATCGCTGGACTAGAAGTTAAGCGAATTATCAACGAACCAACAGCTGCGGCACTAGCGTATGGCCTAGATAAGAATAAAGATGAGAAAATCGCCGTTTATGACCTCGGCGGCGGTACGTTTGACGTAACAATTCTAGAACTCGGTGATGGCGTATTCGAAGTTAAATCAACTAATGGCGACACACACCTTGGTGGTGAGGACTTTGATTTGCTTATCGTTAATCACTTACTTGATATTATTAAGAAAGAACACGATCGTGATGTCAGTGGAGACCCACAGGCAATGCAGAGGCTAAAAGAAGCGGCTGAAAAAGCTAAGATTGAGCTTTCTAGTGCGCAGACTAGCGAAATAAACTTACCATTCCTAGCTGAAGGTCCACTGAACTTTGAATACAACATGAAGCGATCTGAACTAGAAAAACTAGTCGGTGATCTGATTGATCAGACAGCGATTCCGAGCAAAGCGGCTCTAAAAGATGCGAAACTAAAACCAAGCGATATTGATGAAGTTGTCCTTGTTGGTGGTATGACTCGAATGCCAGCCGTCCAAGCTAAGGTAAAAGAAATCTTTGGTAAAACTCCTCTTAAGGGTGTTAACCCGGATGAAGTTGTTGCACTTGGTGCTGCAGTCCAGGGTGGTGTTCTATCAGGTGATGTTAAACAGGATATTGTGCTGGTTGACGTGACACCACTTAGTCTCGGTGTAGAAACCGAAGGTGGCTTGACCGTTAAAATGATTGAGCGAAATACGGCTATTCCAACCACGAAAAGTGAGATATTCTCGACTGCGGCGGACAATCAGCCAAGTGTTGAAGTCCATGTATTGCAAGGTGAGCGAGAAATGGCCCCTGACAACAAGAGTCTGGGACGGTTTATCCTTGATGGAATCCCACCAGCTCCACGCGGTATGCCGCAGGTTGAAGTTAGCTTTTCGCTTGATAGTAACGGTATCTTAAATGTTACTGCCAAGGACAAGGGATCTGGTAAAGAACAGACGATCACTATTAAAGATAGTGGTAATCTGAGCAAAGATGATATAGAAAAAGCTCAAAAAGATGCTGAAGCTCATGCTGAAGAAGACAAGAAAAAGCGAGAAACTGCTGAAGCCCGCAACAATCTTGGTAATGCAGTTAATACAGCTGAAAAAATGTTGAAAGACTATGATGAAAAATTATCTGATGATGAGAAAAAACAGATAAAAGATGGTGTCGAGGAAGCTGAAAAGTCTCAAGACTCTGAAGAGAAGAATGACCTTGAAAAAGCAGCCAACAAATTGCTTGAAGTTATGCAACCTATCAGCATGAAGATGTATGAGCAGGCTGCCAAGGAATCAGAAGACGAGAAGTCAGATGATGATTCTGAGGACAAATCTGAGGACAAGAATGATTCTGACGATACACCAGTCGAAGGTGAAATAGTCGACGAGAAAAAGTCCGATAAGAAAAAGTAGTTTGCTCTCATGAGTGAACAGCTACCAAGCAAGGAGCCGTTTAATAAACGAGCAAAAAAAGTTGCTGTCGCCATTGGTGCAGCAGCCTTGCTTGGCCTTGCAATTCTCTGATCATAATACTTGAGGAATTTAGTGACAAGAAAGATGGTATACTTTCTGTAGAATGTTAAACTTTTTAAAAAAACATGATAGAAAATTTGAATCTATCTATCCCTTTATATTGATTGTTGCAGCTCTATTGGGACTATTTGCTAGTTTCTCCCTAACAGTTGAAAAGATCAACCTACTTGAAGATCCTAATTATGTTCCTAGCTGTACAATTAGTCCATTGGTCGCCTGCTCCCCGGTTATAAGTAGTAATCAAGCTCGAGCATTTGGTTTCGAGAATACATTTATCGGATTGACTGCATTTGGTATGTTGCTAGTTGTAGGAGTAATTCTGTTAGCGTCTGAAGGAAGTTTACGATTAAAAAAATGGTTCTGGCAGGCATTTTGGGCAGGACACGTGTTTGGCATTTTATTCGTTGTTTGGATGATTAGCCAATCGTTATTCGTAATTGGGAAGTTGTGCATATATTGTATGTTGGTTTGGAGCATCACGATTCCGTTATTCATACTAACTACACGCTTCACTCTCGACAAGGGTGTTCTTGGTAAGCACGTAAAACTAACAAAATTTTTCCAAGATAACTCAATAAAAATGATAGCTGTTCTGTATACTGTGGTTATTTTGATGATTCTCTTTAGACATTGGGACTACTGGGTCGGTCTATTCAGCTAAATGAATGAGGCTGAACTCTTAACGAATCTACATATATTAGAGCTTGAGAAACCAACAAGCAAAGATAAAATTCAACAGGCATATAGAAGACTAGTTAAAATTCACCACCCAGATCGAGGTGGTGTCAGTGCGCAATTTATCGCTATAAAACAAGCCTATGAAAATCTATTAAAAGTTAATGAGAGCCACTTAAAATCGATCTCTCAATCGTACCAACAAGAACATTCAGATCAAAAAGAACACTCCATTCAATATATTAATATCGATGGTTTTGTTCAGGATGATAGCCTTGATTGGAGGGAGAAAGATATTAGCTATTACGAGCCTGAAAATCCTACGATGGTCGGGTTTTTTCGAGCATCTCGTGCACGAGACAGCTCCTGTCAAAAATGTGTAGGTAGTGGAATTATCACGAGGCAGACTGCGAATCCGGGAGGCATGACTACCTTGGAAGAATTTCTCTGTGAATGTCAAAAATTGAAGATATAATCTGGCACTCACAAGGCTTAAGTGCTAAAATAGATAAACATTATGAGTAAACGTGATTATTATGAAATTCTAGGTGTTAACAAATCAGCTAGCGCTGATGAGATTAAGAAGGCCTATCGAAAAATTGCCGTTAAATTGCATCCTGATCGACCTGAAGGTGACGAAGAGAAGTTTAAAGAAGTCAATGAAGCTTACGAAGTCTTAAAGGATGAATCTAAGAAGCAGCGATATGACCAATTTGGCCATGCCGGTGTCGGTAGTAGTGCCTCCAGTGCTGGTCGTGGTGGTGGATATGAAGATATCTTCAACGGAGTTGGCGGCCAACAGGGTAGAGTGAATGTCGATTTTGGTGATGGTGGAATCGGAGATATTTTTGAAAGTTTTTTTGGTGGAGCTGCGGGCGGTCAACAGAGTCGACGTCAGACCAGAGCTGAACGTGGCCGTGATGTGGAAGTCTCGATAGAACTTGATTTTAAAGAAGCTATTTTTGGGGTAGAAAAAGAAATCGAAATGAAGCTGAACGACAGCTGCGAACACTGTAAAGGCAAAAGAGCAGAGCCTGGTTATGAGCTTAAAACCTGCGAAACCTGCGACGGAAGTGGCCAGCAAACAAGAGTAACGAGAACAGTTTTTGGTAATATTCAACAGGCAAGCATTTGTAGTACCTGTAAGGGTGAGGGAAAGATACCAGAAAAAGAATGTAGTGTCTGTAAAGGTAATGGCGTAACCTTGCAACAAAAGAAGACAAAACTTAAAATACCAGCTGGGATTGATGACGGTGCTACCATCCGCTTGACGGGAAGAGGCGAGACTACAAGTAACGGCAACAGTGGTGATTTATATGTAGTAGTTCGAGTAAAGCCCGACAAGAAATTCACTCGTGATGGAGATTTGATTCTATCCGATGAAACGATTGATATGGTCGCAGCCGCACTAGGGACTGATATTAAAATTGAAACAGTAGAAGGTACGAAAACACTTAAGATCCCAGCCGGCACACAAGGTGGCAGCGATTTTAAGTTAACAGGCCTTGGTGTCCCCCATGTACGAGGTAAAGGTCGTGGTGACCAGATAGTGCGGATCAAAGTTGAGACGCCTAAAAAACTTACTAAGAAACAGAAAGAACTGCTAAAAGAATTTGCTAGTACTGACAAGTCATCATTTTGGAAGCGCTAGGATAGCTAGAAATAATAATAGAAGTTCAGATATAGATAAATATTAGACCCAGTCTTTTTCATTGGAAATTTACGCTAAGAAGCTATTTGTTTTGGTAGTTTCACAGTAAGAATCTAGAATTAAATTGTTAGAAGTAATATCTTATTAGAACATGGTTATACGACAGGAGTGAGACCGTTTACTAGTCGTGAAAGCGAGATTGTTCCTACGGCAACTACTGAGTCGGCACCGCCGTAGTAAATTAAAATATCATCACCTCTGACAACCTGACCACAACTAAATACAACATTATTGATCCAACCCTCAAGCTCCCAAGGTTCACGAGGCTCCATCAATGGCATGGCTGTACGGCCTATAACCATGGTTGGATCATCTAAATCTAGTAAAACCGCGCCCATACAGTAAAAATGCTTCTCGTTAATACCGTGGTAGAAGAGCAGCCAACCTTTGTCGGTTTTGATTGGTGGTCCATTGATGCCAACTTTTTTACTATCCCACATACCTCGACGTGGTCCGAGCATTTGAATGCATCGCACTAAATTCTCTTTACTAAAATCAAGCGTATCAACAAAGTCAGCACAGACATGGTGGTCGATTCGGTGAAGGACCATATATTTGCCATTAATTTTCTCCGTGAAAATAGCAGCATCTTTGTCGTCTATATTATTAGGGCTAATAAGATATGGGGTGGTCCACTTTGACCAATCATGTTTCTTGAAGTCGGAAACAGATATCGAGCTAGCAGCTACGCCGGGCAAGTCTACTCCATTATACCCAGTGTAGGTTATATACAGTCGATCTTCGATTTGCATAACTCGAGCATCTTCACAGCCAGAATTACCGTTTGGATCTCCTTTTTTTGTTTCGAAATCAGCCCGTGGCCAATAAATAGGTTCAGGCAGTCTGTCATCGATGGTGTAACCATCTTTGCTCGTTGCCAACCCAACGTAACTTGTACTATCAGGGCTGATTGAGCGATAGAGGATTTGCACCTCATTATCTATGTCGATAGCAGTTGGATTCAGCACCCAAGCCGCTTCCCAATCATGCTCTTTAATCGGCTCAAGAATTGGGTTTTTATTGTAGCGATGAATAGGATCAGGACGGCTTGATTGCATTGAAGATAAAAGCGCTCCTAACGACAGTTCGGCAGCACAAACGCTGGTATCTGCTGCGCCATAATAAACACGTAGTGTGTCATCTTCTACAGTAGCGCCACTGGGGAAAACGATATCACCTATCATCCCATATAATTCATAGCTTTCTTCGGGTACCATAAACGGATAATGCGTTTGTCCTATAATCGTATACGGGTCATCTGGCGTCATTAACACGGCTTCGATACCAAATATTTTCTGATCACTAAAATAGTTTTGAATGTGGCTATATATGATTAGCCAGCCCGCATCGGTACGTATTGGTACTGCACCTACCTCGGCATGGTCCGTGTCAACACGGCGGAGGTCGAGGCTGTAGCGATCCACCATCTTATACCATTCCTGCCACCCAGTCTGATTTTCCCAGATATCTTCTATCGAATCGAATTGAGCTATTGCCATCTTGCTTGGAGGTAAATCGCTATTGGCGGTTAAGATAACAGTCCATTTATCTTTAATTCGTTTTGGAAAAAGCGCCATAGCTTTAGCGTTAAAGGGTGTCACCAGGTGCTTTTCACGGATTGTTTTGAGGTCATCAGAAATCGCAACTGCGACCTTGATATTCTCCGCACTAAACGGGTAGTCGCTCAAAGCCGTATAAAATATGTAGTATACGCCGTCGACTTCAGTTACACGTGGATCTTCGCAGCCAAATTTCTCCCAATCCTCAGTTGGACTGATTAACTGGTGGTGATCCACGAATGCTCCATTTTTATCTTTTCGAGCGACACCGACGGTGGATAGCTCCATTGTGTGACCGTTGTAGTAGGTTGGGTCAGTGAAAGCACGATAAACCATGTATTCGTCACCATTATAGAAGGCCGGTGAGCCGTTAAAACTAGCTTGGTTGCGCCATGGTGTGTTGTTGTCGCTCTGAATTAACGGGTTATTGAGGTCTCTTGTAACGCTGAACATTTATGCAACTTCCAATTCTTCGGTACTAAGTGTTGGCTTTCTATGATCTAAAAGTTGTTTAACGAAAGTATCTAGCACTGCGCTGGCAACACAGACGTGTTTATCGCCACCACCATAGTAAATGAACAGCGTACCATCCTTTACCACTGCAGCCGATGCATAAACTACATTTGGTTTGTGGTCATTTTCATACCACTTAGTAGGTTTAAGAATAGGTGATTTACTTCGAGCAATTACACGTGTCGGATCTTCTAAATCTAGCAGCATGGCCCCAAGACTATATCCACTAGCAGGATCCTGTGGGTTTGTTCCATGATAGAAAAGTAGCCAACCTTCGTCAGTTCGAATTGGTGGCGCAGATGCTCCACGCAGAAATCCATCCCAGCCAATACCCTGTAAGCGATCATTATCACCCTTGATTGGACTTTCGATTGGTTCGTCTTCTAATTCTTCAAAACTATCAAAGTACTCAATTTTTATCGACGGACTAAGCGCATGGATTAGCGCAAATTTTCCATTAATTTTTTCAGGGAAAATCATCCAATTTTTCTGACGTTGATTTTCTGGTGAAATATATTTTACGCGACTCCAATTCCAATTCTTATTTTTTAAATCTTCGAGCGAGATTGAGGTGACAGCTTGGCGCATTGAACTCCAATGCTCAAATACACAAAAAGAAATATAGACCGTGTCATCAATGATGATCGCCCGGGGGTCTTCGCAGCCACCCCAACCACCACCAGAGGCATAGATAGATGGATCATGGCGACGCGGCATTCCCTTCGGAGGGCAGCCATGAACTTCATGTTCATAAGCAGGTTTGTTGTATCGATCAAAGCCATAACCATCGTTTGATGATGCATAGCCAAAACGTGATAAACCGTCGGCTGCCATCGCACGATAAAACATGTGGAAAGTATCATCATGATATACGGCGGCTGGGTTGAAAGTGCCAGCTTGTTCCCAGTCTTGACCATTATCTGGACTAATTATTGGGTTGCTACTATGGCGTGTTAGCGTAATTGGTGTTGATGCAATCTCAGTATGTTTACTCGAAAATGGCTGCGGTAAATCGATGGATTGTAGTCCATAGCGATTGCTTTGTATGAAGAGACTGATGGTGTCTTCTGAAACGCTAGCTCCGATACAAGTGAAGTCGTCTCGTATAGAACCTTCAGATGTCCAAATTGGCGTTTGCCCTCGGTAGATGACTCGTCCTGGATTATGTCTATCGAGCAGTGCAATCCCTATGGACACAGATGATTGTTTTTTAGTTTTTTTGACTACTTGGTATATAACAATAATCCCAGCTCGAATGACTCTGGTAGATATAATGCTAATATTTTTTGCATCAAAAGATTCTGCTCTGACCGGTAATACTGGCTGGTGCGAACCATGCCACGTTAGCATGTTCTTAGTAAGCGCGAGGTGAATGCCATCAGCTTGTTCGAATAACAATACATTTTCACCGCGAAGTTTGAACTCAGGGATGAGCTGACCACCACGTGCACCCGTAGGTAAGCGAGCTGGTAGTATCTCCCAACTTGCGATGTCCCATTCGTCAATCGTCTTTTGGGCTATCTTAAGTCGTCCACCATAGCTAAAGGTCAAAAAACTGTGCCAATTAATCGATGCAAATCTCGGGTCTAAGATCGTACTACTGTCTATGGTACGATTATTTTTATCGAAGATAACTGGGGCGTTAACAGTTTCGGAAAAATTAACTAAGTCCAAGCTCTCAGCTAAAGCGAGTTTCGCATTACCGCGCCGTTTGCTGTTATAAAGAAGTTCAATTCTCTCTCCTACTTGAGATATACCTAGCGGCACAACGAGATTATTGGGGGTGGTGAGAATTGTATTTTTTGTCATATAGTATTTCTTACTAGCTATAGTTACTTAGTATAAGCTTTTTTATGAGTATGTGAAATTATAATCGGTGTAATTAAATCAACATATAGTTATGCTGAATAAACCACATATTTTTAATATTTATTGCACAGATTGTATTTGACTAATCATGATTACTCTTATATTATAGAAATAATTAAATAATGTTTGGAATTAAATGACAAATTTCTTAAATGTCGAAGATCGTAATCTGTTATTAGTAATTAATGACTTAAAGGGCTACAATTCTAAACATTTTGATAAAAGCTTAAAAAATATTGAAGAACAGTTGGGCAAGAAGGTGGAAGTGCTTTTTATCGCAGATCACAAAACATCCGTAAACACAGAGCTATCTAAAATAAAAAAAAATCTACTACTGTTGAGATGTGATTTTTCTTCCATGAATAGTATCGAGGAGGTTTTACTGCCATATCAAGACCGATTATTAGCAGTACTTTGTCGTTCAGAAGATTATATACCTGATTTTGCTAGCGTGATCCCTCATGTACCATATATTTTAGCTCCAACCATCGAATCTCTTCAATGGACTACAGATAAATATTATATGCGCCAGCGATTGATGACATACAATCCAAAAATAACACCAAAATTCTTATTAGCAGATAGTAATATTGATAAAACAGTGCTGCAAGCTAGTAAAAAGCTAGATTTTCCGGTTGTAATTAAGCCAACTGGCTTAGCGGCAAGTCTACTAGTTAGTGTCTGCTATGACAAGGAAGAGCTTTCTGCGGCGCTAGTCAATGCCTTCAAGCATCTTGATAAAGTTCATGAGCAATTCTTAGGACGAGGCAAACCACAGATTCTGGTTGAGCAGTTTATGGATGGAGATATGTATTCGGTTGATGCTTACATCAGTTCGAGGGGTCGTGTCTATGCTTGTCCAATGGTTTATATAAAGACAGGACAAGCAATTGGCTTCGATGATTTCTTTGGCTATATTCAGCAAACGCCTGTTATGTTATTAAAGAGTAAATCTGAAGACGGTATCAGTGTCGCCAAGGAAGCAATTAGAGCGATGGCGCTTCGAAATGTTACTGCCCATATAGAAATGATTTATAGCGATCGTGAAGGCTGGCGAATACTTGAAGTTGCAGCCCGACCTGGTGGATTCCGCGAAGCAATTTACGAGCATGCATATGGGTTTGATCATATCGCTAACGATATTGCTATCCGTTTGCCGCTGCGACCGAAAATTAAGCGAAAAGCCAAGGCTCACTCGCTTGCTATGAAGCTATTCTCACGGACTGAAGGTACACTTAAATTGATTAATGGGCTAGAGGAAGCACGGAGCAATATCGAGTCGATTGTTGAGATTCGTGATGTGAAAGATCCTGGCTACCAGGCACGTTTTTCACGAAATGGAGGAAAAAGTCTTGTCAATATCATAATGAAAAATGATATTCGCAGTAAGCTTTTGGCTGATGTTCGACGGGTTGAGCGGACAGTCACATTTGACGTTACGCCAATCAAGTCTAAGTAAAATGCTCCGACCGGTTGTTAAAGTCGTGATCAGTGCATGATACAATTATCGACATGGATGTAGACATAATCATTATCGGTGTATTATCAATCACTTTTATTATGCTGATTGTTTTACGTACGCATGTATCATTAATGATTTTAGCTGGCTGCGCTGGATTTGTACTCAGCTTACTGTGGTCTCCAACATTATTTTCTTTATTGGTGAAATATTTACCCAAGGCTGATACAGAGATTATTCGTTCTTACGTTGGGATTGCTATATTTATGTTGCCAGCTATCCTAGTTGGCTTTCATTTTCGTTCAACCCAGAGTCATCGTTGGTACGCTCAGGTTTTGCCGGCTATATTTTGGGCAGTCTTTTCAGCGACTTTGACAGTTCGGCTACTGCCAGTTTCAATGCAGCAAAGGTTAGAGGAGCAATCACAGCTTGCTTTTTTTAGTCAGGAATTTCTGAGTTGGATTATTCTAGTGGCAATAGTGGTTGCGATGGTGGAATTTATGAGCCAACGCTCAGTCTTTGGTGGTCGCCACAAGAAGCTTGGACGACCTAAAAAGAAACATTAGTTACTCACTAGCCTAGCCGAAGGTTGGTGGAGTCTGTGGTGGGTTCTGGTTTTCGTTGTTTGAATCTGAATCTCGTGGATTTGTGAAAGTATCATTTGGTTGAGCTTCAGCTGGTGGAGTTGATTGTGCAACTGGTGCGCCAAATCCTTGATTGTCATTTTGTTGACTGTTTAGTTCACTTGGGAACTGTGGAACTCCAGCCTGGTTTTGTGGAGCGCCTGGTGCAACCGTAGCAGCTGATCCAGCTGGTCCTTGGTACTGAGCTTTACCAAATCCGAGGATTGGGAAGCCAATAAATGGCAAGAGAACGAGTAGTGCAGTGAACCCGGCGTCTTTACCAAATGATTTTGCTAGCATGTAGATAACGTAGATCGCAGCGATACTGTTCACGTATGGGACTAGCATGAGGATAAACCAAAGAATAGGTAGTCCAGCTATCTGTACTAGAACATAGCTATTATAAATTGGAACTAACGCGGCCCAGCCAGGTTGACCAGCTTTAACGAATATTTTCCACATAGCGATGATCATAGGAATAGCAATTATCAGAGTTATTATGAGTGCTCCAAAAAATATTGCTCCGCCCATTGCTGCGCTTCCAGCTGAAGTCGTTGTAGTGTCGAACGAGGTTGTTCCTGTTTCAAAGCTGTCCTGTGCGAACTGGCCTAATGTTGCTAATAAACTCATGATTCTCCTTATGTTGTTATCTTACTTTGAATTGTAGCAAACTTGTAACGCTAAATCACTAGTATATTACTTACGATAGTCGATTTTATCGTCTTTACTCACTCAAATTTAATTTTTATGCCTAGCGCACTGACAATTTGTGGAGCCAATTCTGTTAGTTGGAGCGAATCAATTGTGAAGTTTTTTAGGTCTTTCCAGCCAATCAAATCTATGATTCTTGAGCCTGAAAGGTCAACTTTTTTAGCAGTTATATTGCTAAAATTCGCTCGTTCAATCTGGCAATTTTGAAAACGAACTTCATCAAACTCAGCGTGGATGAAATCGGTCTCTTGTAAGCCGCAGTCAACAAAAGCTACACGTTTCATTTTCGAGTAACGAAAATTGGCTAGATCAAGTTTACAGTTTTTAAAGATTACGTCTTTGAGAGAACTCCGGCTAAAATCTACTCCATCCATCCGGCTACCAGAAAATTCAGTTCTTAGGATTCCTCCATCCGACATGTCCGTCGCTACGAGCTGTGAATCACTAACCCGAACATCTTTCGCGCCAAAACGGACTAATTTTGCACTGACAAATTGACAATCTTTAATTTCACTTTCTACTAAATCGATGCTTTCTATTTTTATATTTGAGAAATCAACATTTACAAAAATCTTTTGCTCAGTAGTGTTTTGATTATCGAAATCTTTAAGTGTTGCTTGCTTTAAGCTTTTTGGGATATCTGCCTTTGAAATCTTTAACATTTATCGAGCCTCATAACCAAATCCCTGCATCAGAATTATCTCCCAATTTAAAATGTGTTTTTCTATAAATTTCAAAGCTGTTGTGAATTATTTTTTCAACTTCTTTTGACAACTGTAATGTGTCTGTATTCTCGGATAAGAAAATAAGGTTTCCGCTATTTATATAAGATTGTATATCTGAATAGCCAGCTTTAGACATAGCAGACTTTAGTTCGGCCATCCTTATCTTTGCCTTACCTCCGACATTTACGTCTCTGAGAAGTGCTACGAATTTTTTAGACATTATATTGATTATATCAACAAAAACAGCCAAAAGAGACTAGAACTAAATAACAGATACAAATTAGTACCAATAAAACAGATGTGCTGCGATTGGAACCAATTTGTATCTGTTTATGTATCTTTGGAGGGCCATCTGGGACTCGAACCCAGGACACCAGGCTTAAAAGGCCTGTGCTCTAACCAGCTGAGCTAATGGCCCAAAACGTTAACTAGACTACGATATCATCGTACCTCTGTAATTGCAACCACGTTTGTGGCATAATTAAGTATATGGTAAAACGTCTTTCAGGTAAAATAAAACAATCATCAAAAATTGAAAGCATCTCTAAGAATGTGAATGTAAGGCCCAGCGATCACTTCAACTCAACAAAAACTCAAATAGCTAAAGACGTTAAAGAACTCTCTCGATTAAAAATAAACCCCCATATTCCAACGCTTAATTGGCTATCAGGATTCTCGTCAATCGACTATGTAGAAGATATAAAGCCAGAAACCAAGCGTGAAAAATCATACCATGAGCGACTTCGAAAAGCGTTTATTGAAGCTAAAAATTTTAAACAATTACCATTGCCAAAACTACGGTATGGTTTTGCGCCAAGTGAGATTCAGCGATCAATTGTAGATTTAGCAGATGCATATGACCGAGCAAAACAAGAGATGTCGTTACCAGAACCACAGAAATCAATGTACATAGAATGGATTGCTCATCAACAAAAAATTGCCTATTTGATTAGCGTGGCTATGAATACCTATGTAGCTCAGGTTACTGTCGACTATGATTCTCTACAGAATCAACTTGCTCAACCACAGCAGCCAGTTCTAGCAGAATTGTTTTCAGAAACTGCAGCTGAACTTTACGGGCAACCAACGAATGAACTTTTTTCGGCAGTTTATTATTTTACTCGGGAATTATTAAAAACGACAAATGACGAACACTATATTCGCGATGAGTTGCTTGAAAGATATTTACATCCGATAGAAAGACCAGAAAAAACGCTAGAAAAAATTCTCCCAAACAAAAGAACGATGCAGCTAGTTCAAACTAGATTAATCAAATATTTTCAGCCAATTTTAGATTTGCTACCTGACGTTAGTTCTAAGAAAGACTTTCACCCGAAAGAGATTGCCTATTATATGCAAATTGTAATTGATGAATTGGAACTGACGTATAAAGCTCGTGTTACTGATTCTGCTAATTCTTCTATTAGTGTTAATCACGCTAAAAAACTAATCTCGATACCGAAAAAAAGACAACCAATTCAGGGTGGTCTAGAGCTCCAGCAGCTAATCATCCATGAAGTTTGTGTTCACGTAATGAGACCAGTTAAAGGTAAAAACTTTAACTTTGATTTATTTCAGCGTGGCACAGCGCGAAGTATTGCATACGAAGAGGGTCTAGCGATTGCTTTAGAGCAAGGCATAGCTGGAAACTATAATGTTCGACATCGAGCAGTCCTGCGGTTATTACGAGTGGGACTTGCCCTCGGGCTTGATAGGGAAGATACCGTTGGTCGTACTTTTACCGAAATATATGAGATTTTATGGCGAGTGTTACTAGTGCTACAGCCAAGTTACGATGAGAAATTAGCAAGAACAGTGGCCTTCGAGGAAACGTATCGTACTTTTCGTGGCGGCGATCCAAACGTGCCAGGATCAGTACACCCTAAAGATATTCATTATATGCAGTACTCACTCACTGCACTTGACCAGCTAGCAAATGGTGACGATATTAATCTATTGCTCATTGCGAAAGTCGATAATTCTAACGAGGAACAACAAAATCTAGTTAAAAAATATCTATACTTATAGATGTTTTTCAACGTAGCGTAGATGTTTCTCTCGCGCGGGGATAAAGTCTGCTTTACGAAGTTTATTCTTGTTAATCATCCGAGCTATCCGCTCTGCTCCAATATAATGAGGCATAGTAACGTATGTCGCACCACGCTCATAAAGCTTTACCGCATGACTCGGCGTCTCGCTATGTACGATAATAATTGCTTTTTGGTTCACTGCTCGCGCCTGCATGGTAAGAAAAAGATTTGTCTGAAAATCCATCGTGGTGGTAACAATAATTTTTACATTCTCTAAGTTAAGCTCGGCTAAGAACTCCGGGTCAGTCGCATCACCATAGACGAAAGGTATATTGTGAGCATCTAATACGTCAATTGTTTCAGGGTTATAGTCTACAACTACAAAATTAGTATTTTTTTCTTGAAAAGATTTAATAATTTCAGGCCCACCTCTAGAGTAGCCAAACAGTATCGCTTCAGCTCCATGTGGTTTTATGCTTAATTTTTTAGCGGATTTTCTTTCAAAAATGCTTAGATATTTCTCTAGTTTTTTATAAATTGCATCATCGTACTGCATCATATAGGTTGAGATAGCAAAAGTTGCAATTCCGACTAAAGACACAGTCGAGACATCGGCATTACTGACTAGCCCTACTTCGTGCGCCAAGATGATAAAGACTAAAGAGAATTCACTAATCTGAGCGATGGCTATACCAGTTTTAGCACCAGTTTGTTTCGTATAGCCGAGCATTCCAAGCATCGCCATAATGATTAAAGGATTACCTACTAGAACAAATAATGAGAATATAATCGAAGGAATGATGATGCTTGAGAAATTAGCAATCTCCATATCTGCACCAAGAAGTACAAAGAAAATCATCACGAAAAAATCACGTAGTGGTCGAAGCCTACCAGCTATCTCGCTAGTATACGGAAGCGTTGACAAAGCAACACCGGCAAATAGAGCCCCAATTTCAATTGATAGACCAGCATAATCAAATAATGCAGCGAAACCGATCCCCCACGCGATAGTGAATATGAACAAAAACTCCTGGTTGCTGCTGATGAAGTGTGAAAGCCTCGGAACGATGAACTTTGTAGCTATGATCAAAATACTCGAAGCGATGATTGTTCCTAGTAGCATCTTGGCGGCACCACCTTCGCCAGAGTTTCCAATTGCTGATAGTGCTATCAGAGCAAGCGTTGCTATTACGTCTTGTACTAGTAAAATACCTATGGCAATTTTGGCATAAAGTCTATGAGATTCCTTTTTGTCAGATACAGTTTTTAGGATGATAATGGTGCTAGAAAAGGTTAGGGCTAGTGCAATGATAGCGGCGGTTGTCAGCTCGAAGCCAAGCAGAAGCGCCATAGCGAGGCTGAAAAACCAAGTGATAACTATTTGCCCTATACCCGCAATAGCAGCAATTTTACCAACTTCTTTGATTACGTTTGGATTTAGCCCAAGACCTATAATAAACAGTAGTAGCGCGATGCCAAACTCGCTGAAAACGCCGAGTGTTTCGTGGCTGGTTATGAAATTCAAGCCACTTCTTCCGACTACCAATCCAGTGACAATATAGGCAACAATCAGTGGCTGCTTCAGGGCCTTTAAAATCCCAGCTAGCAAAGCTGCAATGGCAAGAATGATACTAAGTTCTGTAAATAAATGCATAATTATTTTTCGTTTTTGTAATATTTTTTTAACTTATCATAAGCATAACAAATTTCAGTATATTTTGCTATATCCTGCCATGGTGGACATTAAGAAATACATCTTGCTACTATTTGCTTATGAGCACTATGCTTCACAAAACCTACCGACAAAGTAC
>JBGAVT010000001.1:0-108244 GCA_044227985.1 Saccharimonadales bacterium (SeqCode)
AGGCGGTCAGTATTAGGGCTGCTAGGATGCCGATTACTACTATGACTATTAGTAGTTCTATTATTGTGAAACCAGATGTAGCTTTTTTCCTCAGGGTCACGGCTGGACTACTGAATCAGCTAGTAGTACGACACATGCTGTATTCTTATCATCTTGAAGAGTGTATTTAGGATTAGTGGACACGTCAAAGTTTCCTCCCATATCAAGTAGAGCCATAGTTCTACCACCCACACATTCAGCTTTAGGCTCATCAAGTGCATAAATAATGAAAGAAAAACCAACATTTTCATTTGGACCAGAAGAATCCAAGGTTATACTTCCTGAATCCGGACCAGGAGAAGAGTTTGGATACTGATATATATATGCGACACCCGTTATTGTCAGACTAAAGTTACTTCCTGGATCAACGACGATTGGTACGTCATGTGGAGAGATATTCGGTGGGTTAGCACCAACGTACGGTTTCATTAGTGCGTGAAATGAATTGAGCTCGACTGCTGGTGCATTGCTAGAGGCACAGTATTGGGCATAACCGGTTCCAAGACAAGCTCCACCGTTGTTTACATTATTCGGAAGGGCGCTGATTTCATTTTGATCGAGGTCTTCTTGCCTAGGATAATGTCCATTATCAACTTTATAGGCTAGAAGTGCCTTAGAATACTGCTGAACAATGTTCTTTGTGACTGATGCTTGAGCTTTACCTTGAATGTTACCGTAGGCGGTCAGTATTAGGGCTGCTAGGATGCCGATTACTACTATGACTATTAGTAGTTCTATTATTGTGAAACCAGATTGATGTTTTGCGCGCCCGACCCGCATGTATATTTCTCTTTTTACTGTTAATGGTTATTGTAGCTTATAAAACAACGTACAGTCAATGATTCACTGTCGTCATTGAAACGCCTTAATTAGGTGAATGAACCTCCGGTGACCATTTATCGAGCAGTGGATTCAATAGCTTCATAATTACAAACAACCCAACAGATAAGCCACTAATCTGCAGCCAAGCAATCCCACTAATCGGCACAAGACCAAAGATGGCAGCTACAGGTGGGATGTACATAACGAAGAGTGCCAACAAAATCGATCCAGCAATCGAAACGCTTAACCAAGGGTTAGAGAACCATGGGATATCATAGTCGGTTCGAATATCAACGAGGCGGACCATTTCGAAGATAATCATACCAATAAAGACTACGGAAACTGCCTCAGTCTGGTTGGTCGTCTGTACCGTCTCGTACAACCAAATTAACGCCACACTCATCAGAACGCCAAAAATTCCTATTTCTGCCCAGATACGTTTATTCAGAATTTCTCCCTGGAAGTGATTTGGTTTGTAGCGCATTATGCCCGCTTCGGCAGGATCACTACCAAGAGCAATTGAAGGTAGCCCATCAGTCACGATATTGATAAATAATAATTGGGCAGCGGTCAACAAGAGATCTTGATAGATAACAACACCCATTAATATCGTAATAACTTCTGCCATATTGGCACTTAAAAGATTGTTAACAAACTTCCGCACGTTATCAAAAATACCTCGCCCCTCTTCGATAGCTTTAATAATCGTTAGGAATTGGTCATCAAGCAGGATCATATCGGCAGCTTCCTTTGCAGCATCGGTGCCGGTAATACCCATAGCTATACCGATGTCAGCAGCCTTGATAGCTGGTGCGTCATTAACACCATCGCCTGTCATCGCCACCTGGTGACCTCGTTTTTTTAGTGCCTGAACGATGCGAATTTTATGCTCCGGATTAACACGGGCATAAACGCTGACCGATTCTATCTCTTTATTAAATTGTTTATCACTTAATTTATCGAGATCAGTTCCAGACATTGCTTTACCAATTATCCCGATTTCACTAGCAATAGCTTTAGCGGTCTCTATGAAATCACCGGTAATCATTACGACACGCATGCCTGCCTCTGCCTGTACACGACGAACTACTTCGACAACTTCTTGTCGCGGTGGGTCCATCATGCCTTGTAGTCCAAGAAAAATTAGCCCCTCCTCGACATCATCAGTCTTCGGACGACCAGTTGTCTGTTTATATGCAAAGCCCAATACGCGCAAGGCTTCAGAAGCCAACTTAGTATTTGCCTGAGCTATTTCTGCTCGCTTAGCATTAGTTAGAGCAATCTTCTTGCCCTTCTCTAGATAATGAGTACAAACTGCCAGAACCATCTCAGGGGCGCCTTTACTAGCAACAACGTAGCCTTTTACATCACGGTGAACTGTCGACATTAGTTTACGATCACTACTAAACGGCACTTCATCAATTCGCTTCAGATTAGCCTTTATCCCGTGTTTAGCGGCACTTACTAGCAAAGCTGCCTCGGTCGGATCGCCCAAAATTTTGTCGTGCAACTTTAATTCTGCATTATTACAAAGTGCACCGATCAAAAGCATCTGAGCTACATCAGCATTGGTAGTTTTCTGGCCATCGCGAGTAACTTCACCTTTTATACTATATCCACTTCCTGAAACATCATAAACATCATTAGCTTGCCAAATCGAGCGAACTGTCATTTCGCCTTTTGTTAATGTTCCAGTCTTGTCGCTACAAATCACATCAGTGCTGCCAAGAGCTTCAACTGCACTAAGCTTACGAACTAGCGCCTTTTTTGCTGCCATACGACGAGCGCCAAGGGCTAAGCTAATTCGGACCACAAAGGCTAGACCTTCTGGAATCGCTGCTACTGCGAGTGCAACTGCAGCAGTAAATGCAAAAATAATTCGAGCAGAAACAGCAATCTCGGCTATCTCTTTATCAAGGAAAAAAATGGCTACAAAAACTACAGCGCATATTGATAAGACCCCTATTCCTATCTGCTTACCGAGACCATCAAGCTTCTTCTGCATCGGTGTTAATTCTTGTTCGATGTTGTTGACAAGATCAGCAATTTTACCAAGTTCAGTATTATGTGCGGTAGCAACTACGACACCAATTGCCGTACCACTGACAACAAATGTGCCTGAAAATGCCATGTTTATTTGATCACCAATGCTGACTGTACCATCGACTATGTTGGTTTGTTTATTAACTGAGGACGACTCTCCTGTCAGGCTTGCTTCGTTTATTTTCAACTGTCTAATTTCAACAAGTCGGATATCAGCTGGAATTTTAGCACCTTCATCGAGTAGCACAATGTCACCGGGAACAAGCTGATCAGCATCAATCTCGATATTTTTACCAGCTCGTCGAACACGAGCTTTCTGTCCAATCAACTGGCGTAGAGCTTCAACTGTCTTCTCAGCTTTATACTCATTAAAGAAACCAACTACAGCGATAGCAATTACGATAGCAAAAATTAATAATGCCTCGGTTGGCGAACTTTCGGCCTCAACCTCAGGATCCTCCGCCTGGTCAATAAACTCGCCAGTTTGACTTTCACAATATGGGTCAGATTGCGGCAATGTCGCAACAGTTCCATTAATTCGACCATCAGAAATTACACAATTTTGTTGATAATATTCTGTCTTTTTATCGTCGACTAATACAGTGGTGTGATTGCCAAAGTAGTGCAATCCAAGTGAGACAAAAGCAGCGACCAAAAGTACTAATATCAATATATCTTTGAATTGATTAAAGAACAAAACAACTGATGATATTTGTTTTGCTTGATTAAGTTGGTTTGGTCCAAACTCTTTTTGACGTTTTAAAACTTCGTTTTTGCTCAACCCGTGCTCAACTGAAGAACCTAATTCACTAACCACTGCCTCGGCGCCCATAGAATAAAATGTTTTGTTGTTCATGATAGGTTCTATGGTATATTGAGCGTAAGCATTTTGCCAGGAAAAAATAAATGAATATGATGTTATTATTTGCAGCCGACCTAGAACGAACAATTTCTGATTTGTCATTTCAGAGTGTTGGAATTGGAAGTCTTATTATCTTTTCAGCAATTATCATTGCACTATTTACTAAAGACAAATGGCCAAAATTAAATTTCCCATTGTTCGCAATCATCGCAGGAACTACTTTACTAGCTACTATGACGCTTATTGTGTCTACAATATACCTCAATACGAAAAGCTATCAGGGTGGTCCAGTCCATTGGCACGCCGATATTGAATACTGGGCCTGTGGCAACCAAATGGAAATTCGTGATCCAACCGGCACGCTGAGCAATAAAATTGGGACCCCAACCCTGCATGAACATGATGATCAACGGATTCATCTCGAAGGTGTACCTATTAGTGAATATGACGCTAGTTTACAGAAATTCCAGGGTGTTATTGGCGGTAAGTTAACTCCTACTGAGTTAGAATTACCGCTTAACGGTAACGCGAGTGATTATTTTGAAGATTTTATTGACGGCGATGGTCCTACCAGCACCAATCCAGCAGCAGTCCGACCGTATATAACTGACGTTGCCGATGGCGCGCTATTAAGCATGGTTAATGGCAACAAGTGTGGAAATAGCGACCAAACTGAATTACAGGTTTTCCGATTTCGTCTTGGTGCTAACAATACCTACGTGCAACAAAAAATGGATGTCAGTAAAGATATAATAATCAGAGGTGAGAGCGAAGTCCCAGCCGGAGATTGCTACATCGTAGAATTCGATAAGGTCAAAGATTACACCGATAAATTATGCGAGCAATATGGTGTGCGTGATCAAAAACGCTGCGAAGAATTTGGCGTTAAAGCCGATCAGCGAGATGTGTGTAAACTTAGTGATGTGACCGAGTACAGTGAACTCGAAAGTACAAGTCTTGGCTCAACGATTGAAGAGAATGTGGCTAGCCCATTGCCAATTAAAGACACTGCTGCGCCCGAAAGTGTTCAACCGCAAACTACTCCACCACTACCAAATGGAGCACCTGATGCTTGATCTACCGACAGTAACAATAGTGCTCGGCTCTGCCGCTATAGACTCAATCAATCCTTGTGCTATTGGGGTTTTGATTCTAATGATCTCAGTTGTTATGAGCGGCAAAAAATCTGTTAAACGTTTGTTGCTGCTCGGAAGTGCTTATATTTTCGCTATCTTCGCGACATACCTAATTGCTGGACTTGGTCTAGTCTATTTTTTCAGTGAAATTCCGATTGTTATTGCCGAATATCTCAGTATCGCAGTCGGTGCTCTGGTCATCTTTGCTGGAGTATTAGAAATGAAAGATTATTTTTGGTACGGCAAAGGTTTTAGTCTCCATATCCCAGCTAAGGCCGCTAAGAAAATTAAAGAATTAAGCAACAGCAATACGACTACAGTTGGTGGAATTATGCTCTTGGGAGCCTTCGTAGCAGCTGTTGAGCTTCCCTGCACTGGCGCTCCATATTTAGCTATTATCACTATTCTTCGTATCGACTTTGATATTTGGGCATTACTTTTGATGGTACTTTATAACTTCATCTTTGTTCTTCCACTAATTGTTATCCTTGTCATGGTGGCTGGTGGCGCCAAAGTTAGCAGTGTCAAAAAGTGGAAAGAAGAGAGCAAGGGTGGTATGCGACTTGCTATTGGCGTGAGTTTAATCGGACTTGGATGGTTGCTTATTTTAATTGCAAATGGAACGATAAACTTCGGATAATCTATGAAAAACTTAATTGTAAAACGACGAGGACAGACAGAAACATTTGATGAACGAAAACTCTATGCGAGCGTTTATTCTGCTTGCTCTGCTCTGCGTACTCCATCTGGCGAGGCCGAGCTAGTTGCCGCAGAAGTAACTGAACGAGTTAAGCAATGGCTTGATGGTAAACACGAAGTTACATCAAATGATATTCAGCTTCGAGCGAATAAACATTTAGCTGCGCTCAATCGTGAAGCGGCCTATCTCTATAATACTCACGATACTATTAACTAAATTTTGACATAGGTCGGATCACAATTCTTTAGCCGAGGTTGTTTGGTGTCGTCTAAGTAGTGATCTGGGTCTTTGATAAGCTGCAGCATCATTCTGCCCGCCCCGCCATGTCCGACGAGCATGATATTTTGCTCTGGAATAGAACGTAATTTTTCTATGATACTTCGCCCATGAATAGCGATTTCTTCTTTGTATCCATCAGGAAAAACGCCTGACAACATATCGTCGGACAGTTTCTGATGAGTTCCTCTCGTCCATTTACCAGTTTCTAACTCAATTAGATTCAAATCAATCTGAATTTTTGAGATTGGATAGCCTATTTCTCGAGCGATAATCTCGGCTGTCTCTCTGGCTCTTTTTAGAGGTGAAGCGATGATGATGCCAACTTTTTTTCCATCAGCGATTACTTTTTGAGCTGCTTTTTTTGCTTGTTCACGACCAAGGCCAGTCAACTCAACATCGGTTCGACCTGCTACCCAGTCTTCCGCGTTAGCGATGCTTTCACCATGTCTGATAAAGATAACTTGTTTCATGTTAGATGACTATTGTAGCACGCGACGTTTCTTGTTAAGCTTATGCTTGAATAACCGTAATAAGGGTGGAACTATGCCAAAATCAAAAAACATGTTTGACTACGACTTAATTGTGATTGGCAGCGGAAGTGGTGGTGGTATCGCTGCTCATATTGCCGCTAAAAAAGGTAAAAAAGTAGCAATCTTTGAAAAGCACGACGTTCTCGGTGGTGAATGCCCAAATTGGGCGTGCGTTCCAACCAAAGCTCTTCTACATGCAGCCGAAACCTATCACACAGCAAAAACTGCTTCTCAGTACGGAATATCGATTCAAAATATCTCGATCAACTATCCAAAAGTAAAAGCATGGAAAGATTTGGTTGTTAAACGAACCGGCACCGAACACGGCGACGAAAGCTTCGCTGATTCCGGCATCGCTGTTTATCACGAGAATGCGCGTTTTATCGACAAGGACACAATAACGGCAGGTGGTAAGCGGTTCCGCGCTCGTAAATTTCTGATCGCTAGTGGCACGACTAATTTTATCCCGCCAATTACTGGCTTACTCGATACTGGTTTCCTTACTTTTTTCGATGCAATTGACCTGACTAAAGCTCCAAGGTCTATCTTTATTATCGGCGGCGGAGCAATTGGCGTTGAGTTTGCTCATTTGTTCAATCGCTTTGATGTCAAAGTAACTTTGCTAGAGGTTGCGCCACAGCTACTAGGCCGCGAAGAGCCGGAAGCAGCTGAGCTGACTAAGGCGGTTCTTGAAAATCGTGGAGTTCGCATCATCACTGGCGGAACGATATTCTCAGTTAAGAAGAACGGCAACAAAAAGATCATCAGTTACAGCGATGGGAAAACCGCCAGTACATTATCCGTTGATGAAATCTTGGTTGCGGCTGGTAAAAAACCAAATGTTGATCTCGGACTCGAAAACGCAGGTGTAAAATATACGCCACGCGGGATTACCACCAACCGGTTTATGCAGACAAGTAAGAAGCACATCTTTGCCGCTGGAGATGTAGTCGGACCATATCAATTCACTCATACCGCAAGTTACCAAAGCCGTTTAGCTGGGCACAATATGTTCAGTCGTGACAAAAATAAAGTGGCTGTTGATTATTCTGCAATCCCCCGCTGTATTTTCTTTAGCCCAGAGATTGCCAGTGTTGGTCTGACTGAACTAGAAGTCCAACGAGCTGGCGTTGCAACCCGGGTAGGACGCGCACCAATTTCTGTAATTGGTAGGAGTAACACTGAGAACCAATCAACAGGCTTTGTTAAAATCGTTGCTAATAAAAAAGGCCAAATCGTTGGTGCTACGATTGTCGCACCGCGAGCTGGTGAAATGATTCACGAGCTCGGTCTAGCTATCCGAATGAAGACAACCGTCGAACAAGTCGCTAGCACAATTCATGCCTTCCCAACTTGGAGTGAAGCTATTCGTGTTGCTGCTGTAGGAATGTAGATTCTAGCGATACTGCTGTTGTTTTACTTCTCGATTTAACTCACGACTTGTTTGCCTGTCACTAATCGTCTGTCGTTTGTCTGTATTTTTCTTGCTTTTTCCGACACCGATTTCAATCTTGATAAACCTTCCATGAGAACCCATTGCTGTCGGCACAAGATGGCGACCATTTTGTTTGGCGGCTTTGAGTTCTTCAAGTTGCTTAGCAGTGACGAGTAGCTTTCTTGATCGAGTTTCCTCATGTGGTTGTTCGCTGGCAAACTTATAGGCGCTGATATGGGTATTAACTAGCCACAACTCACCACCAACAATCTGCACGTAGCTTCCCTTGAGTTGAACGTGACCATTACGAGCGCTTTTCACCTCTGGCCCAGACAACATCACTCCTGCCAATAAAGTCTCTTCGATTGCATAATCGAAGTACGCTCGCTTGTTTTTAGCAATAATCTTCATATGCTCTAGTATACGTACTTTGACTGAGCTTGCATAACTTGCTATAATTTAAAACTAGTTAAATATCGCGGGGTGGAGCAGTGGCAGCTCGTGTGGCTCATAACCACAAGGTCGTAGGTTCGAATCCTACCCCCGCTACCAGTAAAAACGCCTCACATAATTGTGGGGCTTTTTTACTGCTGGTAAGATGCTAACCGTCATAGTGAATAAAAGGAACGAAGGTCCGCAAGGAGCGGAACGAAGGGGTGGCGAGTACCGTGAGCATCATCCTACCTAGCTAACTAGAAATCTAAGTATGCGAAAAGGGATGTTTTTATTACATAACTGATAATTGTTTATGTTTTGTGCAGTTATAGTATTTAATTTTACGAAATTTTTTGTAAATACATGAATAATATTTATGTATAATAAGATTGATTATTAAGGTAATTAATGTTATTATAAATCCATTACTAGAAATATTAAAAAATCGAGACGACAATGAGTAGAAAAATGATTAAGTTCGATGCCCCACCTATTATCGAAGAACGGCCTGCTCCTGGATTAGTCGCACCTCTTGAGTCTGTTGGCTCAGCGCTCCATGACTCTGAAGCGACTAATCCTGATAGAATTTTTACTACTGTGAATATATCCGATTTAACAAGATTTGAAGCGGAAAGGTACCATCCGGCGATAAGGACATCATTGACTGGTTTAGTAAGAGCTGTCTTAGAGTATGATGGATCATCTACTAGCATAGAAGTTCGCCACCAGTTTAGCGAAGGAGAAACACCCGCGCGTGCGCCCCACGTAGATCCTATAATCGACGCGCCTTACAGGACCCTGCGAACTTGGAATCGATGGACAGTTGACTTAATGCCAGATAGTGAAGCAGCGAGTCGTATGAGTGTAGGAAGATCGCCCACGTTGCAATACGTAGGAACGCTGGAGGAAGATCCTGATATGATTTCTGGTGACGGGAAAATCACTTTTAACGGAAAAGATGAACCTCTTGAAAGTGACATGTCGGATGTATTTGATGCTTACTTCAATGAAGGCATTAACACTACCCTAATCACTGCTAACGGTGGATTATTACGTTATAGAAGATTGCCTGGAGACGCAGAACCTCCAGGAAACTATGATCTCGTTTCTGGTAGAGATGGCTACATGACCATATCACCAGGTAACGCAATCCATCGTGAACCATATGTGCAACCTGGTGGCACTTTACTGAGTATTCGATAGTTATATAGTTGAATAATCCAACAATAAACAATAATTATGGTACTACTACATTCTATTGAGTGACAAAGAATTTACTTGCATGAAGTACCATTCATATATTACAAATCATTACATTTATACAAGTTATTAAATAAATTAATTAATACAAAAAGATACCAATCTACAACAATAATTTTAGAAAAAATTTCTCAAACAAGAACAGTTTTAAACCTCAAATATATCTCCAACACCAAACTTAACCGCACCAATCTCTGAGTAGAATTTCGAAAAAGTAGGTGGATCAATACAATGCATCGGGTAAATATTATCAACTTTTTCGGTCTTAAAATAATCAAGCGCACCTCCTACAGCGATTGGCTCATCTTCAAATAGATGAAAACCACCCGCAACCGTTTTTATTGATTGACCAGTAACCTGCTTCGCATGCTCACAAATATTAACCACTCCGGCGTGAGAACAACCAGTTAGCACAAATAAACCATCCTCAGTCTTAACTGCTATCGCGGAATCGTCTAGCATAGGATCGCCCTTATGTGCACCTGTTTCAAATACAGTAGTTCGTGGAATTTCGCCAAGAAAAAGAATTCCGGGGCTAAATTCTAGTGACTCTCGACTTGTTATAATTTCAAAATCTCTTCGGTGTAGCTCGGAATCCTCTTTCGGTACTTTTTCCAAAACATCAGGATGCATGATCAATTTTTTCTTATTATTAAATTCATGATAAAGCAGACCTTTGGTGTGATCCCAGTGGTGATGAGAAAGAACTATAAAATCTGCTGTGTCGACATCAACCCCGATGTTCTTAGCGTTATTTTTCCAATTCTCAGAATGACCTGAATCAAAAAGAATATTAATCTTACCAGTTTCTAAAAAAGCTGAAAATCCCCACTCTGCAAAGCAGGTTGTGTTACTGCGAGTCTTAGGTCCATTTGGACTCATCATATTTTCTGAAAGTATTGTCAGCTTCATTATGTTTATTCTACATGAAGACCAATGTCTAGATAAACTAAGCAATCTAAGTACGTTATCTATATAATTAAGTTCATGCTTAAAAAAATCTTAATAGTTTTAATTATTACGCTTATTTCAGTTGGGATAGGATTTTTTCTTTATAATGCCCAGCAACCACCAAAACAGAAGACGAAAAATAAAGAAGAAACAAAGCTTACATACACTGCGCTTGGTGATTCAGTCGCTGCTGGTATCGGACTAAATGACCCAAGCGATTCAAGTGCTTGCGACAGAACTGAGCAATCATATCCAAATCAACTAGCGAAACTACAAAACTACGAAATGACCAATCTTGCTTGTAGCGGTGCAAAACTTACTAATGGAATACTGCAATCACAAGAAATTAATAAACTATCGCTCACACCACAACTAGATAAGATGTTTGAAAAAGTAAAACCAGATATCATCACTATCACAATTGGTGCCAATGATGCACGTTGGACTGAAATCATTACCAAGTGTTACCTTTCGACATGCGGGGATACTCAAGATCTTGTATCTATCAAACAATCACTTGCTACAATTTCTGACAATCTTCATAGTACTCTGCAAAAAATTGAGCAGCAATATCCCAAGAATCCCCCAAAAGTTTTTGTAACTGGTTACTACCAAGTCTTTCCCGAAACTGTGCCGGCTAAATGTAGTGATTTACAAAATATCTCTGAGAATGAGATAAAACAAGGTCGTACTTTGTTGGCATCTCTCAGCCAAACAATCCAAGCAACAACAAACAATTTTGACAACGTAGAATTTATAGCAATTGACTTTTCAGGACATGAGCTTTGTAGCCAAGATCCATGGGTTCAAGGGCTAAATGCCAAAGCACCATATCACCCAAATGCTATGGGACAGAAAGCTATCGCTGAACAAATAAGTAGTGCAATTGAAAATGATAATAACAGATGATAAAGATACATAACCTAACTAAAACATATGGGAAAAATGAAAATACGTTTACTGCTCTTTCAGACATTAATCTAGAGATTAAAGATAATCAAACTGTTTCAATTATTGGTAAGAGTGGTTCAGGAAAATCAACCTTGATGCATATTATGAGTGGGCTCGATAGACCAAGTGAAGGTACCGTCTTGTTCGAAGATATAGACATTTTTAAAATGAAAGCTCGTAAGATTGATACGTTTCGAAGCTCAACAATTAGCTTTATCTTTCAGTCATTTTTTATAGAACCAAATCAAACATGCTTCCAGAATGTTATGCTACCACTGGAAATAGCGAATACACCACTTACTTCTCGTAGGAAGCTTGTACTTGAAGCATTAAAATCAGTTGAGCTCGATGATAAGGCCAACAGTCAAGCAGCTAATCTATCCGGCGGACAGAAACAGCGACTAGCAATTGCCCGGGCAATAGTTAATAAACCAAAAGTTTTGTTTGCAGACGAACCAACTGGAAATCTCGATTCTGCAACAGGAGATAAAATTATAAATCTACTTTTTGAACTTAACAAAAAACTAGAAGGTATCTTGATCATCGTGACTCACGACTCTGAACTAGCAGCACGCTGCGATCAGCACATCAAACTTAAAGACGGCAGAATACAAAGTATTGTCAGTAAGGTTGAGGAATAAGATGAAAACAATTGATATCGTTAGACGATCAACTCGTAGTTTATTTAGCGCTAAAGCCCGTACAGTATTGACGACTCTTGCAATTGCAGTAGGTGCTTTTACGCTTACGCTGACTCTGGGTGCCAGCAACGGTGCTCAGAAGTATGCCGATGAGATTGTTTCTGTTAACTTTGACCCAAGTGAGCTAATCGTTACAAAAGATAAGAACATTTTTCGAGCTGCTGATGACTCCAAACCTAAAGAATTCGAAGAAGGTTTTGGTACGATTGCTACACCGAGCGGGATAGACCAACAGATAAAATTACTCGATGAAAATGACATTTCGGGTTTAGAGGAAATAAAAGGAATTAGTTCTGCTCGACCAGCTATTAATCTTAGTCTGAAATATATCACTCGTGATGGTCAAAAAAAATACGTTGGTACCGCCCAAGAATACAGTAACTACCGACAACCGGAACTACTAGCTGGTTCGATTCCTGATAGGCTAGAAAATCACACTATCATCTTGCCCGAAGGTTTTGTCGAGCCACTCGGCTTTGATTCTGCCAAAAAGGCAGTTGGTAAGAAAGTTCGTCTAGCCGTTGAGAATAAAGCCAAACAAGCAGATAATCTTAGTTCACTTTTGCGACAGAATAGTCCTTCGGATTTTAATAAAATAAATAATGTTGATAATGTACTCGAGGAAGAATATAAAGTAATTGCCGTAACAAAGACACCAGGAAATCTAGTCCAACCCGGCACGGCACTAAATCTTAATATTAATGGCGATGACCTACAACGATTGAACAATTTTAAGACCAAAAACAGCGATAGTTTTGGGCGCTATATCAGTGCCTATGTTAAAGTAGAAAACTGGCAAGATACTAATGATCTACAGCAGGCAAAAAAAATGGTTGAAAGCAAGGGTTACAACGCACAAAGTGTCATGGACACACAGAAAATAATCACCCAAGTTATCGGGGTTCTTCAGGGGATTGTGACAGTGTTTGGAGTGATAGCTGTCATTGCATCAATATTTGGTGTTATCAACACAATGTATATAAGCGTACTGCAGCGAACTCGTGAAATCGGACTGATGAAAGCGCTCGGTATGCATAAACGAAACATCAATTTACTGTTTTTAGTTGAAGCCGGACTACTTGGGTTATTTGGAGGTGTACTGGGCTCAATTATTGCGGTGATTGCAGGCACACTTCTTAACCCTGTTATCTCAGATACACTAGAGCTCGGCGATCAAAATCTACTGATATTTAACGCCATACAGATTATTGGTTTGATCAGTGCCCTAGTCACTGTGGCTGTTCTCGCTGGCCTATTCCCTGCTCGAAAAGCATCAAAACTTGATCCTATAGAAGCACTCCGAACAGAATAATCGTAAAGATTTTTTCATAATTTTAACTTCTCTCAAACTTTTTATGTTTTAAAAACTATAATGCTCATGCTTGCAAATTTTATAGCCAAAGGACTAATCTGCTACTTAGGACGGGCTGGGGGTCTCACAAACTAATTAATTGGAGGTCTTTATGACTGAACAAACTAGTGCGATAAATATAACCCCTAAACAGCTCATGGCATTCACAGGAGTGATTTTAGCTTTCACTCTTGCCGTAGTTTATCTGACGACTAGTCTTGTTGTTAACAGCCAGAAAGCTTCGGCAGAACAACAGAATAACAATGGCTCAGCTCCACAATTAGTTGTATCAGAAGGTGCAAACACAGCCAATGGTTGTGTCGATGTCGATGCCGCTAAAAACACCGACAATGACGACGCAAGTTACAAAGCTGGTGACGTTGTACATTTTGGTGGAAAAAGATACACCGTAATGGGCGTAGTTCCATCAAGCACCACTCAAATTAATGAAGATAATGATACTCACTACACATCAACCGTTGATAATCGTAATAGTGGAAATACCGACAATCGTAATAGTCGAAATTCCGATAGTCGATATAGTGGAAATGCACTAACTGATAGTCGTAATAGTGGAAACACCACAACAAATACTGATAATCGAAACCAGGGGAACACCGACATCGTAATGCGCAACAACGGCAATACACAAACAGACAACCGTAATAGTGGAAACACCATAACAAATACTGATAATCGAAACCAGGGGAACACTTCAAACTCTGGCAACACCGATAGCAGTAATAGTGGAAATACCGATAGTCGATATAGTGGAAATGCACTAAATCTAAACAATGGTAATACTACGAATTCAAATAACTTTGAGCTATAAATCAACATAGTTAAAAATATTTAAAATATATTGAGACAAAAGAGCTCGCGCCAAAACTAGCGCGGGTTCTTTTGTCGTATTAGTGTTTACAGACTGGGCAAATTTCTTCTTTGGTTAAGCCATAGCGCCAGACACTTACGGCCTTTCTGAGTGGTAAGAATTTTAGATAAAGATGTAAATCCGCTGCTCGCCGCAACACCCAGCCCAAGCGACCAAATATCATAGTCTCGCCCCAAAGAACTGCCGCCCAATGAGCCCCAACTGGTACAGCATAGATTGGTTTTTTGGCTTGAAAACTTAACAATGGTTTACCTTTTTGCTCGCGTATGATATTGCTGGCTACAAATCCAGCATGGTTCAAGGCAGTTTGAGCCATGCCACTATATTCAGTATCAGCAGCATCACCAACTACATAAATATGCGGAGCGCCTTCTAAGCGATTGTTTACAGTAACTCGTTTAAGTTTTCCCAAACCAAAAATATCCTTATGTTGAATGAGAAAATGATTATTCTGGGCTCCTGCCGTCCATACTACTGTATGCGTTTTGATGTTCTTATTAGGCAATTGAATCTCCTCTGCAGTTTTGGACTTAACCGCAGTATTGAGTAGAATTTTAACGCCAATTTCTTTTAATCGTTTTTCGACTTTTTGAGAAAATTTTTCTGGTAAATTCCCCAGAACCCGACTTCCAGCTTCAACTAAATAAATCGAATAGCTCATGTTTTTTAAACCATGCATTTTACGAATTTTTTCCAAATAGTAGACCATCTCAGCCGATAGCTCAACGCCAGTTGCGCCAGCGCCAACAACTACATAGGCTGCTTCCTTGTATTGACCAGCTAAGTGATCGTGGAGGTGTCTTTTCAGACGCAAAGCTTCTTGTATCGTTTTTACACCTAACGCATGCTCTTCGAGCCCCTCAATACCATAGAATGCTGTGCTATTACCGAGCGCAAGTATCAACTCATCATAATGGTAGTTTGCTCCCGACTCACCTGCTAAACTTTGGCTCTTTTCGTCAATACCCAGTGCTTTATCTTTTACGACTTCGATGTTCTTAGCATAAGAAAAGAACTCTTCCAACGGAATTGCAACTTCCAGTGGAGAGCGTCCAGTGGCTGAACGGTATAGAGCTGCATGATATTCGAAATAGCTCGATGGCGATATCAAAACAACTTTTATGCCCTTAGTATTAGCTAGTTTAAGAGCTGCGTATACGCCGGCGAAACCTGCGCCAGCGATAACTACTTTTTTTTGGTTCAAAATTTTCTCCTGATATGATTCTTTGAATATTCCCAATTAGCATCAGTTTTTTTATGTGGGTTAAAAATATTATTTGGATCAAAGATATACTTAGTTTGCTCGAATAATTTATAAACTTCCTGACCGTACATTTTTTCCAAAAATGGACCACGAATCATACCATCATTGTGCTCACCCGAAATAACTCCATCGTAACTTTTGACAAGTTCAATAACCTCTCTGAGACATGGCTCTATCTTTTCTCGTTCAGATTCAAGCGATAAATCCATTAAAGGGATGATATGAAAATTTCCATCACCGAGATGTCCAGCAATCGTATATACGAATTTGTATTTTTTCATAATTGCTTTAATTTTCGGTAGAAAATCTGGTAGATGCTCAGGGGGTACTAATATATCGTCAATGAACGGTGCGGTGTGAAGGTTCCCTTTGATATTTTTACGTAGTAGATTAAAGCTTTCACGGCGCATTATCCAGAATCTTTCCGCTCTACTCTCAGTATCCGCTTTCTCCGTTGTGATTTTCCAGCCTTTCGCATCAATCTCTTGTTTCAGATTTTCAACTTTTTGCTTTATAACATCTGGATCGTCGTCGTCAAAGCTAGCCATAAAAATTAAAATTGGTTTACCACGAAGAAGTATAAATGCATCAGGGATTAGACTAATTGCGAGCTTAAACAAGCCCAACCAACCTAAACTATGACGAAATTTCAGAAAGAAACGAAAGGCGAACCTTAAAGTATGTTCATCGAATCCCTCAATTGCAGTTGGATTATGTTTTCGCAAGATCTCAATAATTTCTCCTAGGTTATCAGTACTGCGTGCGTAACCTGCCAACACGCCAGAATGCTTTTTAGCATTAACTAGCCGAAAGGTTGTTTCAGTTATTAGACCAAGGGTACCTTGTGAGCCAACCAGAAGCTGCGACAAATCGAAAGTCCCAGCTTCTTTATCCCAAATATCCCATAATGTATGGCCAGTAGAATTTTTAGTTACGTTAGGTTTAGCATCTTGTATAAGTTCGTAGTTTTGATCAAGTAGTTTGTGCATTGCACGATAAATACTACCTTCAAAATCGTCTTGGCTGAGTTTTTCTTTGAGCTCTTGTTCGTTAAGCGCTCTAAAACTGTATTCTTTACCATCATGCAGGACTGCTCTTAGGCTAGTTACAAATTTCTCAACTTTTCCGTAAACCAGTGACTTTTCACCACCAGCATCGTTTGCGACCATACCACCAATTGCACAGATATCCTTCGAAGCCGGATATGCTGGCATAATTTTATTCTTCTCGAGTGTTACCTTTTCAAAATCACGATACCATACACCTGGCTGCGAAGTAATCATATTTCCTGCGACATCGTCCAAATGATTCATATATTTCTCAAAAACAACTATAATTGAGTCATTGATAGATCCACCAGACATATCAGTTCCACCACTTCTGGCCGTGATAGACAAGCTCTTATCTTCTGATTTGTGTGAGTTTACCCAATCCACTATTGCCTCGACATCTTTAGTGTCTTTTGGATAAACAACTACCTGTGGCTTGATTTCAAATAAACTAGTATCATGCGAATATTTCTCAAGCGTTGCATCATCATTTTTAACATCGCCACTTATAACCGAAGTTAGGTGCGTAACATCTGTATTATCCATTAAAAGTCCTTTTCTTGTAGTCGGATTGTTATCTCAAAAAAGGATAATTTTTTACAAGTTTAGTTTGTGACCACCACTTTCCTATGCCAAGCTGTTGCTGATCGTTCACCAAAAGAAGTCCTACTAATGCGAAGATATAAACAATATGTTCATCTATAATTGGGTTATTTTCAGGTAGTAACGTCGATGACCACATCATAAGCATCAGTAATACACCACTGATTGTGGCAATTCTCATACCAATTCCAAGCAGCAGGGCAATCCCAAGTCCAAGTAGTGCAGCCATAAAAAGTAGATCGATAAACCAATTACCTGCCAAAGACTGATAGAATTCAGCCAACGGACCATCAGTAGCAAACTTGAGAAATCCTTCTGTTGCAGAGCCCCCTGCGATTACTGACTTCTCGCATGCAACTGCCACTACCCCAGCTTCATCTCGGCAGGTCGAAAATCCAAGGCCAAAATACTTATCAAGAAATGCCCACATAAATATAAAACCAAGTGACAGTCGAACCAAAGCCCAAGCATAATTTGCTTTTAGATTACCTTTTATCTTTTTTTTCATATAATTTTTTCCTATTTAACTTGCTAATGCTAATCGTAGCATAATCACACGATGAAAACTGTGACTTTAATCACGCTTATTTAATTCGATTTCTAGTTTATCTTTACTGTAAATATATACGTGATTTTTTTTGATCTCTACCAAGCCTTTATCTTGTAATTCATGAATAATACGACTGGTGGTTTCACGGCTTAGGCCAGCACGAGCTGCTAATTCTGTTATTGTTAACTCCAAATGCACCCCACCATTGTTTTGGCTGATCCCAAAACGAGCAAGCTGTATTAATAACTCTTGTAGTAGGCGAGTTTTTCCACTTCCGCCCATAAGTTGGCACATTCTTTCCAGTACCCCATCAGTTCCACGCAATAATCTGCTGATGATGTCTAGTAATACTTCATTATCTGATTGTAAGAATTCAAGCACTTCTTCACTATCAGAGATCTTAAGCTGAACGTCACCAACTGCCTGGTAGCAGTATTTATTTGTGGTTTGGTTAAATAGATATGATAACGAAAAATAGCTGCCAGGTTTAAAAACATTTGTAACTATTTCACTACCTGACAATGAGATATCGAATTGTCTGACATTGCCAGCTTTAATAAAATATATAAATTTAGGCTGTTCGTAGGGCTGTATAATACACTGGCGATTGCTGAAACAAATGGATTTTTTATTGTTAAAAAAAGTACTAATCTTATCCTGCGCACTCAATAACTGGCTCATACTAACTCAAGTATACTGCTTTCTCCTAGTTAGCAAAAGTTCTAACCGAAACGGAATTTTTCGATGTGTATAAGCTGTGAGCTCACACCAAACTCAATCAATTCTATTTTAAGTTTATCGATCATATCAACTGGACCACAAAGCCAAACCTCTCGCATCTTTAAATCAGCAACATATGTTTTTAATAAATCACCAGAAATATATTCCCCCTTCTGGACTCCCTTCGGTCGGCTAAGAACTGGTAAGATCTTAGCGTTCGTGTTTTTTAGCTCATCAAGCAGGACTAAATCTTCATCTGTTTGAGCACCGTAGACTAAGATATCATCGATGGTGCTCCATTCCTGTAGCATGGCATTGATCGGTGTAATACCTATACCTCCTGCGATGAATAACCTTTTCTTGCTGCTACATGGTTTTTCGAATATACCATATGGACCCTGAATCATTACTCTTGTGCCAGTTTTGACCGATTGAATCCGCACTGAACCGTTGCCAATGTTTTTCACAGTGATACGTAGATGTTTATCGCCTGGAGCGCTTGAAATGGTAAATGGATGTGGCTGCCACCATAGTCCTGGTTCAAAAAAGCGCCACATTGCGAACTGTCCAGCATCATACTTGAAGCTATCTAGATTATCCCCAGCGATATATATAGAACTAACGTTCCCATTCTCTTTTTCTATTTTATCGACGCGAAAATTATACTTTCTATATAGAACTGCCGGGATAATATATCGGAACAAAATGATACCCCCAAGAGCAACAATATAAAGACCAATCCAGGCAAATTTGAAGATCGCGAAACGACCAAGAGCATTACCTGCTTGAACCTGATGAAAAACCGGTAATAGAATTGAAAGGTACGCCAAGAAATGAATCCCATGCCACAACTCATACGGCAGTTTTTTTCGGACCATGACGATACTAGTAATTATTACTACCAAAAATGATACCCAAGCCACACCTGCCAATAAGTAATATACCTCGGAAGTGACTAGTGAAAGATACTGTGAAACGAAATTAGTTATTGGACTATCAGCTCGAAGAAGATATCCGAAGACCATCAAAACAATGTGGGCGAAGATGAAGAAGAATGCAACTTTGCCATTCGCGGCATGAGCACTAGACAATCTGTCCAAACCAAATTTGCTCTCAATGAATTTACCACTACCAATTAAAAATAGTTGCGTTAATAGTAGGTAGCTAGCTGTGAATCCACTAAGCGCTGCTAGGGAAATCAATACTTCAGATAGTTGACTTCCACTGAAGCGGAACGAATATGTCGCCATCCAGAAGCCAGTAATTACGAGCAAGCTGCAAAGCCACAGCCCATACAGTATGTTTCTTGATATTTTATTCATCGAAAGTATCCTCGCTATTATTTGTTAATGAATCTATACTTACTAAATGCGAAAAACTTATATCGTTGGATTAGTTTTTGTACTTACAATAGCAGTCAGCGGAACTGCATTCTATCTAGGAAGCCAAAGCTCACCTAACACTCAGACTACAACCAATCAATCACCGAAACAATCATCGAATAAAACTGGAAATAGTCCAACTGACACTAATAAGACTATATCACTTAGTGAAATTAAAAATCATGACAACCAAGATGATTGCTGGATGGCTATAAATGGAATTGTTTATAATCCAACTGATTACATAAACCAACATCCTGGTGGTAATGACATACTAGAGGGTTGTGGCGTCGATGCAACTAAACTTTTCAAAAATCGCTCAGGCGAAGGTCCACACTCATCATTTGCTAATGACTTACTCGCTGAGTATAAAATAGGTACTTTACAACAGTAAAGAAGTATAAGACTACTATTCTAAAAATTATTACTGAATAAAAAATTTCGCCAATCTTCTACGTTCTGTTTAATTTTGGCACCAGTTTGAGCGACTCTACCTTTAGGCTCTTCTGTTGCTGTTTCCGGTTTCTGTTGGCTTCGTTTAGGAATAATCAATACGTTTTCTCCAGGTTTTTTAAGATTCAAACTCTCTCTTGCCTCTTGTTCTAGATAGGTGTCAGTATTTAGATATGTAATCTCATAGCTAAGCTGCTCATTCTCGAGTGCTAATTGATCAATTTCTTGATTGAGCTCATCAACACGCTGCTGGAATGTATAGTTTTTCTGTACAGCTTGTATGGTATTCCAGCCAAGTAAAGCTGAAACGATAAATAGTAAAATAAAGCCGATACCTTGAGCCTGAAATCCCCGTGCAAATATATTTTTTAGTTTATCAATCACGACCCTATCATACCTTTTTTTAGACTCAGAAAGAATTGATGAATGAATATTTTACGAAATAAACACTAGATAATTCACTTCTGGTATCGACACATTAGAATAAGTATCTATACTAAACATCACTGATGACAAATCACAAAATATCACAGATACATGCACGACAAATATTTGACTCTCGAGGTAACCCAACCGTCGAGGCAGAGTTAGTTACTGAGACTGGTTTTGGTGGACGTGCTGCTGTTCCAAGTGGCGCCAGCACCGGTAGCTTCGAAGCAATTGAGCGACGCGATGGCGGTAAATTATTTGGTGGTAAGTCAGTTCAAAGCGTAATTACAAGCATAAATGGCGAAATAACTGATGCTTTGATTGGAATAGAAGTTACGGACCAAAGGGCAATCGATAATGCCCTGATTAAACTCGATGGCACAAAAAACAAGTCAAGACTTGGCGCTAATGCTACACTCGCTGTTTCACTGGCAGCAGCCCATGCAGGTGCTGCCACAGACGGAAGAGCACTATTTGCATACCTCGCAGAAGTATCGGGCAACAAGACCGTTCGGATGCCCTTACCGATGGTTAATGTTCTTAATGGCGGAGTACATACAGTTAAGAGCAGCGATATCCAAGAATTTATGATTGTGCCGATTGGAGCCACAAGCTTTTCGGAAGCGCTTAGGATGTGTGCTGAAGTATTTCAAAGCTTGCGTAAAATCATCATCAAAAAGGGTAATAGCCCAACTGTTGGTGATGAAGGTGGGTTTGCTCTACCGAATGCTACGACTAAGCAGAATATTGAAATGATTGAACAAGCGTGCGCTAAAGCTGGCTATAACTTTGGTCTAGAGATTGCGCTGGCATTAGACGTCGCTGCTAGCGAATTATATGATCCAACTTCTAAAAAATATATTTTAGATTCGGAAAATAAACGATTCACTAGTGAAGAAATGATTGATTGGTTACAAGAGCTCGTTCGTACGTATCCAATTATCTCGATTGAGGACGGGCTAAATGAGTCAGATTGGCAAGGGTGGAAGGAACTTCAATTGCAACTTGGTGATGTTTGCCAAATAGTTGGTGATGATATATTCGTTACTAATCCAGAGCTTTTACAGCGAGGAATTGACAGTGGTTGCGCTAACTCAATCCTGATTAAACCAAACCAAATCGGTACGCTAACCGAAACAATTGACGCCGTAAAATTAGCTCAAGCCAATGACTGGAGGGCAATTATCTCTCATAGGAGCGGGGAGACAGAAGACACTACTATTGCTCACCTAGCGGTTGGTTTAAATACTGGACAGATCAAGGCTGGTTCAATGTCGAGAACTGATCGAACCGCAAAATATAATGAGTTACTTAGAATTGAAGAAATGCTTTCGCCGTATGCAGAATTTGCTGGAGCAAAGGCCATTGTTCGTTAATCGTTATCCGAGAGATTTTCTAATACCTGCAGCCCGCAGGATGTCACCATTGGTATCAGTATTTTCTTCAGAAGTAATTCCATAGTAAATATTAGAGCTAAGATTCTTATGAATCATATGGCTTGTTTTATCCGGACCAACTTCAATACCAAGGATTTTTTCAGCTAAAGCAATGTCGTTTTTAATCAGCTTCCAGTCAGAGTTCTGAGAAATTAAAAGTTCTAAATTATCACGATTTAAATAATGTCCGGCATGGATAATATCACGACGAAGGTTCTTGTAAATATCATCTATCAGCTCAAGCATTCCATCCTTTTCTGCCTGTTGTAGGGCTCGGCCAAGTCCAATAAATTCGGGTGGCATCCCAATGCTGTATAACGAACCTGTGAACTTTATTGCTCGGGGCAACGTAACTTTACCCATGCCACGGAAATAACCGCTGAGACCAACGTGCTGGACGCGCTCGCGATGGCTTGGAATCTTGGAAGCAATTTTGTTGATCAATGGTGCAATTGATTCGACACTGGCTTGATAGAATTTTTTGGCTTTAGCATTAAAAGCTTTTATTCGTTTAGCCTCCTCAAGAGTTATTCTGCGATAATCATCTTGTATTTTAGGAATCTCCTCGTTGAGTCGTTTGATGGCTGCAACTACTTGATCTTTGTGGTAATCATAACGGAAAGCACTCTGCACCGTCACCGAGCTCAAACCTTTATATTCCTCAAGCACGGCATCAATATTCTCAGGATTTATACCACCACGAAATGGCAGACTACCACCGCCAATCCATGGGTGAATGGCAATATCATGCTTTTCACCGAAGGCGTGATATGAAGAAATTGCTGACTTTACCGCTAGCATACACGGTAGCAAACCCGCATCCATAGCAGGGTCAGAGCGCGCAAGAAAAACACGCAGATACTCTGGCTTATGCTTAAACTCTTTTTGTAAGAAAGCTACATATTCTTCAAGAATACTATCAGCTTCCGCCATCGTACCAACCTCTTCGAATAATGGAATGATATTCAAGACATTAAAACTCGACTCAGCATCAAACATGTCGTTACTAGCTTTGATTATTTTACTGAATTTCTTCTGAAGATAGATTAATTGATCAGCTCGTTTTGTCATCGGTAGTATAACTTCGAAAAGTGGCTTTTCTGACATCTTCATTTGACGAGCTGCATGCTCTGCAGAAATAAGGTTAATAAATGCACGTGGCAAACGATGCGATGGTTCTTCCCATATATTAGGGATTCGAAAGGTTAGAAATAATTCTTTTCCAAGAGGATGCTTTTTAAAATAATCATGATGTTCCTGAAACATACGATCTATGACTGCCTCATCAACGAACTTGCCTTCCCAATCCCACATATATTCGTGAACACCAAGCTCAGAGAAACAACGATAACATTCTTCGATTTCTTCACTGGCTGATACAAACGGTGAATTACCAAAATATGGTGCCCGTGAATTGTCCGGATGCTGGGTTGCCATTGTTACAGGAATTTTTCGCATTACTTCATTATAATCGATTTTTGGAATATAACACTAAATACTAAAATTTCATCCACACAAGCTAATGCAAAAAAAATATTCGGACAAACGAGAACCAAATGGTAGGAAAATATACAATTCTAAAGCTGGTGGGGGTGGCTGGGTTCGAACCAGCGACCAATCAGTTATGAGCCGACTGCTCTAACCACTGAGCTACACCCCCGGAAATTAGCTTTTACAGTGAAAAACTTCTAATATTGTAACTGATTTCAGCAATCACTGCCAGATTGCATTAAAGTAAATCGTCTTGTTTCTCACGGAGATACTTGGCCCAATCGTCAAACAAAGCTAAAATCGATTTAAATGGTAGTTCGACCAGAACATCGAGTAGAATAGTGAAAACGTTAAACCGGGCATACGAATCACTTAGCCACTGCCCTATTCTGACAAAAGGTGTATAGAAAATATCAAACAAAACATTAAGTACGCCAACTTTCTCTCGGACTACGGTATATTCTCTTGTCATGGCTGTAATGCGCATTCCAAAAAAACTGACTGTGCTAAAGAATAAAAAGAATAAAAGACCGCTAACAATATTAAAGCCAAGTAGGAATAACCACATCGCTAACAAAAATATTGAGACAACAAACATGAACCCATACAAACTAGCGAATAGATAGTTACTTTTGTTCTCACGTGGCTTAATCTGTTTTTGAGATTCTGGAGCTACTTGAAGTGCTTGAGAGATTTGCTGAATTAATTCCGTCGTATTGCCTTTTTTCGGTTTTTTAATACCTGCTGAAATTAAAACCATAAATAGAGGCGGAAATAGAATATTGAGGATTAATGGCAGCCAGCCAATCTGGCCGTGAACAATCAGATCGTATGGAAGCTCTATGAGTAGCGCCAAGCTAAGTTTAGTTATAACGATGAAGATAATGGCCCGAACGATGGTACGGCGTGTGCGCGCTGAGATTCGACGGTATGCCAGACTTGCAGCATGAATTAACTGACTTTCCAAAATATTCCAATTGGTCAACGTGGCTGATGGTGAGACATCTTCTTGCATAACATCGAGCAGGAGACGATATGGAGCCATTTTACGGCGTATAACTCTTGAGAGTGAGCGCTCAGTATTTCCACGAATTGACTGCTTAGCTGTGTCAGAAAAATCCAAATATCCTATAGAAGTTTTTTCGATAGTAGTCCGCCAATCTGGAAATACACTGTAGAACATATAATAACGGATACGTGCTGCATCAGATCGAAGCAACAACCTGTGAACTGAGCTAAATAACGCAAACTGAACTTGTTGCTTTGGTTGATCTTCATAGAATAAAGGATCAAGTCGCGGTAAGAATTGATGAAAGACATAATGAACGTAAGCCTCTTCGCGCGAACGATCAACCAACAGACGGTCTATCTCACTACTAGCAATCTCAATAATTTCATCTTCTACGCCCGATGAAAGCGACGATTGCGCATGGATTCCGTCAAGCAGTTTTTGGTAATCGAAAAGAAGCGAGTCAATAATCTGTAAAGTTTCTTGGCTAACATGATCGTTGTCTATATAGCGAGTCTTGACTAGCTCTGAAATTAGGCTTTGTCCGATATCTTTGGTATTACCAAGCAAACGCCAATTGCGAACTAAAAATCGTTCGATAGCGTTTCGCAAGAATAAATGCTGCTCACGGTATTGCACGGCATTACGGAATCGCTCATAAAATTCATAAGCACGTTGGTTGTTTTCGGTAATATGTACGAGTTCGCCACGATTAATCGCTGTGGAAGGTTTATCTTCGAGGTCATGAATCAATCTACGTGACGGCTCGTTTAGCTGGATTAGACCAACACTCACTTCTTCTGACATGTAACCTATAATAACGCAATATGTTGCGAAATAATAGTTTCGAGTTCTTGTAAAGTGCTTGTGTTCATCAGCTCTTGCCTAATTTCGCTGGCGCCATCGCTATCACGCACATACATTTTGGCAAACTTTTTTAATCCGGCTGGATTTTTTGTTTCACCGAAATATTCAGAAAAATACTGAACGTGAGTACGGTACATAACAAGTTTCTCTTTTTGCGAGAGAATTTTAAGTTCTTGCGCAAAACAGGCTGGGTTTGTAAAAATACCGCGACCAATCATTATTCCATCAAGCCTATATTTATCCTGTACAATCTCAGCTTCAGCACGATCAGCAATATCACCATTTCCAATAATTTTAGTTTCTGGTGCATAATGGTCGCGAAGTTTGGCAACTTTCCCTATCTCATCCCAATGGGTTGGAACTTTACTCATTTCTTTTCGGGTTCGTCCGTGGATTATCAAGCGGCTAAGACCTTGTTTAAGTAGAAATCCACACCACTCCTCGGTTTCAATTTGATTCCAACCAAGACGAGTTTTGACACTAACTGGTACTTTACCCGCTCCAGCTTTGGTTGCAGCAATTATCTCTGCGGCTTTTTCAGGGGTTTTGATTAATGCGCTGCACGCTCCTTTCCGAGTGACGACATTTGTCGGACAACCCATGTTGATATCTATCCCGGCATAATCACCACTCTCGGCCAACTCGGCAGCGGTTTTCTCGTAATTCTCTGGGTCAAGTCCCCAAACTTGGGCTATCAACGGAACGTCTCCTGGCTGTGGTAGTAATTTATGCTTGGTATTTTCTCGTCCTGCGCTCTGGAGACCATCAACGCTTACAAACTCAGTGAACATCTCATCGGATGGATAGGTTTCGGAAATTAGTCGACGAAAAGATACATCCGTTACATCGTCCATCGGCGCCAAGATACAATAAGCTTTCATAGCCATTTATTGTATCAGACAACGTCTAGTCGCCAATATTATAGATCAGACACAGAATATTAATATCACCGGAATCAAGTAGTTCTTCAGTAGATTTTTCTCCTAAAAACCACCACGTTTTACGTTTCTGCGCATCTAGAGTATGTCCTTCTCTTAGCTCAAGTTTTCTCATAGCTTCTACTAGCAGATGTGGAACATTGCCTTCTGATGCTAACCTTTCATATGGATCGCTTTGTTTGCCTTCTTCAGTCTGGTAGTATTCCCTTTCAGATGATTCTTGGTCACGTGTTTTAGTCGTTCTATCACTAAAGCTGAAAATATTCGGCTTACTACCCCTACTCTTTCCTATTTCTTCTTCAGCTATAATTATTCGCTCGAAGATGGAGTCAGTTTGAGATTGACTAATCGTTGCTGGTGAATTTGATAGTTCAGGCTGAGGTCGCTTCTCAGCAGTCTCAATCTTGTTAATTGCTTTATCTACATCTCGATCTGTATAAGATATAGCTGGATTGACTGGTCGTTGCGTTTCAATATTCATAATGTAATACAATACTCATAATGTTTAAGTGAACACTTAAACTATAACAACACTCAAAACTAAATCAAGAGGTAAATAAAACAATAATTATATAAATGCAAAATTGCAGGTGTGGAACTCTAATTTACTCAAGATAAATTATACTTGGCGATGCTAGCTGTTAAATAGTTTTTTAATTATAATAAATTTCATAGAAGATTAGGTTAATTCTTGTGCTTGCTTAAAATAAGGGAAAGCAAATAATACAAAAAAAATTTAATTAATACCGATAGTATGCTATAGAAAGCTGAAATACTGCTTCTTTCTAATCTTTAAGAAGGATGGTTAGCCACTCTGCTGAATTCGATTACTCCCACTCAATAGTACCGGGAGGCTTACTTGTTACATCGTAAACTACACGATTAATGCCACGGACTTCGTTCACAACTTTGGTTGATATATCTTGCAAAACTTTGTGCGGGAATTGGTACCAATCGGCGGTCATAACATCATCACTAGTAACACAACGAATAGCAAGGACTGATTCGTACGTCCGTTCATCGCCCATAACACCGACTGTTTTGATAGGAAGTAGCACGCTAAAAGCTTGCCAAATTTCATCGTATAAACCAGCCTGTTTGATCTGATCAATTACGATTGCATCAGCATTCTGTAGTAGTTGAACTCTATCTTTAGTGATCTCGCCGAGAATTCTAACAGCTAAACCAGGACCTGGGAACGGATGTCTGTTAACTAAATCAGCTTTAATGCCTAGCTCACGGCCAACTTTCCTAACTTCATCCTTAAATAATTCACGCAGAGGTTCAATTAAGCTAAGATCCATCTTTTCTGGCAGACCACCAACATTGTGATGGCTCTTAATTACCGAGCTCGGTCCGTGCACCGAAACGCTCTCAATTACATCAGGATACAAAGTACCTTGGACAAGAAAATCTACTTCGCCGAGCTTATTAGCCTCTTCCTGGAAAACTTCAATAAATTCATTGCCAATAATCTTACGCTTCTTTTCTGGGTCAGTTACGCCGTCTAGCAATTTCAAGAATCGATCAGATGCATCAACATGTATTACATTCAATCCTTCGACATCCTCGTACGCTTCCATGACTTGCTCGGCTTCGTCTTTACGAAGCAAACCGGTGTCGACAAAAATACAGGTTTGCTGATCGCCAATCGCTTTAGCAACCAGGCTGGATGCAACTGAGCTATCAACTCCACCACTCAATCCAGAAATCACTTTCTTATCACCAACTTTGGCTTTAATTTGTGCGACGGTGTCATCGATAAAGCTACTCATGCTCCAATCACCAGCGAAATCTGATATCTCAAACAAGAAGTTTTTAATCAGTTGTGTGCCATCAGCTGTATGAGTTACCTCAGGGTGGAACTGGACGCCATAGCGTTTTAAAGCTTCATTAGATGCGGCTGCAATTGTGTTTTTTGTCTGGGCAATTTGTTCAAAGTTCTCTGGCAAAGCTGTAACTTTATCGAAGTGGCTCATCCAGACAGTTTTGTCATTAAAGTCCTTAAACAGATCAGAGTCTTTGGTTGTGATATCGGCCCGCCCATATTCACGTTTATCTCCCCGACCGACGGTTCCACCGTAGTGCTTAGCCATTATTTGTAGACCGTAGCAGATTCCGAGCATCGGAATCTCTAGATCAAATACTTTCGGATCTGGGGCAAATGGGACTTCGTCGGCGTGGACACTGCCAGGACCGCCACTCAAGATTATCGCTTTTGGATTTTTGGCTTTTATCTCTTCTAAGCTGGTCGAAAACGGCACAATCTCGGCGTAAACTCCCTGTTCCCTGACTCGTCTAGCGATTAGCTGTGTGTACTGAGCTCCGAAATCTAGTATCAATAAAAGTTCATGTTTCATTAACTAATTTTACCAGATTTTCTATCTGTTATCGAGGCCAGTTTGCAATAAATCGAATGCAATTAGTTCAAACCCCTTATTTGTCCAATTTGTGTCCTTAGCTTTATAAACCTTCTCTAGCTGCTCGATACTAACCCACTTAGTCTCTTCTACTTCCTGTTCTTCAAGTTTTAGCTCTAAGTTATCAGACTCAACCACTACACTGAATATCCATTTGATTTTGTTTAAGTAATGATACGAATAGGCTAAGACTAATCCCAACTGTTGTGGCTCCGCGACTATGCCGACCTCTTCTCTCAGCTCCTTGATTGCAGTTTGAACTGGAGTCTCGCCAGGCGCCGCGTGACCACCAAAAGTTACTGTCCATTTTGATGGGTTTGTATCTACGCCAGCTGCCCGCTTATGGCATAAGATTCTGCCACCACTTACCACCAAGACGCTACTTGTTCTTGTCCAGCTGTCACTAGCCAGAACTTCAGACCTTTTACCAGATCCAATTGGCTGGTCTAGTTTGTCGACAATTAATATTTCTTCGTTGCTATTAATACTCATACAAGTTTATTGTAACAAAAAAAACACCTCCTACTGGAGGTGTCTAGAAAAAGTTAGTTTGAAACTAAGCTTTTTTCTTAAGAGTTAAGAAACCGTTTCGCGGATTCTCAGCAACTTGTCGATCGCTTGGAAGTTCATTGACTTCATCATCAGGACGAACGTCCTTCGCGAAAAAATAGATTGTTTGTTGTTTGCCACCACGAAGTGTTACATCTTTACTGTGCAAGTAATATGTTACACCTTTTGAATTTGTATGTGAGTAAGCCATTTAACTCCCCTCGTTATCTGTTAGTGTCTTTACACTACTCGGTGCACTATTTCTTGTCAACAGGTGTGGTACAGATTACACCAGATTGAATGTAGGTAATTAAAAGCAATTCTAGACGAAAGCAATGTAAATTGCTACACTAAAAACCATAAGTACTAACAAGTGGGAGAACAAGATGGAATTTCAAAAGAAGACGAATAGTTCTGATAATAATTCTGGTGGACTTGGGGGATTGACACCGTCACGTAGCGACGAACAACCAAATGAACAGCCGAGAGTATCGAGTCCGCCACCGATTAACGTACCTGACAGCAAACCAGTAAAGGCAGTTGCAGCACCACGATTCGGTGAGCCAAGTGGAGCTAGTAAAATATTAGTCATCCTTTTGATCATATCAAGCTTAATTTTTATCACTGCTATGAGCTTACAATTAGCAGATAGTTTAAGTAACAAAGACAGCGGTCTGCAATACGACGTCGATAAGATTTACCTAGTAACACTCGGAAATGACCAAACTTATGCTGGTAAATTATCGAGGATCAATGATGAGTTCTTTCTGCTCAACGAGACATACCAAGTATCTCTAGAAGACAATCAACCTGTAGTAGTGAGACCTTCTGATGGCAAATTTGGCGTAGAAAATACTCTCTACCTAGACATTACAGATGTTGTCTACTGGCAGGCAATCCCAGATGACAGCACACTTGGCCAGTTGATCAGCAACTACAAAAATACAAGTAAGTCTAACCTTCAAGAAAAGACCACTGAATCTGAAGTCCCAGCCACAGAGCAACCAACAAAAACCGAAGGCAAAGTCGAATCACCTGAGACTAGCAAGCCTGCTCCAACTAACGGACAAAAGACTAACCCAATAGATATGGGAACAGGCGCTACTCAAAGCCCAAATCCTAATGATGCACAAAAACTTAATGACGGCCTCAGCCAATAGTTAGTTATTATTATTTAGTACATTCTACAGACCATCGATATCGCCTTTGTAGTAGGCTAACTCCGCTCGGAAAAATCTCCAGATAACAAGACAAAGTCCATAAATTCCACTCAACGCAGCTACGACTAAGCTCATACCGGCCAAGTCATAGCTAATTATTGGGGCACTAAATGAATAATTAAACAGTTTTTTATCTGGAACTTGGGTGAGAGCCACTTGTTTCGTCCCAAGCTGTGCTAGTTTTTGGTTTATATGATCTTTTACGCAGGGCTTAGTCGAATCAATGAAACCACCGCTGGCACACGAGGCGGGTAAATCCGCAAAAATATCTGATGGTTTACCATTAACATCGGTAGTAGTTTCAAGCACTTTTTTAGTAGCCCTTTCATAACTGTATTTTAGAGGGACATCAGTACTTGTCCCCATGTGTTTAGCGATGTAATCGCGAAGCACATTTAACGGTTCATCAATTGGCTCGTTCTGCTTGTCTGCTATAAAGACGTCTTCACGCAACAATGCCATCTTTATGTTGTTCTGTCGGACAGCATGTATACCAATAGCTGCGGTTACTATACAAATTATAAATAAATGCCATGGTTTTATATGTTTCATGCGAATTCCAAACTTCTTATGTCTATCATATCATTATTACGCTTGATACTTGATACTTGATACTTGATACTAAAAGCTATGCATGTATATTTTTCTGGGATCGGAGGGGCTGGGATCGGTCCTCTCGCGCTATTGGCTCTCGATAGTGGCTATCAAGTAAGCGGTAGCGACATTACACACAGTTGGTTCATTGATGAACTAATAGCTCGAGGCGCACAAATAAATATCAGCCTGCCGGACAGTATATTTCTTAGTGAGAAAATAAAAGCAGTTAATCCCCCAACCTGGCTAGTGCAAACTTCTGCGCTACCAAATAACCATCCAGAATTAGTACTAGCAAGAGAAGCTGGATTACAAACTAGTAAGCGTGCCGAATTTTTATTACATATTCTGAAAAAACACAACCAAAAGCTTATCGCCGTCAGCGGTACCCACGGAAAAACTACTACAACCGGAATGCTGATTTGGTTGGCGAGACAATTAAATATATCTGTAAGCTACTTAATTGGTACTAATATTTCTTGGGGTCCAAACGCGATGCTAGCAGCAAGATCTCGTTGGTTTATATATGAGGCAGATGAATACGATCGAAACATGCTACAATTTCACCCAGAAATTGCAGTCGTTCCAAGCCTTGATTATGATCACCCAGACATTTATCCGACAGTCGGAGATTACCGCCAGGCGTTCATACAGTTTGCTCAACAGAGTCAAGTAATCATCACTAGTCCAGAGATTGAACACCTGCAAGAAACTGAAGCCTTATATCCCGACAGTGCGTTACTTGATGATATAACTTTACCGGGGATTCACAGTCGGAATAACGCTTCGCTTGCTATCACTGCTTTTAAGCAGGCGGGGTTATCTAATGATACTAATGCATTAATAACAGCTATCAACAATTTTCCAGGTACAGCTAGACGATTTGAAAAACTAGCCGATAACTTGTACACCGATTATGCTCATCATCCGGTTGAAATAGCTGCCACACTGCAACTTGCTCGAGAGATTTCTGATAATGTTGTGGTGGTGTATCAACCACATCAGGACAGAAGACAACGTGAAATCCGAGACCAATATGCTGATGCTTTCAAGCATGCCAGTAAAATCTACTGGCTTCCCACCTATGAGCCAATAGGTCGCTCTAGTCAGGCCCCCTTAACTCAAGCTGAGTTGATGACATCACTCAACAACAGCGAAATTGCCAAGTCTGCAAGCTTGGATGAAAGCCTCGTCGATATTATCAACAAAGAACGTACAGAAGGTAAGCTTGTGCTGTGTTTTTCAGCTGGAACGCTTGATGCTTTTTTACGCGATAATCTAGTCTAAATCTAATTATTTCTTAGGAAACCACGGGAAGAAAATAGGTGTTTTCTTTGCATAGTCTTGAAAATCTTTACGGTCTTTGTATTTCTTTTCGAGAATCGGGACACCTGATATATAGCGAAGCAGTAGCGTAATTGTTATTGGACCGACTAATACCCATAGACCACAACCCGGGAAATTCCAACCTAGTTTCTCCATTGAAGCCAGCGAGATCAGGCCAACTCCCCACCACTGCATGGCCTCTCCGAAATAGTTCGGATGACGAGAGAATGCCCATACTCCTTGGGTTAATATACCTTTTTTTCCATACTTAAGATGCATTTTAAGATGATAATCCGCCGTAGCTTCCATAAAAAAGCCAAATATCCAAATGAGAACTCCTGGCAGAATCAACCAGCCCCAGCTGTTGTAAACAGGTTGGAGCGTCGTTACAGCATGTATTACAGGCAGGCTGATGATGAACATCATTGCAGCTTGTAGCATAAAAATTTGGAAATAAGCACGAAGGTAGACCCACTTGCCCCATTCTTTGCGCCACTGGGCATAGCGCCAATCTTCACCAGCCTTACTGTTGCGACTATAAATGTGCGACAACAGGCGTACTCCCCATGCGGTAACCAGTCCTACGACTAGTAATGAACGGGTTTGCCAATTATTTGATAACAGTAACATTGACCAGGCTACTAGGACAAAGCCAAAGCCCCAACCAATGTCTACAATAGAGTTATCTTTCTTTATTTGAGCAAAAATAAAAAGTGCATTAAAATATATAAAAATAACAAGTGCAGCCGCCATTAATGATTCAATCATAAGTTTATAGTACCATTACGTTCGTTCAGCCGCCAGGATGCCAATAGGTAAACCTGCATCGCGCCAGAACCGCTCGTACTTAGTCTGGTAAAAGATTGGACCGTCACCTAACTCTGGAAGATCAGTCTCAAGTCCGACAATTTCAAAATCAGGATGATTCTCGACCGACTCAGCACCACTAGCAAGCAACATTGAATTATCAGTTTTTAAAAAGAATTGAGATTTTGGTGCTAAGACTGCTTTGTAGCCATCAAGGAAATTCTTATTTGTCATGCGGCGTTTCACCTGGCTCTTTTTAAAATACGGATCAGGAAACGTCATCCAAAATTGTGAAATGCTCTGGCTTGGAAAATGTGCGCTGATTGATTCAGCATCGGCATTCAAGAAACAAATATTTTCTAGCTTTTCCTCACTAGCTTGTCGAGCTCCCTGCCAAAGCCGGTCGCGTTTCTTGTCAATTGCCACAATCTGGTAATTTGGGAAATTTCTGGCATATTCTAGGGAAAACTCAGCACTACCGGCGCCCATCTCGACCACCAATGGTTTGTCTGGTAGCTTAAAGTCACACCAACTATTACTATCGAAGCAATTGTTTGACTGGTGAAATTTTGCATACTTATATAACTTGCGTCGTCGATGTCCCATTTGCATATTTTACATTTATTTTATATAACTAAGCAAATGAATTCAGCTATTGAAGAAATTCGAAGACTGGCAAAGCCAAATCTAGACGCACAACAAATACCGCGTGAGAGTTTTGAGCTGCGAAAACTTGAATTCGGCAGACACGCTATCGCATTTGCAACGAGATCCGATCTATCGATGCTTGATCACGCAGAAATAACTAAACAAATGACCACTCCGCAAGCAGATGACTATTGGCTGGAATATTTTACTAGCTTACACGAACTTGATGATGAGCGACTTGGACAGTTGCGTAATCTTGCAGAATACATACCCGATAAAACAATAGATACTTTTGAGATTAACGGCGAGGTAATTACATCTGGAGAACGAAGAAGAACGAGGGCGTTAGCTATCACTATATCAATTAGAGATAGTTGCCAAGTAGACTCGAGAATACATTCTCTTGCCGTAGGAATTATTGAATTTGATTACACGGAAAACGAGATCACCACTGCTGCGCGATATGAGATAGGTAAGTTAAGAGACATCAGAAGAAAGCCGAACGAGAGTATCGCCGAGCTGATTCCCGAAGGAGTAAGCTTGAGGACCGTGTACACTGATCTACTTTAACGGTTGTCTCCTGATCCAGAAATCCTATTGCGCTTTTGACGTGAACTTAGCTTATCTAAGTTCTCTCTCGCTACAGAATCGAGACTAACATCAGTTAGATCTGCAAGTCGAGCGAGGTACCACAATACGTCCCCAAGTTCAGCAGCTATAGCTGATTTCGTTTTATTGGTGAGTTGGCCGCTATCATCGCGTAGAATTTTCTTTACTTTCTCGGCAACTTCTCCTGATTCACCAACCAATCCAAGCGCCATTCGAGCTAAAAAAAGAGCACTATCATCACTTTCGACGATAGTGCTAGCGCTCGCTTTTTGGTATTCATCAAGCGTCATCTTTTTTACTCAAAAACTATTTCTTGGTAGTCTTTTTGGCTGAAGCTTTTTTAGCAGCTGGTTTTTTAGCAGCTGGTTTTTTGGTTGCAGTTTTCTTAACTTCAGTTTTTTTCGCAGTTACAGCAGTAACTGGGGCTGTTGTAGTTGTTTTCGTATTTACTTTTGGTGACGTAGCATTCTTACGATTAATAATAACCAAAATAAGAAGGCCGATGAGGACAGCTACCAACGCAGAAGTTAGTAAGTAATATAACTTAGACTGTTGTAGAATTTCTTGTACTTCTGGCTTAGTGGCTTCTTTACCGAGCTGTTCTTTTAGTTGATCGTACTGTTCAAACTGAGATTGAACAGTTAGAAATGCCTGGTATGCAAATTTTAGGATTTCGAAAAACCCGAGTGCGATTGTTGAGCTAGCAATTATTTGCCAAACTTGTGCTTTTGAAAATTGTTGATTCATGTTATTTATTCCTTTTCTTTATCTAATTTATCAAGACCAATGCCCTTGACGATGAAGTATATCACTGCAGCGACTATCAGTAAATCAAGTAGTGGACTTGCGAACTTTCCCCAAACAAAATCTGATTTACCAATTGTAAAACTTGCTTTTGCAAGATTGTCGGCATTTGGTAAAACTAAACCAATTAGAGGATTAATCAAACCATCAACTAGACCGCTGACTACATCCTTAACGGCAATACCTAAAATCAACCCAATTGCTAAACCGACAACACCTTGTTCTCTGATAAAATCAAGGAAACCAGTCATCTGTTTTTTCATACTTCAACCCCTCACATTATATTTAATGGTTAGAGTATGACAGAACAGAGATTGCCTGTCGAGTAGCAGCGACATCGTGGACACGCACAAATGAGGCACCTTTTTCTATCGACTGGGCAGCAATTATTGCTGAGGCAGTGTCACGGTATTTTGTCGGTTGATTTGTCAGCTCGCCGATAAAGCGTTTGCGACTAGCGCCAATTAAAACTGGTAGTTTGGTCTGCTGCGATGACTCCATGCATAGTTGCATATTCGTATCAATGTCAGCTCCTGGAAGTAAGCTATAATCTTCTTGTTCGACATCACCAAAGCCGAGTCCAGGGTCGAGAATCAACCTATGCTCGTCAATCCCTGCTTTGATTGCGTGGTTAGTAATCCGCTGAAATTCCTCATGCAAACTATCAAGCAATCTACTTTTCTGCAACGGTTTTTGGCGCATCAAAATAATCGAACAACCGTATTTATTTACTACATCAGCCATATCAGAATCGCCTAAACTAGAAATATCATTAATAAAATCTGCACCAGCGTCTAGGGCATTTTGTGCAACCAGAGCCTTCTTTGTATCTACGCTTATGGGGATACGTGGCGCTAATTTTTTAAGCATCCTTATAACCGGCACTATGCGCTTTGACTCCTCAATAGTTGAGACTTCATCATGCCCTCCTGGTCGTGTTGACTCACCGCCTACATCAAAGCTGTCTGCACCCTGATCAATAATCTGTCCAATATAATCTTCTGTTAATTCTACCTCGGCATCGCTGAACGAATCAGGCGTAGCATTAATAATAGCCATGACTTGAGGTTTTGTAATCGTCCACACATCACCGTGGGCGCCAAATAATTGAAAATTCAAAGCACAACCCCTTCTGCTGCTTCGAGTTGTCGTTCAAGCTCTGCCATACCATTGGCCACATCAACCGAAATACGCACCTGCTGAGCAGCCATACCGAGCGCATACAACGTACGGAAAAGGCAATGCGCTCGACACTGCTCACCCATTTGCCCAACTCTTAGAACCGGCAGGCCAAACGATCCAGAAATCTCAACACCGTAGTGCTCGACCATATAACGCTGCCAAAAAACCGCATCAACACCATCAGGAACTTTGATTGAAATAACACTCGCCAGTCTCTGTCTCTCAGGTACGTATAGCTCTAGCCCCATGGCCACAATCCCAGCCTGCATTGCTAGTGAGCTAGCTAGGTGACGCTTCATACGGGCCTCAAGTGTCTCTTTGCTCACTAAGCGCAGTGCTTCATACATTGCCAAAACTCCTGGGACTGGTGCGGTGTAATGATATTTTTGATGGCCCCAAAACTGCCAAGCTAGCTTCGCATCTAGTGTCCACTGCGCTAATGGATGTTTGCGCTTTTCGATAGTCTCCCATGCTTTATCGCTGAGAGCGAGCAAACTTACGCCTGGAATACTTGAGAGACCTTTCTGTCCGCCTGTGATGACTGCATCAATCCCCCATTCATCCATTAGAAAGGGCATAGTCGTCAGAGTACAGACTGCATCAACGATAAACAATGCACCATGATCTTTAACAAGCTTCGCTATTTCGGGTAAGAAAATATTATGAACACCACTACTAGTCTCACCTTGTACTATCGTTACGACGTCGTACTTATTCGTCTGTAATTTTTTCTCAACCATCTTCGGTGAAATTGTTTCTATATCTTCAGTTGATAATACGTCAACATCGGCACCTGTCCGCCGAGCCATTTCTTCCAGTCGAGGACCGAAGACACCATGCTTATTAACAAGACTTAAAACCCTACGGCCCGGCCAAGCGAGATTAGAAACAGCCATTTCCATAGCAGCGCTACTCGGACCACCAACACCAATTATATATTGACTCCTAGTCTGGAATGAGTAGCGCGCCATCTCTTGTAGGCCAGCAATTACCTTATTCATATCTTTACCAAGGTGATTAATGACAACGCTATTTGCGCGAGAAACTTCATTAGGTAGTGGTACGGGACCAGCGCCCATCAATAACAATGGTTCATCAGGCAAAATATCATCAAGACGTGTTAGCTTGGGCGGAGAACATCTATCAACGTAATCGGCGTGGTTGCTCATGCTCTAATGATAGCAAACGTGATGCTTCACCACGTATGATTCCTCCATCAACATATAAATTAATTAAATCTCCAAAAATCTGTTTTGCTTCGTCAATTGTTTCAACAGGAGGCTCACCAGCGATATTTGCACTTGGTGCAATAAGCGGGCCGGTTTGCTCAATAATTTTTTGTAAAAATTTATAATCAGGCAAACGAAAAGCTAAACTAGCTTTTCCTCTAGTTAGGTAATTATCTACACTCTCTACCGGTAATATCAAGCTCACTGGTCCAGGCCAATAGGTGCTCGCCTGCATCAACTTATCTTCTTTCACGCCAAATGCTTTGAGCTGCAAAACGTCAGATACCAGAATAATACATGGCTTATTACTTTGTCTTTTACGGACTTTGTAAACCTCCTCAACAGCGCTTTCCGAAGAGGCTCGTGCCAATATTCCATAAATAGTATCAGTCGGTGTGACCACCAACTTATTGTCTTTCAAGGCATTGATTGCTTCAGTTAGATCATCATGACTCATGGCTTTAGTATAGCAACTGACGAAAGATTCGATTTATTGCTATACTAAAACCAATGTATAAAACATTAACACAATGGCTACTAAATGAAGGATTTCACATCCTAATTATATCTTTTGTGGCGGTATTTGTTAGGCGAAATAGTAAACTACCCATCAAGCGTTTCATTAAAAGTTTGATGAAAGCTGAAAAATTTAGTAACGATGGTGAAAGAATGCGCCGTGAAGAAACATTAAGAGATATCGTCTACGCATCACTAGGCGTTGTTATCTACGCAATTGCATTCACCATGATTCTGTCTATTCTTGAAATCAATATCCAGCCGCTACTCGCTAGTGCAGGTGTGCTTGGTGTTGCACTCGGCTTTGGTGGTCAGTGGTTAATCAGAGATGTTATATCAGGTATTTTTATTATTACTGAAAATCAATATCGAGTTGGAGATGTAGTTACACTCAACACGGGTAGTGTTCAGATTTCAGGTACAGTCGAAGACATTAGCCTCCGTTTAACAGAGCTTCGTGATCTTGATGGTCAACTATTTCATGTGCCTAACGGAATAATTCAAGTTGCAGGTAATAAAAGCAAAGACTTTGCTGGCATTAACCTCGATATCGATGTAGCCTATGATTCAGACTTGAAACTTGTACAAAAGGTTGTCAACGAGGTTGGAGCACAGTTAGCGGAGGACAAAGAGTGGAAAAAACACATTATCGAAACGCCTCGATTCTTGCGAGTTGATCGTTTCTCTGAACGATCTGTTGTTATAAAGATCGTTGGCAAAACCGAGCCCCTCAAACAATGGTCAGTAAGCGGCGAATTGAGGTTAAGGCTTAACGATGCCTTTAGAGAGCACAAGATAAAAATGCCCTACTTTAGTGTTGCCAGTGTTGGATCAATACCCAATACAAAAAAATAGCGTAGTTTTTAAATATTTATTTCAATCGGTTGAGAGTCGCCAATCGGGAAGAATTGGATACCTGCTTGAGACAGAGTTTTTTCAGCTAATTCATAGTACCAAACCTTTCCTTCGTCAGATAAATGCCAATCATGGATTGGAATGACAGCTTGTGGTTGCATTTGTAGCAGTAGTTCCATGGCGCCAGCAAACGAGCCCCAAGGTGATACAATCGGCATCGCCACTATCGGCGCAGGTCTAATCATCTGGAAGCTATCTCCGACATGAGTTAGTTTGTTCCAAAGAGTAAACAGACTGTTCTCTGGTGGTGCTGGTTGCCCGGTCCACATAGGTGCATGAGCAGTTGTTACCATGTTGATCTCGCTTGGCGTGGAAACCGATGCATGCAATCCACGCGCATCTAGTTTATCTGTCACCGTCTTGTTAGAAATAATCAAACAATCCGGATTGTAATCACGAATTGCATCAATAAAATTTATATCCATGTGGTCGGGGTGCTCATGCGTAACCAAAACATAATCAATACGTGGCCAGTTTGCTAAATCAGCTATAGCTGATTCCATACTCCACTTACCTGGGTCGATAAATACAGCTTTGCCTTCATCTTCAACTAGCAGACACGAATGTACGTATTTTGTTATCTTCATTATTTACTATCTACTTTCATCGTTTTTTCTGTAGTTTTAGCAGTGGTTCGTCTGGCTCTTCTGTGTGGGTAAATCATAGCAAAGACACCAAGTCCAAGTATACTAATTATAGTCGTAATTACACCTCCTGCGAACGGAATGAGACCGATTAAGTAATATAGACCAAGACCAACCACTAAAGCACTTAGGGGCGTCGCAAGCTTAGTCTCGTTACGGCTAGCTGATTGTTTTTGTAGGAGGTATCGCCCGACTAGGTATGAACCAGGAATCTTCGCCGAGAATATTGCCATCAACCAAAATACTAACGTGATAATACCAAGTGGAAATCCGATCAAGCTTAACATCAGAAGAAAACTGATTGGACCACCGATCAACGCAATGATAATTCCCCAGATGAATGTCTGGCCATAGTCTTTCGAGCTGATACGGGTCACTCGCTCAGTACTCTGACGGAAAACATACATTGCTGCGAGACCAATAATCAAACTAGCAGCGAAGAAAAATATAGCGGCTACTACTTTAGCAATAAAACCAGCGAGATACGGTACATCATTCTTTAGCTCTGGCTGCTTAAGATTAATATTACCAATTACTTGGCTACCTGTTTGCCGCTTGGCTTTATTTTCAGAAAATAAGTCGATATTTCCGCTAATCTTTGCCTTTTCCCCAATCGTGAGAGAGTTAGCACTTATAACGCTATTTCGACCAACTCGAGCGTTTAACAATAGGCTGTCACTACCAGCCATAATACCGCGACCGATATCACCAGACAAAGTCAGTACACTGCTACCAGCAATAACACCCCCACCGATTACCGTGTCGTCAGTCGTTTTGACGTTAGCACCAAATCCGATGAAACTATCACCAATCTCAGCTTTATTCAGAGAGATTGTTTGTCCAGCGGCATAAAGATCGTCACGAATAGTACCAGTAACTTCAACGCTGCTCCCGGCCGCAAAAACGTCACCATTTACGACGCCTCGAATACTAACATCACTACCGACTGCATAGACATCACCGTTAACAACACCTTCAATAACAACTCGGTTTGAGCTTACAAAAAGATCATCATTAATCGTCTGCGTCTCGCTAACTCGGTATTCCTCATCATTCTCACGAACAGTTACAGCTGATGCTTTCATGCTAGACCCAAAACCAAACAAAACAACTCCTAGTAGAACAAAGAGCGCTACTTTCTTTTTACTGTGCTTAGTTAACATGACTTCCTCCATCAATTATTCTATCTATCAATATACATCATATCGTCAGCACATAACAAAGTGGTACAGTTATATATCTTCAAATTCTTAGACGATTTTTGTTCATCGATGCTTATGATTTTGACTTTTAACTGATTCCTCTATAAAATCTATCTATGGTACACGAAACAATCTCTTTAGGAATAACATTTGATGACGTCTTGCTCTTACCCGGGGCGAGTAACGTTTTACCTAGTGAAGTAAACGTAGCTGGACGTTTCAGTCAGCATATAAACCTACCAACGCCAATTATAAGCGCTGCTATGGACACAGTGACCGAGGCTGATACGGCCATTACTATGGCACGAGCTGGTGGCATTGGTGTGCTCCATCGCTCACTTATCCCAACCGAACAGGCTGCTGAGGTAGTAAAAGTAAAACGAGCACAATCAACTATTATCCGTGATCCTATCACTGCGCGATCAGACCAAAGTATTTCCTATGCTCGACGCATCACTAGTGAAAATAATATCACTGGCATACCGATCGTTGATAAAGATGGAAAGCTTGAAGGTATAGTCACCAACCGGGACATGCGTTTTGTGAAAAATATGCAGACTAAACTCGGTGAAATCATGACGACAAAGCTGTTTACTATTAGCGAACCTGTTAATAACCACGAAGCACTCAAACAGATGCATGAGCACCGTATAGAGAAATTACCTGTTGTTGATAATTCCGGCAAACTAACCGGTTTGATTACTTTCAAAGACATTCAGAAACGACAACAATTTCCGAATGCTAATCAAGACGATGAAGGTCGCCTACGTGTTGCCGCAGCAGTTGGAACTGGTAGTGATACTTTTGAACGAATTACGGCGCTAGTCGAGGCTGACATTGATGCAATCATCGTTGACACAGCACATGGTCATAGTCAGAAAGTTATCGATATCGTAGCTGATGTTCGTAAAAAATATCCTAAACTAGAATTAATTGCCGGCAACATTGCTACCGCGGAAGCTGCTGAAGCTTTAATAGCAGCCGGTGTTAACGGACTCAAGGTAGGCATCGGACCAGGTAGTATTTGTACTACGCGAATTATTGCCGGGATAGGCGTACCTCAGTTGACGGCTATTGCAAATGTTGTAAAAGTTGCGCGACCGAAAAATATTCCTGTTATTGCTGATGGTGGTATCAAGTACAGTGGTGATATCGTCAAAGCTCTGGCAGCTGGTGCATCGAGTGTTATGCTCGGTGGATTACTAGCTGGAACTGATGAAGCACCAGGTGAACGCACAATCTACCAAGGGCGCGCCTACAAATCATATCGTGGCATGGGCAGTCTTGGCGCTATGAAGCGCGGCAGTCGCGATAGATACTTCCAAGATAATGTCGAGGAATTTGATTTAGAACAAAAGCTAGTCCCCGAAGGTATTGAAGGCCGAATTCCGTACCGTGGGCCGCTTGTCAGTACAGTCTTTCAACTAGTTGGTGGTTTACGCGCAGGTATGGGCTATGTTGGAGCTGCGACCGTCGAAGAACTCTATGACAAAGGCGTATTTATCCGAGTTTCCCAATCTGGCATCAAAGAAAACCACCCCCATGACGTCGAAATAACTAGCGAAGCCCCGAACTACCGCCCGTAAGCTCTTCACTTTGTAGGACCGTAATCAACCAGACTCATACCTATGAGGATTCTCTACAAAGACTAGGTCTGTAAGCCCTAATAACTCTATGCGTTTAGTCAGGAAATAACTAATTATCTCTACTTATTCATTTGTTATGCATTCTCTAGAAGTAATCCTATTGGTAATTGATCCAAACCTAAAGTCTTTGAGCTTTTAAGGTAGTTACGAAATAGCTGTCGCTACTTGACCAATCACTGTGGAGTTATCAGTTATTCTTATCCTTTCATATCTGGAACACCAATTTTGTCGAGAATACCATAGTATACATTTACAAAGATTATTGGACTTGGACCTAATACAAGGCGGTCAGTAATTACATTTAGTGAGCGAATTGGCCTACTGATTTTGCTTAGCTACTAGTTATATGATTTAGGCCTCTCTATAGGTTTGCATAGTATAGTATTTTATGTTTACTATCGAAAAAATATCACAAATAAACAAAAAACTACATTAATACTAATTTTATAAACGAACAAACAACAATTTGAATTGGTGTGATAATCGTTCACGCCACGAACGATAGTGAACAGGCTTCCTGGCCTGGTTTTCAGCAAAATAAACTCCTGAGGCTATTATCGCAGCACCTAACACTTGGTGTATTGTGATCATTTCTCGCAAGAAAATCTGCGCTGATAAAACTGCAAATACTGGTTGTAAATATCCATACGGACTAGCCTCTTCACCTGTCATATTATCGATAGCGAAATACAATAGTTTTATTGCAATCACAACATTTAATAGTGTCATTAAGATAATCAGCCCTATAAATACAACTGGGTTGGCTCCACCGAAGCTCCAATTATCAAACTGCACAAACATAATCGGTATGAAGACTATTCCAGCAAAAAAGATTCTGGCTGATAGAAGCTCAGATAAATCATAGTGTTTTGAATACTTTTTTGTTAATATCGTCCCAAGATTATCAGTAATTAATGCTGCGATTAATAATGTACTGCCCAAGATAACATCACCCGTTAGACCACCGGGAGACCCAAAGAATGCAACATACGTAGCGCCAAGAGCTGCCACAGCTAAGCCAACCATTACTCTCTTTCGCATTTGTTCTTTTAGGATAAATAGAGATAACATGAACATTATAATAGGTCCGAGGCTACTAACAATTCCATATTCAGTCGCTGATATATGGTCTAGTGAAATAAATATAAGCGCTACCGGCAAAGCATTACAAAAAATTCCGATTGTGGCGACAACAAAATAATCTCTTAACTTATTATTTTTAAAAAATCGATACAGTCCAGGTAAAAGAAATAGAGTTGCGAGCAAAAAACGAATCCCGACTAAAGATAATGCTGGTAATCCTTCAAGCAAGACTTTGGCAACAACAACAGTTCCACCCCAGATAGCTGTAGCAGCGATTAGAGCCATTGAGGCTCGACGAGTAGTCTTTTGAGAACGAAAGCTCCGTATCAAACCACGGATTGGTCTAAAGCGGTTATTCCGCGCGTGTTGTTCGGCATCAAAAGCGATGCTGGATGGATTATTTATCATTTATGTCTTTTTTTGTTTTAATTGTTAATAATATTACTATAGCAGTAATTTATATTAAAAGCAAGTATAAAGTGTGGTTATTCAGTAATTTTGACGACTGGATAGAAAGAAACAAAATTCGTGAAATCTTTTCCAACCTTATCGATTGATCCATCTTTTGGTTCGGCGTAATACCAAGCTGCTGCTGCTGTAGTTTCACCATCAGCACTAATGTCGTAGTAGCTAGCTTTTCCCTTCCAGAAACATACTGTTTCTCGATCATCATTATGGCTAAAGAATTCTTTTTTTATCGAACTTGGAGGAAAATATACTCCACCTTCAATCAATATAGTATCCTTCTTGTCTGCCTCAGCTATTACTAACCCGTTATATGTAGCTTTCATTATCTGGTTTCTCTTTCTGCTTTATCTTTTTTTAACTGATCAATTCCGAGCGAATCATTACTTAACAAATTAGCATCATAATCGCTACTTGGTTGGGCAACCTCGTCGAGCTGACTTGTTATCTTTTTTAGATCTAACTGAATAGAGGCTGAAGTTACAGGTTCAGTTACTTTCGGCAGAACATTCTCGTCAGGATTATCGATTTGCTTAACTACTTCATCAGAGTTTGGCTTCGTGCCTGAATCAAGTACGAGTTGCTCTTCACCGTTATACGTAAGTGTTCCGATAAAAACTAAGACTAGTGCAATCGTTACGGCTGAAGCAACCGCTAGAAAACTTGATGAACTAGTGATTTGTTTAAGCTTTCTACTCATTTGTTTTTTCCTGTTTTTGCTTGGTTGGTATCTACTGTATCACCGATATTGATTATGGTAAAAGTTTCCAAACTTTTGATGACTTGATTATTGATTGCGGAATCAACATTACTAGCAGCGATGATTAAGTTCTTTTGATCATCTCTAGCCGTCTCAACCATAGTCTCTAGTTGCTCTATTTCTACCGTACAAGCTGAGCTAGCAGCAGTTCTCAAACTTGATTCATATGTTGTACTAGCAGTTTGGAAGCTATTGATACGAACACGTAACGTGGTGATAGATTGAGGTAAATCTCCAGATTGCATCTTGCTGACTTGGAGTCGTTCGACAAGATTTTCTAATCGTGAACTAATTTTTTCATAACGGTCAACTCTATCAATCCGTATTAAGCTAGCTCGATCAGATTGAGACTGCAGACGAATTCGAACAATTTGACATGGTAACTCAGCTCTACTCTCTAGCTTTTGTTGTTGTTTATTCGATGCATCGAGCTTGCTAAGTGTTTGGTCGCTCAGTGCTAAACGGGTAGGCGCACTAGCGCCGGCCGTAGTGACAGCAAAACTAGATACTAAAAGAAGGCTCATTATAAGCAGACCAATGGAAATCCGATTACTCTTTATTCGTTTCATAGTCTCATTATAGCAAACCACAGATTAAATGCCTGTTGTCACTAGAAAAGCTAATACAGGAAGTATATGTTAGCTTTTGTTTGAATCAACTTATCCCGAATTAGCCCTTCCAGGGCCTCTTCCAACCGTTGATCAAAAAACTCGTGTTCAAGTTGTGTCAGGCTTTGCGGACCTCTGGAAACAAAACGAAGAATGCCTGCTCTAAGCTGTCGAGTACTTCCCACAAATGTTGATTGCTTGGTATATACACTAGCCTTCCTATGTGTTGTAAGGCCTTGTTTTTTAAGCGATGTGCCATAGTCCATCAAAGCCCAGTACCATTCGCGCGGGTTATCATGATTAAGCACTTCGATGACTTTAGATAATATCTCTTTTTCACTAGTCTTATCTTTATCAGCAAAAAAATGATGAATTATGACTGTCCGAATATTTGTTTCCACAAAGCCAATAGGTAGATTCTTTGAATATACAAGAATTGCAGCGGCAGTATTGTAGCCTATGCCTGGAAGCTCACTAAGCAATTTCGGATCCGTAGGCGTTTCTACATCCCAGTTACGCCTGCAGATTTCTTTGGCTGATTGATGGATAAAACGAGCACGACGATAGTAACCAAGCCCCTGCCATGCGCTAACGACATCCGCTTGGGTGGCCCGTGCAAGCGTAACTACACTAGGAAACTTTTGCAAAAAACTTCGGTAATGATCAACAACCCGTGGTGCCTGTGTTTGCTGTAACATAATTTCGCTCACAAGGATTTTGTAAAAATCTGTTGTACTACGCCAAGGAAAGTCTCGTTTACTATGTCTATAAAATGCCCATACGAGATTATGGAAGCTAGAGACGGTCATGAATTTGCTGTGCTTGATCCAAAAAACGCTTTCGGACTTCTGAGGCGTACGGATTGGCAGATTCCACCGTCAGGAACAAAGCGTCAGAATGTTGTTTTTCCTGTTCAGCTAGCGCAAGAAGTTTTTTATAGTAACCGGTAGTCAGAGAGGCTTCAGAAACACCGAGTTCAAGTAGACTTCGTCCAATAAAAAATGTAAGGCCTTGAATGGTAGCCATCTGTCTATCATGCTCCATTGGAGAAATTTCGACTACTTCACCTCCTTTTTCATCGATAATCGAAGTTAGCGTCTTTGTCCAAGGCGTTTGACGAAGTTCGTGGAAGACCCATTGGCGACTCTTCAGATCACCGCCTGTACTTTGGGGTCCGAACAATGGGTGGCTAGCAATCAGTCCGACATCTTCGGAGAAAGTTCGTAACATAATCTCACTCGGTCGCTCCTTAACCGAAAGTACGTCGATTATTGTAGCTCCAGGTTGAACGATTGGCGCAAGTTGTTGGCATACAATTTCGAAATCAGAAAATGGGACTGCAATCCAGATCAAGTCTGCCTTGCCTGCCATCTCAAGATTAACTCTCGTTGTTTTTGCGCCCTCGAATTGGCTATCATTAGGATCAACCGCAACAACTGATTGGAACCCAAAGCTTTCAAGAACATGCGCTAATAATTGTCCAAATGGCCCAAAACCAACTATCGAAGTAGTCGATTGTTTTAGGTTAGGAAGTTGGCTGCTCATACGTTTTAAATTTTTGTTAGCCAGTTGTCGCTTAATTCGTGTTCACCACGAACAATGGCTTCAAAACTATCACTAATCTGCTTAGTTATTTTTCCGGGAGTTTGGCTAATTTCACGTCGATCAATTCCTGCTACCCATGAAACCTTAGCAGCGGTACCTGTCACAAAGGCTTCTTCAGCAGTATATAGTTGACTACGACGGATAGGGCTTTCTTCGATCGGTATGTTATGCAGCGCTGCCAGCTCAACCACACAGCGGCGAGTTATGCCTTCGAGTAAATCTCCGCCTAGACCTGGTGTCAGTAACACACCATGACGAACAATAAATAAATTCATGACTGCGCCTTCGCCGACATCACCCTTATGATCAAGCATAATAGCGCTGTCAAAGCCGTTTGCCTGAGCCTCTTCAATCGCCATTGCTGCATTGATGTAAGCACCTGAAGCTTTGGCTTTAGCAGGGATAGCGTTGTCCGGCACCCGAATCCAACTACTGGTAGCAAGCTGCAATCCTTTACTACTATCGAGGTAATCCTCAAGATTCATAACATATACCGCTAACTGATATTCACCTGAGATCTTAGGTCCAAGTGCTATATCAGATCGATAGATAAATGGTCGTATATAGATATCCTGGTTTGGGTTATTAGCCTTCACAGTATCACTGATAATATGAGCTAATTTATCGGCAGTCAGTTTGTATGGAAAACCAAGAATCTTAACACTTTCGATCATACGCTTGGCATGATCAGCTAATCGCAGGATTGCCACAGAGCCATCAGCTTGTTTGTAGCCACGGAGTCCAGCAAATGTAGCTATAGCATACTGCAACCCTGCTGTAGCAATTGGTACATTTGCATTCTTGAAGTCGATAATCTCACCTTCAAAATATGCTTTTTCTAAATAATCATTATGCGTCATTTCCGTAACTCCTCAATTTCTGCTTCAATTGCCATCTCATGAAGCGTATCCCAAATCGTATCAATCCGTCGAATTGAAAGTTTATGTTTTGCAGCTAATTGCCGCTGTTTTTGCATGACCTTTTTCCATCGAGCAAGATTCTTAATGGGAAGTTTATGTTTATGTTTAATAATCGCTACTTGCTTTACCGCTTTTTGTCGCTTCACCAAAAGACTCATCAGAGTCGTGTCAATTTGGTCAATCTCATGACGTAAATCTGCTAATTCTTTCGGTTCTCTCATGCTACCCATGATAGCACAAATCCTTTCAATTTTATGATGTAGTAACTAAAGTTTACGTGCATTTTGTTGCAAAAGTGCATCAAGCAATACAATAGCCATCATAGCCTCAACAATTGGCACCGCTCGTGGCAACACTGCAGGGTCATGACGACCTTTAAGATTCTCTAACGTAACCTCGTTACCGTCACTATCGACAGTATTTTGAGTTTTTAAAACTGTTGAGGTTGGCTTAAAGGCTACATTGCACACAATCGGCTCACCATTGCTGATACCGCCCTGCACACCACCTGAATTATTTGTTTTTGTGCCGATTTTACCTTTTTTAGCAACAAACTCATCATTGTGCTCAAGCCCTGTCATACGAGTTCCGCCAAAACCGCTACCAATTTCAAAACCCTTAGTAGCGTTGATTGAAAGCATCGCCTTTGCTAGCTCAGCTTCAAGTCGGTCATAAACTGGTTCACCTAGACCAACAGGAACATTTCGAGCGACAACCGTGATCACACCACCGACAGAGTTTCCATCCTGTTTCATCCGTTTAACTAGCTCAATCATCTTTTCAGCCGCAACAGGATCAGCACAACGGACAATATTAGCTTCTACGTTATCTCGAGTAAATGAATCAACATCAAGCTCAGCGGTAATTTCGTGGATTTGTTTAACACTGGCAACAATCTCAATACCATTTTGAATCAAAATTTTGCGAGCTATCGCACCAGCCATAATTCTGGCTACAGTTTCACGAGCACTGCTACGTCCACCACCCGCAACCGCACGTCGACCGTACTTCTGCTCATAAGTAAAATCTGCATGACTGGGTCGATAGACTTTTGCGAGATTGCCATAATCCTGAGAACGTTGATCTTTATTACGAATGAGCATGGCAATCGGCGAGCCGAGTGTGATTCCTTCGGAAATTCCAGATAGAATTTCTACCTGATCTGGTTCATCTCTGTCTGTTGTAACAACACTTTGGCCAGGTCGACGGCGATCAAGTTCAACTTGAATATCTTCTAGAGATATCTCAATCCCGGCAGGGCAACCGTCAATAACAACACCGACTCCAGCCCCGTGACTCTCACCAAAACTAGTAATTTGATACAAATTTCCAAAACTATTTCCGGGCATATTATTCTCCTCTTTCAATTACTTCTAGCATAGCATCAACGCTCATTTGACCCGGAGCAACACTTGAACCAGTTGCGACAAACATTAATGCACTACCTCTTTTCAATGCCTCAACTCGCAGACCATCATCATCACCGCTCATAGGGATCAATGCAAAATTTTGTTTTGGATAATCTGTAAATAAACTAAATAATCGAGCAGACTCAGCGCTGGAGCTCACCCGACAAGCAATTTTAATGATCGATGGACTATGCTGTTTAGCAATTTCTATAAGATCATTCAGCTTTTGCATAGTCGGCGTTCGTTCAAAATTATGATACGACAATAGTCTTTTTTCTTGAACTATTTTTTCTACTAGCATTTTATTTGAGATATCAATATCGATGTAAATAGTATTTTTGAGCCCAGATAATTCCTGTAATAATCGAGTGCGTTTGTCTTCATCCCCATCGAACCTCCCGCCTTCATTTACGCTTCGGAGTGTTACTATAACTTTCTGTCGAACTAGTTTAATTGCTTCAACAATGGCTTGCTCATTAAGCTTATTCAAATAATCAAGACGCCATTCAACTAACAAAATTTCTTCGGGTAGCTGGCGAAACTGCTCAAGGCTTACAACAATTGTTGACTCTGCGACCACACCGACAATTCGATCTACTAGTTGGCTCATTGTCCGATCGCCTCACGCATAACTTGTTGTGGGGCATCTCTTCCAGTAAAAATTCGAAACTGCTCATAAGCTTGTGCGAGTAGCAATTCATAACCAGAAATTGTTGAGGCTCCAATATGTTTCGCCTGTTGTACCAATACGGTCTCAGGTGGCTTATAAATCGATTCGAATACAAGCTGGTCGGGATTTAAAAATTTTACATCAATCGGTGTTTCATTGACAAGCTCCGCCATTCCAACACTTGTAGTATTAATTATCGTGTCTATATCTTCGGTGTCATCAATCTCAGTAATAACATTTATCCCCGGGAAATCTTGTCGTAATTTTTGAAGTCGGCTGACTGTTCGATTATAAACAAGCACCTCAAGCGGCTCGGAGTGAAGCGCTGCGTAAACAGCAGCACGAGCGGCACCGCCAGCACCAAGAATCAAAACCCGCTTTGCTCGCAATCCATCGACAGCATTTAACGGTCGGCTATACCCAAGCCAATCCGTATTACTGCCAATCCAGCGATTATTTCTTTTTACCATTGTGTTAGCAACACCAATATTTCTAGCAGCATGATCAAGTTCGTCGGCTACTTCGTATGCTAGCGCTTTCAATGGCATTGTAACGCTAAAACCATCGAAATTAGTAGCCTCAGAGCTCCACCACTTACGGAAATCATCCTCCGTGACCTGAACTGCTGTATAGTTGGCAGAGATGCCGAGCGCGGCAAATCCTGCACTGTGAATTATTGGTGACAAGCTATGTTCAACTGGATTTCCAATGACTGCAAACCGTCTCATGACTCAACTCCAATTTGTTGATATATTTCAATAGCGAGCTGCTCAGGAGTTTTAATTCTGGCGTCAATCGTTATCGTTGCATACTTTTGATATAATTTTTGTCGAGTATTAAAAAGAACTAATGCAGCATCTTTGTCCTTCATTAAGGGACGATCAGTATCACCAACACGCCCAACTGACGTCTGAAAATCAATATAAAGATAAATCACCGAAGCATTTTCACATAAAGGTTGCATCGCTTCGGAACTTTCAACCACACCACCACCCGTAGCGATGACTGCATTACTCTCAACTGCCAGCTGTTTAGCAAGTCCAGTTTCATAGCGACGAAAATTCTCTTCACCTTCTTCCTTGAAAAAATCTGCTGTTGTCATTTTCAAGTCTTCTTCAAGTACGGCGTCCATATCAAGCACCCCTACTTCTAAAAGACTGGCCAACTCACGTGCTACAGTCGATTTTCCCGACCCCATAAAACCAATTAGAACTACCTTCATACAACGTCCTCAAAAATAATACCGAAATGCTTAAGTTTGCTCCAAAAATCTGGAAACGATTTCTCGACCACATCAGGATCTTCGATAATAATCCCCTCCACTACTGCTGAAAGTGGACTAATCGACATAGCCATACGATGATCGTGATAGGTTTTTATCCTAGCTGACGAAATTACACTTGGAAAAATTCGGATACTAGCAGTATCAATCTCTGTTCTTATTCCTAGCTTTTCCAGCTCAGTCTTCATAGCAACCAATCTATCAGTTTCTTTTCCTGGGAGTGTTGATAATCCGCTTATGTAACTTTCTTCAATGGCTTGCGTTGCTAAAACGGCTGCGGTTTGAGCAGTGTCTGAGCAATTTATCATATTGTAGTTGATCGACTTGATCTTTTTAGCAGGAGAAACAACTAGTCCATCAGCTGTTTCTGAAACTTGCGCTCCCATATTTTCTAAAACTTTAACAAACTCAATATCACCCTGTGCCGAGTTGAGGCTAATGTATGGAATCTGGACTATTTGCTGACGAAGCATTCCAAATGACCACATATAGCCAGCCGCCGCAGCATCCGCTTCAACAATTATCTCATTAGACGTTCTTAATTGATTTTGTATCGTGCGAGTCAAATCGCTATATGCAACAGACACCGGCTTATTCTTTTGAAGAATCTCAAGTCCCGATTCGAACAATGGTGAAATAAGCTGTAAGGCAGTAATAAATTGGCTACTAATTGATGCGTCAACTTCAATGATTTTTTTCTCTTTTGGCACAATTGCACCAGAAACTAGTATTGGCAATCTTCCTGATTCGCCTTGTTCAGATATTTGTGCGCCAAGTGATTTCAGCGCATTGATTAATATTCCCATTGGGCGTTTTTTCAATCGTTCACTGCCGGTGATAATAACTTCAAATCCCGGTAAGAATGCTACAAAAGCTAATAAAAATCGTGAAGTTGTCCCAGCTGGGCCACAATCAATCGTTAGTTGCTTTGGAGTGATCGTATCAACTGAATTCTCTATAATCCAATCACCACTTTGGCTAATAGAAATATCAATTCCCAGATCGATTAATGAATCACGCAGCGTTAAACTATCTACACTGAGACTGGGATTAATGACAGTAATCGGACGCGGGTCAATACTCGCAGCGATTAAAGCACGATTAGTAATGCTTTTACTTCCCGGCACATCCAAAATTATCGGATCACTTGATGGTTTCCAGTTGGCGTCTCGTGTCAGCTTTATAGCATTCATTTATGAACGATCCAACCACTTAAGTGCACCTAGTACGCTCTCTTCGTCAATTTTATAGTCAGTAATTACCTGCCCTATTTCACGCGGTATGGCCCATTGGATTTCCCCCGAGTGATTCTTTTTATCTCCGCGAATGGCCACTAAAAATTCTTCGGGTTCGATGCCAACATCAAGCCTAGTTGGTAGATTATATTGCACCAATAGCTCAGATACAACATCGACGAGTTCTGACAGACCTGCCGCATACAACTCGCCGAGCATACCAAGTCCAACCGCTTCACCGTGCAGCAATGGTTTAAATGTATGATGGGACAGACTTTCGAGTGCATGACCAAAAGTATGACCAAAATTAAGAACCTTGCGTTGGTTGGCTTCGCGTTCATCCAGAGCAACAACATCGACTTTCACCTGAACAGATTTAGCTACTAGTTTCGTCAATTTTTCTGCACCATTTTTATCAAAAACATTTTCTTTCAGATCATGAAGTATCGTATTTTTAGTAATAACTGCATGCTTAATAATCTCGCCAAAGCCTTCCACGAAAACCCGATCACTCAATGTCGAAAGACACGAGGTATTACAATATACGCCGGTTGGCTGTGTAAATGTACCAATATTATTTTTTAAACCAGCAAAATTAATGCCTGTCTTTCCACCAACTGCAGCATCGACTTGTGCCAATAGTGTTGTCGGAATATTAATAAAACGAATTCCACGTTTATAGGTTGCGGCAGCAAATCCACCTAGATCAGTTATGACCCCACCACCAACGTTGATTATCAACGCATTACGGTCGGCGCTGGCGGCATTTAATTGCTGCCAAATTGATTCAACTGTTCGAATATTCTTATACTGTTCGCCAGGTTCAATTTCGATTAATTGAGGACTATTTATGCGCTTACTGCTAATAGCGTCAAAATATAGTGGTGCTACATTGCTATCACTCACAACAAAAATTTGGGACACATCAGTTGGGATCATCTGGGTCAGACGATCAAAATCTTGTTCAACCAAGATTTGGTAGCTAGATCTTGTCGCACTAGTCGTGAGATCAATTTGATTACTCATGGCTACGCTACCGCCGAGTCGGCCAACCTTCTCAGCAAGGTTTCGGTTTCAGCAACATTCACCGTAGGATCAGTTTTGCTGTAGCCATATGTAGAGTCTTTAGCATCCTTGATCGTACCTTTTTCAAGGTAGCTTTCAAGCATGATTCCACGTATATGATGTTTTATATCTGAGTCTTGAATAAGATTAATCGCGGCTTCAGCTGCTCGATATTGTCCATCAGCCGACTTCGATCCATTACTGTACCCAGCACCGTTACCATGGCTAGCATCAATTATCACACCGAGGTTATCGATTCCAACTTCATTCAGCGCTATCACTGCCTGTTCTACAGACTCGACATCGATATTACTTCGAAGACCGCCACGAGCATCCTGTACGCCTCGCAATATAATTCCACCGGCTATGCCACCTGGTGTGTCAATCATAGAAAACTGTCCATCTTCGTCAAGTAATGGGACATTATCATGCTGTGATTTTACAGCCAACATTGCTTGAGCCGCAGTCAACATATCACCAAAAATACCATTTTTTGAAAGTGTTGGAATCTCGGGCATGCTACTAGCTTGTAAGCGCACATTCTGATCAGTCACATTACGCGCTCCAATCCATTGTGCCGCCAAGATATCTCCGTAATACTGACCCTGGCTTGGAGCTAGTAATTCTATTGCAATTGGAAAACCAGCATTTACGAGTTGCGCCAATGCCGATCGAGCCTGTGGAACTGATTCACTTTCAAGTCCTCTCCAGCCAGTGGTTGTTCGTGGTTTCAGCGGATTAGCACGAATTACAACTTTAACTTGCTTCGAGACTTCGCCAATCAATCCCTCGATCTTAGTAGCAAACTCAAAGATTGCTCCAGAATCATCAAGACTACAAGGACCAACAAAAGCTAAAAACCTTTTATCGCGGCCTTCTAAAATTTCGATAATTTCTCTGCGATGCTGTGTCAATTGTATAGCTGCTGCCGAGGTAATCGGGTGCCGTGCCCGAAGATCACTCGGGATAATCATTTTTTTACTATTTGTCTTCATTGTTAGTTCCATTGTAGTCCTTTTTCGGTTAAATAAAAAACCGCTCTATGTTTGTGAGCGGCTATTTTGGCAATTTTTAATAAAACGTCAATTAGTCCGCTGTTGCGTACCAATAAAAGCTAAAAAAGTTTGCACTGTTGTTAATCATAAAATTAAATTTATCATAGATTAATGTATATGTCAAAATATAATGATTTAATATAGTCAAAAATGGTGTTTAGTTTAATATAGATCTACACCGTAGTACAAGGCAAATTTTTATAGACTGCTGAATCGATCTTACAATTTTTCTGAACAGCACCTTCAAAAAGACTACGGTGAAATATATTTTTCACATTGGATAAATCGCTAGCAACTCCTAATTAGTTGAATAATTGCGGTCTGGTGACATCAGAAATTTTATGGGACTCACCGCCCTCGGTCGATATTACAAAATCAGATGACTGTCCTGGGCTATTGTCGTAGTACACAATCGTATCATTTCCAATCCAGTTTATATCGCTACTAATTGAATCTGCCGTAGCGATTATTTTACTCTCAGAAGCGCCAGAAAGACTACGTACAACTATTACGTTCTTACCATCGCGTTCTTCAACCCACGCTGCTTTCGATAAATCTCTAGAATAGCGAATTACTAAATCTTGTAATCCTGCTGGCTCACCCTCAAGCTGTGTTTGGTTGCTACTGTCTGTATTAAGCTGCCACCAATCAAGCGCCTGTTCATCTTTCTTCTGAGAGCTAAAGACTAGTTGGTTGACGGAAGTAAGATTAAGATTATAGATAGTCGCAGCTAGATGGTTTTTGGGATCTACCCCAGCAGTAGACATGCTTCGCAGTCCCGTAAAACTAGCACCACTGGTCTCAAATAGCGTGAAGAAAATTCTATCTTTTACTAGTTGTATAGAACCATATTGCGGGCTGCTAGAAAGCTCATCTTTAGATGACGTTTTTGTGTTAACAGTCGAGATGTAGCTATCTCCATCATTATCTTTTTTATCAACTCGTGACGAATAGACAAATGTATCACCAGACCATCCAATGGGGCTAATATAGCTAGCCTGATCGATCTTCTTATTGGAACCATCATTTGTAACCAAATAAATACTTGTTAAAAGATTACCACCTTTATCGCGCTCCCCATTGCGTGTCGAAATTACGACCGTATCCTTTCCATTCGGTGCCGTGCTCGACATAGTACCGCTGCCCTCTTTGCCTGTTGCAGCCAAAACGACCGACTGCTCACTGCCATCAAATCTTGAACGGTAGGTATTGTACTTGCCTTCACGTTGACTGATAAAAAAGTGCCAGCTATCAGGAACCAGAGTGACGATTTGAGTTTTTTCACTACTTTGGTTGATGCTAAATTTATTAGCAATATAACCATTCTTTTTAACTACTATATCCACTAATGGTTGCTCGGAGTTACGTTCGACTGTAACAATAGCTCGCCCAGCCTCATCGGTTGTGATCCCTTGTTGATTGTAGCCAACATCTGCGGCTGCAATTGGTTTTTGACTAAGCCAGTCTACCACTGTCAATTCGAGTTGCTTACCTGTCGGCACAAGATAGATTTCTCCAAAATTATTATCATTGTAGCCAAGCACAACATCTTTGCCTTGGTTTTGATAACCTTCAATTTCAATTTTAAGTTCGGTATCACCGAACTGCATCGCTCTAAACTTAGCTCGTCCTCTACGGTCACTTTCTTCCTTCTTTCCCGCTATCGATACTATGGCCCCTTTAATTGGCTGCTTAGTTCTATCATCGCGTATAACAACTTCAGCTTTTGTCTTCATCCCGATTATATTAAAGGCTTGAAAGCGCCATTTTGGCATGGCATAAATGGTTCCAACAGCTGCTGTTAAAAGTAAAAGTACTATAAATAATTTACCAAAAGGACTTTTCCAAAGCTTGATACATCGACGCCTAAGCCAGTGTGCCAAACCCGGCCGGCCGACGTGAATTTTCTTTTGATCAGATATTTTATGGCCTTCTGGTATTTCTCTTTTACTGTCTTCTGGCATTCTTAAATTCTAGCATAAGCGGATTGAATAGCGATTAGTATTTTGCAAATAGCTGCACGCTTGAATTGTCTAATTTTATAGCAAGGGTGGATATGGGGAGTTTGGTATTTGGGTCTAATAAATCACCAACAATTTGCGCGAGTGGAACTAATACAAATGCTCGGTCTGTAAGCTGAGGATGTGGAATAGTCAATCGTTGAGAACTAATCTGTTTATCATCAAAAAGCAATATATCGATATCTATTTCGCGTGGACCCCATCGATAAGTTTCGGTTCGGCCTAAGTCAGCTTCAATTTTTTTAATAATACTCAACACTTCTTCTGGTGTTTTATCAGTTTCAGCGGTTAAGCAGGCGTTGAGAAAATCAGGCTGGTTTTCTTCCCCCCAGGCTTTAGTTTCATAAATACTTGATACTTTATCAATAGAAAAGTAATGTGATAATTTATCAACAGTTCTACGAATATAATCCTCTCTATCGCCAACATTGCTACCGAGCCCGAGCGCAATCATACTTTTTTTCGGTTCAAATGCAGAACCTTCCTTCTTAGTATTATTACAGAAACTAAAAGCACATTAAAAATAAAGATGTAAAGAGGAAATGCGTAGGTAGCAAAACTCCATGTATCTATCGTTAGTAAAACTAGCAGTGAGTTAACGATGCCGAAAAGAAAGACCACATATGCTTCTGAGAGCGGGTGTGTGAAGGCTTTTTTAAAGATCGGCAACCCAGCGCTTAAGTCGGCGATGATAGAAAAAATAATAGCCAAAATACCACTACCGCTTAGTGCCCAAACAACAATTGCAAGAATTGCGAAAAAACCGCAGTAATAATCAAATTTATCCAGCTTCCAGTAAGCTTTTTTGTTCACGAAAGAGGCTAAGAATATCATCAGTGGATTGAACCCGACTATAAACGAAAGGAGCGCTTGTTTACCTACTCCTTCACTTAATGCCGCGAAGAAAGCAATCATTGGTACGATACTAAGTAGCAGCCAGCTCAGACGGTTAGGCTGCACTTTGCCAAGTAAGGTCAAACGAACATAGCTCAAACCACCCAGAAATGATATTAACGTTCCAACATAAATGAACCATTCTGGTAGCATCAATTAAATGCTTTCTGTTGTTTAAGACTGCCAAATTTAATTAATAACGCCATTATTCCCGTTATCACTGTTAAGTAGAGAGGAAACGAAAGCTCTGCAAAACTCCATTCCTGAATTGTAAATAATGTAGTTATGCCAGATAAAAAAGTTAGCCCATAAGCGAGAACGTTCTCGGTCTCAGGATGAGTAAAGCATTTCTTCATTGTGGGGAAACTCGCCAGACCATCAGCTGTAATCGAAAGTATAATTGCTAAACTAGCATTCTTGGTCAGCTGCCATAACATTATAGCTAAAACTACAAAAACCGCTAAGATATAATCTTGTTTTTTTGTTTGCCAATATGCATTCTTGTTAAATAGACTAGCAAGTAACACCGTCAATGGAAGTAACGATGAAGAGAGCGTCAGCAAAACCTGAATGCCAACTCCTTGATTTAGTTGCGCGAATGCTGTGATCAACGGAATTAAAAACCAAAAGAACCACGTTACCCTATTTGGTTTACTCTTTCCTTGAAAAGTCGTGACTATATATCCGAGAGTCCCAATTGTATTGATAACAACTGCTACATAAACAAAATAGCTAGGTAACATAATTTACTATGGATTCAATTGGTTAAAGAATTGCGAGCATACTACTGATATTTTAAAATAGATCATTTTTCAGTTTGTTCAACAACTTCAATAGACAAGTCAGACAACTGCTCTGGGCTGACGCTACTTGGGCTTTGCATCATCAAATCAACGCCGCTACCGTTCTTCGGAAATGCCACTACCTCACGAATATTGTCTTCGTCCATTAGCACCATAAATATCCTATCTAGACCCGGCGCATTCCCCGCATGAGGTGGAGCGCCGTACTTGAATGCACTTATCATCGCCCCAAATCGCTCATCAACTGTTTCGCGGCTGATTCCTACTACTTCAAATGCAGCATACATAACTTCAGGTTTGTAGTTACGAACCGCACCCGAGCTAGCCTCATAACCATTCATCACAAGATCATACTGGTCGGCAATGAGAGCCAATTTTTCTTCGTCAGTTTTTGCAGCTTCAATCGCCGCCAATCCGCCTTTTGGCATACTAAAGGGATTGTGACCAAAATCAATTTTCTTTTGTTTTTCATCCCATTCATAAAATGGAAAATCAATGACCCAAAGTAAACTCACCTCATTAGAATCTTTAAGCTTAAAGTGATCCACAAAAGCAACCCGCACCGCACCCAAAACTTTGTTAACTTCATTTCGCACGCCAGCACCAAAGAAAACTCCGTCGCCATCCTGGACATTGAATTTTGCTTTTATCATCTCAATCTCTTGTTCGCTCATAAACTTTGCAATTGGCGACTTCACTTCTCCGTCTGTGAACAATATATAGGCCAGTCCTTTCGCACCGTTTTGCTTGGCTATTTCTGTGAATCCATCAATTTCTTTACGACTTAAAGATGCGGCGCCTTTAACATCAATTGCTTTAACCACTCCACCGTCCTGTATCGCGTTACCGAAAACAGAAAACTCTGTATCTGTAAAATCTTCGCTCAAATCTACCAACTTCATATCGTATCGTAAATCAGGTTTATCACTTCCATAGGTATTCATCGCTTCGTCATAGGTAATACGTGGGACATCTTCAAAGGTTAGTTTCTTACCAGCAAAATCTGTCACGAGTGATGTCATCAACGGATCCATCATCTTTCGAACTTCATCACCGTCTTCGACAAACGCCATTTCCATATCAAGCTGATAGAACTCTCCATAAAGTCGATCGTCACGAGGATCTTCATCACGAAAACAAGCTGCAAGCTGGTAATAGCGTGGAATGCCACCAACCATAAGTAGTTGCTTGAACTGCTGCGGTGCTTGAGGCAGGGCATAAAATCTACCTTGCTGAAAGCGTGATGGAATTACAAAGTCTCGCGCTCCTTCTGGACTGGAATTTGCCAAAATTGGAGTTGTAATCTCTGTAAAATCGTTTTTTTCCATGTACTGTCGAATGTAGCTATACATTTCTGATCGCCGTTTTAGCATTGTCTGCATTTTCTCACGACGTAAATCAAGATACCGATACTTTAGGCGAGTTTCTTCGTTCGCAACCTGATTGTCTTTCGTAACACTAAAAGGTAGCGGGTCGGACTTGTTAAGAATCTCTAACATTTCCACAACTACTTCAACTTCACCGGTAGCAATATCTTTATTAATCAATCCAGATTCTCGGTTGATCACTTTACCAGTGGCTTTCAATACGTATTCGTCGCGAACAGTTTCGGCGACCCTGAAAGCTGCTTCATGATCTGGATGAATCGTTAGCTGGACGATGCCTGACTCATCCCGAATATCGATAAAAATCACACCGCCGTGGTCACGGCGACTATTCACCCAACCCATCAACATGACTTGTTGGTCGATTGATTTATTACTTTCTAATGCTAAACTTCGCTTCATATCAGGTTATTATAACAGATTATCAAGAGCTTTTAATCTGTTTAATCCAAAAAAACACTACTTACCAACTTGAGAAGCGAGATAGCTTTGGACGAAATCTGAGATTTCACCATCGAGCACGGCGCTTGTATCAGAAGTTTCGTGGGATGTACGGGTGTCTTTGACCATATTGTACGGGTGAAGCACATAATTTCTGATCTGGTTTCCCCATGCCGCTTTTGTATCTGGACCTTTGATATCAGCAATTTTTTCAGCGTGTTGTTCTTCGGCGAGCTGAGCTAATTTACTCTTTAATATCTTCATTGCGGTTTCCTTATTCTGAATCTGTGAACGCTCGTTCTGAATCGAAATAACAATATTTGTTGGAATGTGGGTCACGCGGACCGCACTGTCGGTCGTGTTAACGCTCTGGCCACCATGCCCACCAGCCCGATAAACATCAATCCGTAGGTCTTTATCGTCAATCTCAATATCACCAGGCTCGTCAATCAGTGGGGTTATTTCAACCAGCGCAAAGCTAGTCTGTCTGAGATTGTCTGAATTAAACGGACTGAGTCGAACTAAACGGTGAACACCGTGCTCGCTTTTCAGTAGACCAAACGCATTCGTACCTTTAATTTCTAGTGTAACTGATTTAATACCGGCTTCATCACCGGCTGATTCGGTAATCTGCTCGACTTTCCATTTTTGGCCTTGAGCGTAGCGAACATACATCCGCCTGAGCATCCCTGCCCAATCCATAGCATCAGTACCTCCAGTGCCAGCGTGGATGCTCAGAACAGCATCTTCGCTGTCGTATTGACCGCCAAGCAGTAGTTGGCCGTGTAGCGCCTGATACCTCGCTATGGCTGCTTGCTTCTCATTGCTGAGCTGGCTGTCATCACCTCCACTAAGCTCTATAATGTCGGCAACTTCTTGTTCGAGTAGTCGCCACGGTTCAACCGTCTCATGCATTCGCGCCAATCGCTTCGTCTTAGCTTGCGCCTTGGATTGATCGTTCCAGAAATCAGGACTTGCTTGCTCAAGCTCAATCTCAGCAATCTCTTTTTCTTTGACAGCAATATCTAGCTTATTGATCGCATCATTAACCGCATCCGCCAATTGTTTAAACTCAATTTCCATACTCTAACATTAACAAATTCTGCGGTGAGCTGCTTTAACAGATTTAATTAGAGTCCAGTGTCTCCTGCTCATTATCTCCATACTTGCTTATGATTTCCAAGAATCGTCGTGAGGTCCGCTTAATGCGAAGCTTATCTCTAAATCTAGGACGCTCTCCATTAACAACTCTAGGCAATGCAACAGCGTTTGTTGCGGCGGCCTGGAGTGCTTCGCTGCTTGGAGTCTCACCGTTGTGATATTTAGCAATTGAATAGAGGTCTCGATTGTTGTGTCGACGATCTAACAATCTAGTAAATGAACCAGTCGTGACCTTAAACCCAAGATATATAGTCGCAGCGAGACCCAATGATACTACATCCACAGGCAACCCGCCGCCTTGGTACTCAGTATTCTCAACTCCAACGCTCGCTTCAGCTTCCATAAGATCGGTTGTTCTAGCAGCTAGAGCCACCGCTGCAACCGTGGCTATAAGCGTACCTGGCAACACGGCTTCAACTGTAGCGGGACTAGAGCGTTCGGTCATACTAAAATCAAAAAGTTCGACGTCAATCCCCCCTTGTCTACCATCTATTAATTGCATGATATTTCTCTCCTCTTAATTTGATAATAAACTTTCGTAAATAAATTTGCAAGCATGAGTACTTTATTTCATGGATATAACAATATCAGACAGGGATAGGCGCAAAAGAGCCAAAGCCTGAGAGTGAATGTTATTTTAACAATAACGACACAGACAGTGTTTGAGTAGCGATAAGCTACGAGTTCTGTATGTGATTGTTTCAATAACAATGAACGCATCAAGCGACGTTAGAGCCCAGCGCTTTACTCAACTTTGGCGACAAAGTTGAGTAAATGGAATCATAGAATTAAAAACTGGAGCCCAGCCTACGCTGGAATGACGTAGCAAAGTTAGTTGACGTAAATCAAAAACCCCTCACTATTTCTAGTAAGGGGTTTGAGAGCGGTCAAGCTTGCGAGTCATTCGCTAAAGGATTTATTATCCGTTTAGCAATGCGCTCTGCAATCGTCGTCGGCTGATAACCCAGCGTCGGATACTTGCACCGACGGCTGCGATCACGCTACCGAGTCCGAGCATTCCAGCACCTGTTTTTGGCAGAATGCTTGGGCCAACGATTCCTGGTGTTGAACCTGGAGTCTCTGGACCTGGAGTTACTGGAGCTTTGACAATCTTGACTTGAGCTTCGTCGCAGTCGTAACGATCAGCATTCATTGCGCCGCCTTTACAGACTTTGGCACACTCTTCGCGACTTGACTCAGGTACGTAACCTTCGTCATTGTCAGCTGCACAGACATAGTTAGTAACAACTTTGCCTTCGCCGTCAGCAGTAGCTTTCGCGTTAAACTCGATGTAAACGCTCTGACCTTTACCAATTGACTTGATAACATTCTTAAGGTTTGAACCTTGAGCAGCTACTAGTTCAGCTGGTAGGTAGTCACGAACTGATACGTTTTCAAGTGTCATGTTTCCAGTGTTAGTAAATCGGATGATAAATCGTACGTTACTTCCACTTTGAACTTCGACAAGCTCTAGAGCTTTATTGAAACCGTTGGCACCAGTCGCGTTCAAGTCAGTTGTAACTTTCTTTTCAACGTCGAGCATTGGTTTTTTGTTAACTTCTACTTCTGCAGTGTCGCAGTCTTCGAGGTCAATTTTACCATCGTCGTTGGTGTCGTCAGTTACACAGACTTTGTTAATACCTGAGTTCATTGCTTTCGCATTGATCTCGAAGTAAACGCTCATGCCTGGCTTAAGTTCTTTGATGACCGCTTCAGTTGGATCACCTGAGACATACTCGATGCCTTTAGGTAGGTAATCTTTAACCTTGACGTTTGTTAAGGTAACGTCACCAGTGTTAGTGACTTTGTAGATGTAGCGAACGGTGTCGTTCGGGCTGACTACTGCTTTTTCAGAAGCTTTGTCGTAACCATCTTTACCGATAGCTTTCAGGTCAGTTGTAACCCGCTTCTCAACATTGAGTTTTGGATTAGCTGTAACCGTTACGGTTGCAGTATCACAATCATCAGCATTGGTAGGCTCGTTTGGATTAACTTCCTTAGCGTTTACACAAGCTGTATTAACGAGGTTACCAGCTTGGTAAGCAACTACTTTAGCTTTGAGGTTGATGCTGATACTCTGACCAACTTTAAGCTCAGGGATGATGTAGCTAAGGTTTCGCTTAGCGGCATCGATTGAGCCTTTGTCAGTGCTGATGAGTGTTACTCCAGCTGGAGCTGCATCTCGTACGGATACGTTCTTAAGATCGACTTCGCCAGTATTCTTAACGACAAGTTGGTATGTAAACTCAGCGCCTACTTTAACTTCCTTGTTTTCTACGCCATCGACTTTTTTGTCGATTGAGACGTTAGGTTTCTTGATGTCTATAACAACATCATCACACTCGTCTTCAGGTGTTTCCACTGCGTCAACACAAGCTGTGTTCTTAACGCTGCCAGTTGCACCGGCAACTTTTGCCTTGATCGAAATTTCTACGGTCTGGCCAACTTTGATGTTAGCGATAGTAGCGTTGTAGCTCTTGCCATCGGCAGATACGCTACCTTTATCAGCTGAGAGGAACTTTATGCCTGTTGGGGCCTTGTCAGTTACCTTCGCATTTGTCAGGTCAACATCACCAGTATTTTTGACTTTGAGCTTGTAAACAAACTCTTGGCCTTCAACACCATCAGTGATGCTTGAGGTTTTCTCAATATCAATCTTTGGATTTTGCTTAGTAACGGTAACGATTGCATCGTCGCAGTCATCAGCTTCGTTAGGCTTAGTTGGGTTGACTTCAGGAGCATTGACACAAGCAATGTTCTTAAGCTCACCAGCCACGTAGGTTTTAACGATACCAGTTAGTTTGAATGTCTTGCTCTCACCAATTTTTAGTGACGGAATCGTGTATTCCCAGTCAGCGCCTTCAATTGTTGCAGGGTTACGGATTGTGCCGAAGTCAGCTTTAGTAAGTGTTACACCTGCAGGTGCAGAGTCAGCAACCTTTACATTCTTGAGATCTACATCACCAGTGTTTTTGACAACTAACTGGTAAGTGAACTCTTGCCCAACTTTGACTTCTTTCTTTTCTACGTTGTCGACTTTTTTATCGATTTTAACGTTTGGAGTCTGTACTTTGACAGTTACAACTGCATCGTCGCAAGCGTCAACTGCGTCAGGCTTGGTTGGGTTAACTTCTTTTGCATTTACGCAAGCGATGTTAACAAGGTTACCTGCTTTATAGGCTTTAACCACACCGACTAAGTTGAAAGTCATGCTTTGACCTTTTTTCAGTTCAGGAATTGTGTAGTTCCAAGTAGTTGGAGTTTTGATAGTACCTTTGTCGGCACTCTTCAATGTAACACCAGCTGGAGCCGTATCACCGACAACAACGTTCTTTAGATCGATGTCGCCTGTGTTCGTTACTTTAACTTGGTAGGTAAAGTTCTGACCGACTTTGACTTCTTTCTTTTCTACGTTGTCGACTTTTTTGTCGATAGTAACGGCTGGAGTAGGAATTTTAACTTCCGCACCGACGTAACATACTTTGTTACCAGCAGTTGTCTGAACGGTTACTTTGACTGCATATTTGAATGACTTAGCATATGTGTGTTCAACAGTGTTAGTTAAAGAACTTGTGTTAACGGTTTGACCTTTGTCGTCACCGAAGTCATAGACGTAACCTGTAACTTTGGCGCCGTTTTCAACAGCAGCCTTTGTAGTGAACTTAAACTTGTTGTAGCTTAGCTTTGTTGCGGTTAAGCTTTCGCAAGTAGCGCTAGGTGTTGGGATAGAAACATCAACTCCTACATTACAGACCTTGTCTCCAACAGTTGTCTTGACTATTACGCTAACCGCATATTTAAATGATTTTGCGTAGTTGTGATCAACTGTGTTTGTCAAAGAATTTGTGTTTACTGTCTTAGTTTGGTTGTCTCCAAAGTTATATACATAACCTGTGACCTTGGCACCGTTAGCAACAGAAGCTTTGGTATTAAATCGGAAACTAGTTGTTGAGAGTTTAGTTGCGGTGAGGCTTTCGCACTTAGCACTAGGCGTTTGTACTGGCGGAGGAGTAACTGGTGTCACAGTAGCTGTGTCACATTTGTAGCCTGGAATTTCTTTGGCTACAGTACAAGCGGTGTTAATAACCTTTGTCTTAGCGCTAAATCTTGCTCTAACGTCGATCTTTAGTTCATCACCAGGTTTAAGAGAGTACCATGCTGCACCAGTATTATCTGTGCTGCCCCTGGTTACTACTCCACCACTTTTCTTCTGCCAGCTTCCGCTAACATAGGTTAGACCATTTGGTAGCTTGTCAGAAAGTGCACCGTTCAATGTAACCTGACCATTATTAGTAGTCATAGATACGAATCGAACCACTTCACCTGACTTAGCTGAAACGTTTTCTTGTCCATTCCAAAAAGCAGCATCTGTTGTTGGACCAAGATCTTTTACTACCTTCTTTGAAATCGTGTAGCTTGGTACCTTTGGTGTCTCAGGACTAGTTGGGTGTGCCTTAATTGGATTACCGCAAGATTTTACGATTGCCCATTTAAATTGACCATTAACAACCTTAACAAATGCAGGTAGTCTATCAGCTGCAAATGAATCATTGGTTGTACGGACAAAAAAGGTTGTACCGTCAATCGTCTTTTGGGTAGAATTACCAATTGACTGTCGACCCATGCTCCATGCACCGGTCGCTACAACTTTATTGTCGACAACAACAGTACCGTCTTTGTAGACCATGCCGTTGACAACGCCAGCGCTATCATTTGGATTGATACCGTAGTAATTAAACATGGTTTTAACACCACCACTATTATTATTGTAAGCACCTTGAGCTTCGCCCAAACTACTTATACCACACGTGATTACTGAGTTTTCACTACAGTCACCAGCCTTAGCATTACTGATTGGGACCAGTATTGCCAGGAAAAGCATTAAAAGCCCTGAAGCCATCAGAACTTGCTTGTTTCCTAAAAAATGTTTGATGTAGGTTAACATACCTAGCACCTCCTCTTAATTAAATGTTACTCCACCCGCACGCAGCCTCACGCTGTTATGTACGAATTCGCTAGCTATGATATAACGGTCTTGTAAAATTGTCAAGCATTATTTCATTAAAGTGCGTTTTATACAAAATACTGTTTGTTTTTATAATTACCATTAAAGGCTTGTCAGGACACCTTTGCAAGCATAAACGTCATTAATCTGTTGTTATATTTAATAACAACATTTTTTAATCAGCGAGAACAAGGACTGATTGTGTGACATTGGCATGTTAAGATCGAAGTCGTCGGCTTTCGGAACATCGAACGGTAAATGATATTCTGCATCCGGGAATTGGTCTTGTGCTTGATTATATGCCCAACGTAACTCTTCAACCTCACCTACACACTCTAGAGGCTTTGCGATATCATCTACGCCAAGTAAGCCTTTATACGTATCTAGTAATTCTGGTTTTTGGAATAGATTACCACCTAGCATATGTTCTAATTGTTCTGGTTTGAGGAATGGAGCAAATAGTAAAAATGCATTGGCACATTTCGGGCATTCGCCGCACCATCGGAGTTTTTTATTATCAACTCCCTGCTTGTAGTTAGCGACATTGCACGAAGAGAACTTTTGGCCATATTCCACGAAAGCGTGATTGACGAATAACTCGGCAATCTTCACTTCATGAAACGGTCGCAATGGCGAACCGTATTCTATGCCTGCTGAAACATAATTAGAAATATAATGCTGCATCAACTGTTCAGCTGGAAGTGTCTTTGACCACTGATGTTGGACTGCAATATTACCAATATACCCGCTCGGTTCAACACCCTCGTTGCCAATCGCCAACAAAACACGATTTAAATTACTAGCTACCATTTGCAAGAGCGCATGAGAACTAACTATGTATGTCACTGGAACGTGGCCATTCAAACCACCGAGTTTAATGGCTTGCTTAAGATTTACAATATCCAATGTTCTTTTAGAGTGGACTATGGGTTTATCAAAACTGTCTAGGACTTTTGGATGTGTATTCGTTGTAGATTCATACCAGGGCTGAAATTCCTGTTGACAGTCTTTTAATAATGTAGCTAGCAATAAAGAATCTTTACCGCCGCTTTGAAGTACAAGGTTTCCAGCACCCTGATATTTAATTGTCGAGTCGTTTATTAATCCACCAAATTCAAACGAGATTCTTCCTTCAGGATTTAGTTGGTTCTCGAACCAAAACTGACTCATTCCATCAGTAAAAACTGTCGTTAAAAATTCAGATTGCCATTTATCAGGAATAGCTTTACTAAATTCAAAATTACTCGTTGGGAAAGCTTTGTAATAAGACGTTGCCGTTACGTAAAATGCTAAAATCAGAGCCTTTTGGAAAATGGGATTTGTTAGAAGCTCTTCTGGGTTTTCAGTTTCTATAGAAACTGTCTCGCGAAAGCTAAGCGCAGGATTCGTATGTTTGTAGTTGAACCACGCTAGCTTCGCATTTGGATCGAAGCCATAGTCATCGAAAATGAAGGTATTATCCTGATTAAAGGCATTCATAATTCTGCTACCAGTCGCTTAAATTCATTTCCTCGGTCAGTGAAATCAGAAAACATATCAGTACTGGGACTACCAGGACTAAATAACACCACATCGCCAGCTTCTGCTAGTTCTTTAGCTAACTTAAAAATGTCGTTAAATGAATCAGTTTTAGCTATGTAAGCTTCAACATTTAATCGATTAAGCGAACTGCCCCATTTCTTAGCATTTGCGCCGTACGTGATTACCGTCTTTAGCTGTGTCATAGCAGACAATTGTGCGGATACTTCTTTGTAATCCTGACTACGTTCAGCACCACCAAGCAGTAGAACAACTGGAGATTTTAGGCTCGAAACTGCTGCAATGGTCGCACTCGGGTTTGATGAATAGCTATCATTAACATATGATATTCCATTTTTATTCGGCAATAACTCCATCCGATGTTCGAGTGGACTAAAATGTTCAAGAGTCGTTTCGATGATACTTTTGTCTTGGATTATTGGCCAGACAACTGAAAGAGCGGCACAAATATTCTCAGCATTATGATCACCAAGAAGCTGAACTTTATTCCGTTCAATAATCTTTTTCTGTCGGTAATATATTGCCGTAGTATTGTAGTGACTGGTTTTTGGCTGGTTGTATGATTCAACACATCCGGCATTGGAATCTATTGTGAGTTGCTTGCTGACTTCACTTTGAGCATTAAAAACTAACCGATCATCCAAAGTTTGAAACTTAGTAACCCTTGCTTTTGCTTGATGATAGTCCTCTAGTGAGTGATGAATATCGAGGTGATCTTGGCTGATCATTCCGATAACTGCAGTTTGCGGACTCATGGTCACGTCCCAGAGCTGAAAACTGCTCATTTCATAGACAACAATTTTTTTATTTGCATCTGAGCTATTAATTTCATCAAGCACATTCAGTGCTGGTTGACCTATATTTCCCACCAACCAAACCTGATATCCATCTGCTCGTAATATTGCAGTTATAAGGCTACAGATAGTACCTTTTCCTTTAGTGGCCGTTACACCAATAATAGGAACTTTACATTCTTCTAAGAAAAATTGCGTTTGGCTGGTTGTCCTATCTGCCGGCAGAAGATTGGGGTCAACGGATGGCGAACGCCACGCTAGATCAAAAGAATCAATTTCTTCTAGCCAATCATCACCTATATGGCTATCTAGTTCTCGATTATTAACAGATTTTCTATCTAGAATTACCGGCTTGATACCATGTTGCAGTAGATATTGTGCTGTAGATTTACCCTCAACTCCATAACCAACTACGGCGTGCCTCTGGTGTTCGTGTAACGTCATAAAACTAGTATAGCAAAGCTAAAGGGGTCAATAGTTTCAAGTTTCAGTATGCCTTGGGTTGGTAAATTCGAGTCTTAATATTTTCCTTACTATGACAAATTACAATCTTTTAAGTGTTGGATTCAAAGGGTAAATATTGCTGTTTATATTAAGTTAATGGTTAGATTGATTTATGAAAATTTAAGAAACATTATTTGTTGTTTCGAGAATGCCTATCTGAACTATTCATCGGTGTAGTGATACCCTTTGCACGCTTTAAAGCCACCTCACGCATATCATTGTAACGGTCGAACTCATCGACGATCTCCCTGCCTAAAATCTCTTCAACCACATCCTCCATGGTAATAACACCGACCATTTCCTTGAATTCATTAACCACAATGTACATATGATTTTTAGTTTTCATAAACGCGTTCAAGACATGATCGAGTTTTTCGAGTTCATTCACAAAATAAACGTCGCCCTCAGCTGCTTCGCCAGCACGGATTTTGTCACGAACATTATGCATATCACGCCAGAATAAGATGCCAACGACATGATCAAAATCTACAGAGTAAACCGGAAAACGACTGTGGCCACTATCGTGTAGTTCATTTAATAACTCAGGACTAAGGACTGCACCTTCTTCAACTGCAACGACGACACTACGCGGGGTCATAACTTCTTCGATAGTACGATCACCAAAACTTAAAGCATTTTCAACAATAGTTAGCTCGTCAGCTTCAACGTCACTCTCATCACTATGACTATGCTCTTCAACAATTTTTACTAGCTCGTCTTTACTGTAAACAGCTGGTAGCTCATCGCCGAGTGCTCGATTAAGGATTCTACTCAACGGATAGCTAATCGGCCAAAATAGTGTCATCAATAAACCAACAAATGGAGCAGCAGTAGCTCCAAAGCGGAGTGCGCTACGACTGATTATCGCTTGTGGTAGAATCTCTGCAAAAATCGTTATCAGAATTGTAGAAACAGTTACTGCTAATATTCCATTCAAGACATTACCGAGATAAACTGATAAGACTGCATTTGCAAGCGTGTTAGTAATAATTAAAGTGGTTAATAGTTGATTGCCTTTGGTCCGGAGTGGATAAACAATTGCAGCACGTTCGTCACCGAGCTCCATTTTTCTTCTCAATTCTGATAACGACAACGAGAAATAACCAAGAGTTAAACCTGAGAATAGCGAAGCAATCGCCAATAGAAATAGGCTGACAATTACATCGGTCATGATAGAAGACGCCTAATTAGGTTACTTGCTTTCATTGGTTTTGGGAGTTTGTGACTCACCTTTCTCTTTTAGCGCTTTGTCTAGTTTTTCCTTCAGGATATCGTAGCTATTGATTTGACCTTCTACCTTTTTACCGTCTATAAATATTGTCGGAGTTGATTCAGCTTTGACTCGATCAGCGCTACGTTGATCAGACTTGATACGTTTGCTGACAGTATCACTCGTAACATCCTTCTTAAATTTAGCAACATCGAGACCAATTTCTTTAGCATATTTCTCGAATACCTCGGTTGGCTTGTCTACGGTCGACCATTCTTGCTGGTTTTCATACAGCTTATCGTGCATCTCATTAAATTTATCCTGTAAACTTGCGGACTCAGCTGCTCGATGAGCCGCCAGCGCGTTGGGATGAAGACTAGTTAATGGTAGGCTGCGGAAAACGAATGCAACATCCTCAGGCTTGTAGTTTTGTTCCGCTTGTTTCTGTAATGAATAATATCCTCCACAAGCTGGACACTGGAAATCCCCATATTCTACCAAAATCACTTTGGCATCTTTATTGCCGATAACGTGATCTTCTTCATAGACTTCATCAACAGTTTTGGCAGTTTTATCGGTTTCTGCGATTGAATCTGACTTATCAGGCTGGTTGAGATAAGCAAAGCCAATGACGACAGCTGCAACCACAATTACCAAACCGATGTAAAATTTCTTACCTTCCATAAACTTTTGTCTGTTCTCCCTCGCGTAGAATATTTGTACATACATCATAGCAAGCCTAACGTCGTATTGTCACGACTTATTGATGAATATACACTATCCCCTCTTTACTATCACTAGTAAAAAAGAACTAGTTCTTCACGGTAAACTTGAATCTTAACAGATCTAGCACGTACTATACGAACCTGAATAGGCACAGGCGACTCCTTCATATTACTTCCTCACTTTTTTATTATTTTTGTTTTGGTGATTTTTCTCACCCGACTGTTCATTTTTTGAACAAGTGGAAATAACTTTAGCAAATCAAAAAGCTGCTCGTCAAGCATGAGCGACTAAAAAAATGTGTTAAAGAAGCTTAAAACCAACGCTGTTTCCTAAAAAATACCAGTAGTAGAACTGAAATTCCAGCAATCATAAACATTACAATTGGAAATGCTAAAGGATGATGATCAAAAGGCAGAGCAACATTCATTCCATAAACACCACTGACTATCGTTGGCACAGTCATAATCACAGTTAATACTGTTAGTTGGCGAATTACTCGATTTAGATTATTTCCCATAATCGTCGAATAAGCTTCGCGGATACTAACAATAGTTTTAAGATTGGTTCGACAAGCTTCAATACTTTGTTCGTTATTCAAGAGTAAATCTTCCAATAAATCTTCATCATCTTCGAAGAGTTTAAGGTGTTTACCGCTTAAAAGTCGGCGCAGAATTAGGTTAGTCGGCGAAAGGGCCGTCAAGAAATCATCAAGTTCATCCTCTATTGTTACAAAATTGATAAAGTCACGATTGCCTATCTCTTCAACTCGTAAACGGCTTCTAGTAGCTTTAATCTGACGACTAACAGTATTGATCTGAGAATCATAATCGCTAACAATCACATTAATAATCTGTAGCAATAGCTTAGTTCGTTGAGTTGTGTTGGCCTCGATGGTTCCATTAATAAATTTATTGAGTTGTGGCAATTTGCGTTGACTAACTGTGATAAATTTACCTTCACCAACAATGATTAACAACGGTACAGTAGAAACTTGTAGTGATGGATCTCGATAAATAAATCTTGTAAAAATGTAGTTAATCTCACCCTCAATCTCAAACCGCGGTACCTCATCTTCATCGAGTGCGTCCTCTAGGTGTCCTTGGTCGAGTTCAAAATTTTTAACTAATTCAGCTAGCTCTTCCTCGCTGGGTTCCTCTACATAAACCCACGCACCTTTCTTATATTCATCGAGCTCACGCAAACTAGGATTTTTTATATTTTTATGCAGGTAACGAATCATTCAAATAGCATAACAGAGCAAGAATGACACTACCAACTTAAAAAATAATGTGGGCTGTCGTTATGAATTCTCTCTTGCAAAATCGACGGCATTAGCAAATAGTTGTGTCCACGGACTCTGGCGCTTCCAGTTTTTTGGCCGCCACGAAAGCTGTTGGCTTAGGTATCCACGTTCAGGATGCGGCATCATAATCGTTGCCCTTCCATCTACAGTGGTAAATCCCGTAGCACCACCAGGCGAACCATTTGGATTATATGGGAATGCTTCAGTAGCCTGAGATGAGCTATCGACGTATCGCATAGTCACTAAGTCGTCATCAACGGGAGCATCGATAAAGTTAGCTCGACCTTCTCCATGAGCAACAGGTATAGGCAATACAAAACCTTCCATATTTGAGAGGATAATGCTTGGTGACTTCTGAATCTTCACGGTTGAGAGCCGTGCCTCATACCGTGTCGAAGTATTTTGCAGGAAATGCGGCCAACTTTCGCTACCTGGGATTAAAACTTGAAGTTGCGACAACATTTGACAACCATTACAGACACCGAGACTGAGTGTATTCTCTCGTTTAAAGTAATTTTGAAACATTTCTTTTGTTTTCTGGTGGTATAAGATTGATTTAGCCCAACCACCACCTGCTCCAAGTACATCGCCATAGCTGAAACCACCGCAAGCAGCAATTATCGAAATATCATCAAGATTTCGATTTCCTGAGAACAGATCTTGCATAGTAACATCGATTGGCCGTGCACCAACCTCCATGAAGGCTGCAGCCATTTCGACGTGTCCATTAACACCCTGTTCCCGCAATATAGCAACTTTTGGTCGGATTGATTTATTCAAGAATGTATATGCAGAATATTTTGAATTATCGACATTACTATGCACGATTGGCTGCTCAAGATCAGCTATCGTTTTAGCTTCTTGTGCAGCTGTCTTTGGATTATCACGAAGCAACGACATTGTATTCGTAGTGCTCTGCCAATAACTCAGTAATTGGTCGAGACTCCATGTATAGTCACCAAATGATATCTCTTTTTTAGGACTGGTTGTTCCAAGTTTTCGAACATAACCTGGGAGTTTTTCTACCATCTCACTATATTTTGAACTAACCTGGATAACTACTCCAGGAGTCTCATTAAACATCGTTACAATGCTCGCAGGCAGATCAATGCTAAGACCGATTCTAGAAGCAAATGCCATCTCTGCCAGCGCAACAAACAAACCACCATCGCTAATATCATGATAGGCCAAAATAGCATTTTGGGTTCGAAGTTCACGCAGTTGTTCAAAAAAAGTATTCACTAATTCTGGTGACTCAACATCTGGAACTTGATCAGTCATTATCCCAAAAACCTGTTCTAGGCTGCTTGCTCCAAGGCTTTTGTCGGGAGTGTCAAACCTTATTTCATATAGAATAGATCCTGTGTCTTCGACAAGTTCAGGCGTTAATGTTTTGCTCGTATCTACCACGTTAGCAAAACCCGATACTACCAGACTAAGCGGTGATACCACTGATTTTTGGCTACTCTGTTTCCAATTTGTTTCCATCGACGTACTGTCCTTGCCAACCGGAATTGCCAACCCAAGTTTCGGACAAAAGTCTTTAGCTGCTGATCTAACTGCTTCATATAAATCAGCTTTCTCGGGTTCGAATGCACTGGCTGCCATCCAGTTGGCAGATAGTTTTATTTCACTCAGTGAACCAATATCGGCGGCCATAATATTCGTAAGCATTTCTGTGATTACGAGGCGTACACTTTTGGACGGATCAACCAAAGCAACTTGCGGACGCTCTCCTATTGCCATAGCTTGACCTATTTTAGAATGAAAATCGGCGGCAGTTACAGCGACGTCACTGACAGGAACCTGCCACGGACCAACGAGCTGGTCACGAGTTGTTAATCCTCCAACGCTACGATCACCAATGTGGATTAAAAATGCTTTACTAGCAACAGCAGGAAGTTGTAATACTCGTTTTACTGCTTCGTTAATATCGATTGATTTATGATCAAACGTATCAAATTTCTTTGCATGTTTATTAGCAACTATTTCTAGTGGCTCGATAGCCCCAAACATCTCTTTGTTTCCTAAATCAACAGAATTTTCGTTGAACAAACTATCATGTAATAGAATACGCTTTTGCTCAGTTACCTCACCGAGTGTAGATACAGGGCAACGCTCGCGATTGCATAACTCAATAAATAAATCGAGGTCTTCTGGGAGAACCGCAAGAACGTATCGCTCCTGTGCTTCATTACTCCAAAGCTCCATAGGGCTCAAGCTACTTTCATCTGTAGGTAGACTGCGAAGTTCAAGATTGCCACCACGACCTGCATCAGCTACTAGTTCTGGTAAAGCATTACTCCAGCCGCCGGCACCAACATCATGAATACTTAAAATAGGGTTGTTATCACGACTAAAACAAGCAGTAATCACTTCTTGTGCTCTACGCTGCATCTCAGGATTTTGACGTTGGACGCTAGCGAAATCAAGACTCTCATCATTTGAACCGCTAGAAGTACTACTGGCAGCACCACCACCAAGACCAATCAGCATGGCCGGTCCGCCGATTGTAATTATTTTTGAACCAACAGGCAAGGGCTTCTTTTCTACGTCCTTGTCTCTGACAACGCCGATACCACCACCAAGCATAATTGGCTTGTGGTAGCCGCGGACTACGCCATCAATTTCTTGTTCAAAGGTTCGGAAATAACCGGCTACGCTAGGACGGCCAAATTCATTATTAAAGGCAGCTGCACCGAGAGGACCATCAAGCATGATTTGCAGCGGTGTCTGGATTTGAGGTGGGCGGCCATAATCTCGACCTTCCCAAGGTTGTACCGCATTGGGTATACGGAGGTTACTAACATTAAAACCGACGAATCCAGCTTTAGGTATCGAGCCTCGACCAACCGCACCTTCATCACGAATCTCACCGCCGGCACCTGTTCCACTTCCAGAAAATGGCGAGATACCTGTAGGGTGGTTGTGAGTTTCTGCTTTAATCACATTGTGAGCCAGCTCATTTTTATCTTGATACTCACCATCTGGGTTGCGCAGCAAACGCTTCACTTTTGGACCCGAAAAAACTGCGCCGTTGTCGTGATATGCGCTCAATATTCCCTCAGGACTTTTCTTTGTGGTGTGGCGAATCATATCAAATAGAGATTCTCGTTTACGAATGCCTTCAATAGTCCAGTTTGCATTAAATATTTTATGACGTGCATGCTCAGAATTTGCTTGAGCGAACATCATCAACTCCGCATCACTTGGGTTACGCTTTAAACCCGTGAAAAGTTCGAGTAGATAATCAATCTCATGTTCGCTTAATGCCAAACCGAGCTTCTGGTTGATTTCTTCCAGCGGGGGACGGCCACCACTCAAAACATCTATCAAGACTAAAGGTTTTGGAGCTTCTTCGTTGAATAATTTTTGAGCCTCTGAAACATCAGATAACAACTGTTCGGTCATTGGATCAAACAGAGTTTGATAATGCTCATGACCGAGAGCAGAGTTCTTTACAAAATATTGAATACCACGCTCAATGCGTTTAATAGAGTTCAGACCAACATTGTGAAAAATATCGGTTGCTTTGCTGCTCCATGGACTAATTGTTCCAATCCGAGGAATGACAAAAACTGATCGAGTATCTGTAGCATCTGGATTAAAGAATTCATCACCATAATTAAGTAGATCTCGAGCAACTCTTTCATGCGATCGAGGCAAAGGTTTTTCAAGTGATAAAAAATGTACAAATCTAGCTGTAACGACTGTGTCGTTTCGTCCTACTGGAGCATTACCGCCATACATAACCTGCATATAACTCTAGTATACTCGAAAATCTAGCATGTCGAAATATGAATTAAGATACTAACAGAATGTCGACCATTTTATCGTGTGGCTCAACCGGAATTTCTTCGGACAAACATTCTTTAAAACACACACCTATCGTCTTTGCAGTTGGTTGTAATGAAAGTAAGCGATCATAAAAACCACCACCGAAACCCAGTCGCTGGTTTGTATTTTTGCTGCCAGCTATCATTGGCACAATGATAAGATCAAATATATCATTATCACCTAAAGCAAATTCTTGTGGCATAGTGTCGAGAGTTTTTATTTTTCTACCAGTTAGTTTTTCTGGAGAACTCGTATAAACCTGACAACCACTAGACTGTAGTTGTTCGATATAATTTCGTAAGTCAGGTTCATTATCATTTTTAAGCGGTAAAAAACAATGGATCTTACGTACAGTTTTGCGATCAAGTGCAAGCAGTTGTTCAACTAGTTTTTGACTCTTTTGAGTAGCAATTTCTTTGTCCATAGCACGGCGAATACCGAGGAACTTTCTGCGAAGTTTCGCTTTCTCAATAGTGATTGTTTCAGACATACAGCCTCTTTTGCTTAATATAGTCCATCACTGACGAGGGCAATGAACTAATTTTTTCATGATTCTTTAGTTGTTGTCGAATATGACTACTTTTGGCTGGATGAGACAAGATAATATCAGCTACATGGTTCTTAACCGAGCGAGAAAAGGTAATAATTTTCGTTTTCTCATTAATTACTTGGTAGTCCGACCATTCACTCATTCGAGTGGCAACATCAGCACCGAGTAAAAAGTAGAACTCCGAAGCTTTTTCTCTATCCATTAACTCTTCAAGCGTTGATAAATCATGCGTAGCTTGTGAGACTTCAACTACTTCATCTGATTCACAAACTCCTAATTTAGCCATAGTTACCCTATCAATATAGCTCGCTACAGCAGCTTTACGACGAGGTTTTGACTCAACTACGAACCAGACCTGTTCAAGGCAAAGCTGGTTGCGAGCAGCACGGGCAAGTGCTAAATGCCCATCATGAAGAGGGTCGAATGTACCGCTGAGTATTCCAATTTTGTGTGCCATCTATAGCCAACTCTACATTAAGACAGGTATTATGACCATATGAACTACAGTAAAGTTGGTAGTCTTAAACATAATCCGAAAATTCGTACACGGGATGGTGGCTTAAGCGTAAAACTAGATAACAAAATTTTTTGGTTATTTGGTGACACGATACTAACCAATCAATCAAAAACTGAGTTAGCCGAACTTTCCTGCACTGCTGGATGGAGCGATCCTGAAGAACCATTTGAGATTAAAGACTTAGATAATGGGCTGCAACAATTTATTCCATTCTCAGAGTCAGAACTTAATATTTCAGCCAAAGCATGGAAAAATTCGGGTTCTCGACTAGCTATTTGGCCTATGAGTTTGGTTGCGCACAATAATAAAGCTATCGGGTTATTTCGAAAACTTTGGATTGATGAAGGTTTTTTGAATTATCGCTACATCTCAACAGTATTAGCATCCTTTGATGGGAAGAACCTGACGATTGATAACGAAGTTTTATTCTCAGAATCAGAAAATGGTCTATATGGAGATGCTGCAGTAATTGATGATAATTATCTTTATCTTTTTGGCTGTCGACAGAACGGTATTTTACTAGCCCGCACTGGGTTCGGAAATTCTGAGTTTCAGTTTTGGGATGGAATAAATTGGCAGCTTGATAATACGAATAGCAGTCCAATCTTCGCTGGACCAAGTTCAGATTTCTCGGTCATAAAATGGCAAAACAAATTTATTGCCATTTACAGCGTGCCAATGACAGATTCAATTCAAATTCTTATAAGTGATAGCATGGTTGGTCCATGGAAAATACTTGATCGGATTTACCTAGAGAAGCCTGATTTCGGGAATTGTTACGCAGCTCAAGCTCACCCTGAACAATCAGAAAAAAATAATCTACAAATAAGCTACTACCGTCCAAAAACAATTTTGGACGGTAGTCTAGAAATAATTGAAATTATAATCTAATTATTTGATGTCTTCTAGACGCCACTCAACCTTTTCGCCAGACTTAGTCTCATAGTTCGATGCACCTTTGTCGGCTTGCTTACCATCAACATAGAATGCCCAAAAATTCTTACCATCTTCAGCTTCGACACCATTTATCTCAGTAACAAATTCACCAAGATCGCCGCTATTTTTAGTCTTTGTATTGGTGCCAGCCTTCAAAGTGACTAATGCGACTTCGCCATCTACGCCATTATAACTCACAGTTTTACCGTCATTGCTGATGCTTACTTCGTCAGCCTGTAGTTGAGCCTGATCCTGTTGGGTGGTTGATGGCTCTTCTACCCCTTTTGTGTCTAGGTCCTGCATGCCAAGGTAGCCAAAACCCACAACACCAAGCGCTGCAACACCAACAAGTACAAGTACAAACGGTGAAGACTCTTGCTTCTGTGCTTTTTTGGTCGTTGTCTTTACTGCTGGCTTCTTGGTAGTAGTTGTCTTTTTAGCAGCTGATTTCTGTGCTACTGGTTTCTTCGTTGATTTTTTTGTACTCTTTTGAGCCATATTTTCTCCACTCTTATTTTAATGCTTAAGCTCAGTATGCCTCATTTTGCATGGTGATTGCAAGCATTTGCTATCAATCTCTATCAGGCCTTGCGCTACCTGGTTAAACGGACTTTTCTCGAGTACTAACAGTTTGTTGTTTTTCAGGTTTATTTCCGAATACTTCATCAAGAAAAGCTTCGTACACAGACATGCTTTCATCGTTTGATTTTGACCCAGAGCTATCACTCGACTCACCATCGTCTCCACAAATATTTTTTGCACAAGGAACACAAAATCCTGCATCACCAACCTGCTTAGGCCCCTGTTTGCACTCAATACAATTTCCGCCCTCAAAGACAACCTCACCAAACCAAGCTCGTTCAGAGTCGGTTGCTGGTCTTGGAACTCCACCAACTTTACCGGCAACCTCTCCGTCAATCCCCGCACAGCCGCCAGCTCTAAAGCCCTGCATATAAGCAGCCTGTGAAGCAGTTGCAAGTGAGTTTCCCTGCTCAAATAGACTAAAAGCTTTTTCACCAATTAGACTGCGAATCCTGTCTTTTTCACTGCTAAAACTTTTAGTTGCTAGGTCAAACACCATTCTTTGATACATCTCATTTGCTGCTACAGCCGTCAAAACTCGATTTTCGAGCACTTTGCCAAACATCGCACGTTTCTGAGCATCAAACTCGTGCTCACCTTGATCATTTTTCTTATTCATCATCTCTTCTATCAAGTGTTGGGTTTCAAGACTTAATGTTTTTTCTAATATATCTTTTGCAAAAACTATCTCTGCCTGAGCTAATTTTCTAGCTTTCGGCTCTATTTCGTCTCTGAGTTTTTGCATGGCTTCTTCGGTCTTCAGTGAAGCATTGCCTTCAAAATAAGAATCCAAAAACGCTTGGTGCACATCAAGTTGGTCTTGTTCATTACCATCTCGATCATTTTCGTCACCATCTCGATCATTTAATACCGCGATCTCGTGATATGACTGAATCCCAGCTGAAGTTGCTATGCCGTCGTCATCAAATCCATAAGCTCGATTTGCCCGTGCAATGCTTGAGTCAGGATGCGCACTTTGCAGCATTTTAACTTTGCCTTCTTTGATTAAATATGTACGGTGCATAAAAATCCCACGATCAGGAAAATAGCCAACACTTGTCGCCAGCTCTTTATTTTCTGCCACTAATTCATGAGGTAATAAGCTCGTTTCAGTCATCAAAACCGGCTGATCAAGGCTGGTTAGTGCAATGCGGTTTAAGATTGCACTGGTTCTAACATCTTGAATAAACCGCGCAATTTCATGTCTTCGTTCTGGTCGTCTGACTGCACTCTTAGCCAATCCCTCTACGCCGTTAATGCAACGCTCGAGCTCACCTCGACCAAAAGATTCTAACAGTCCTTTTTTATTTAGCTTCGCAGTTGGGTCATACCTATCTCCAGGGGCGAGACCAGCTTCGAGCATTTTGGTGACCCTATTCTCTTCAAGCTCATCCATAGCATTTTCTTTAAATTCAACGCTACCATCACGTTTTCTTACATAGCTTTTATGATCAAGAAGTATGTTTGGATAATGATCTGATCCGTTGTCAGAAAAGCTCTCTTTTTGCTCACCACCTTCCGAATCTATATGGAGTAGTGTTCCACGCAATCCAGCGACAATGTCCATGGCCTCATCCGGAGATATCGATTCATCACCATCAGGAATAAGTTTTACAATTTCATCAAGTCTATCAAGGGTCTCTAAATAGAGAAGTTCCTTATCATCATAAATCAAAGTCTCATGTTCGTTTTGTTCGTTTTTTTTATCTGCAAGGAGTCTATATTCCTCAAGAGTCGGGTTCTTGGTCGGTGGCATGCTCGTGCTTTCTGGCTATATAGCCAAACATGTCACTGACCGGACTTCGAGTTTTCACACGTTACCGTTGCGGCACAGTTCTGGATTTTCACCAGATTCCGTGACATATTTTTATTACTAAATGTACTTATCTAAGTCTACGTTTAAGCATATATAGTGTCAAGACTTGATATTATATACTATATGTAGTGTGGTGGTGCACCTGTGGAATCAGATAGATGCTTCTTGATTATGTATTTTTTGCTCAGAACGTAACAAATAAACAGCTAATTTTTACTAGTTCCACTAGGTAGAAACAATTTTTCACGAATTTAGCTATACACATCGATGATATAATAGTCTTTGTGAATACTGACTTTCCACAAAAAATTACTACAGAAACACCAACGTTCAACAAGGAACTACAGATTCCAAGCGGTGAGCCTGATGGTGTGTTAGTCATGATTGCACCAGCTGGATGGCACTGGCGGTGGTATATACCTTTCATACAAGATGAATCGTTAAAAAACTGGGTTTTTGTACTCTACGCCGGACGCAACCTACGTTACTATGTTTTAAGCGGTAAAATTCGAGAAGGAATTCATGTTGCAGAGGACATCCGCGATGATGCCGTTGCTACGATTCGAGATTATCAAGAACGTGGAATTCGTACGGCAATTTTTGGTGTTAGTTTCGGAGCGACAACCGCTCTTGAAATTGCTAAAAAATCTCAAGCTGATCGCTCTGTGTTAGTGGCTCCGCATGGTGATCTTTTAAAGTCACTGCGTGATTTTAATTACTCAGTCTTGGCTCGTGATCTCAGCCCAGAAAAACTTGATGAGGATATAAAGTGGGTCGAGAAACGGATGGACAGCATGCAACATATTGATGGACTGCCTGATAGAAGTGTCCTACTCTATACTAGTGCTAATGACACAATTCTTCCCTACGGAGCCGAGCTAGAGGCTGCGCTAAGAGCCGAAAATAAACTAACGAATCACTTCCGCTATCGCCGTCATCGTCACCTAGCAACTGCACTACGAACCCTTCTACAGTCAAAACAATGGCTCGCTCATATCATGGGTGGAACCGCTGAAGAACCAGCCGACGAATGATTAAAATTCCATCAGAATACATCTCAGAAAATGAGCTCAGGAGCACGGTTTCTCAGTTAGCTGTGAGGGTAGCAAAAGGTATAGATGACTCCTGGGTTGTCTTAGTCTTACTTCGAGGTAGTTTTATTTTTGCCGCAGATTTTGTCCGTGAGCTTTCCAGGCATTCAGTCCACCCATCAATAGATTTTATGAACATTCAAAGCTACCACCATGGTACAGAAAGCAGTGGCACAACCATAACTGCCGAACCGACTAATTCTATACAAGGTAAATCCGTTTTGTTACTTGATGATATTTTTGACACTGGCTATACACTTTCGGCAGCTGCTGAGTTCTGTCAGCGGCAAGGAGCATCCGAGGTTAAAAGCTTAGTTTTGTTCGAAAAACCAGCTCGCAGAGTAACAGAATTTTCAGTTGATTATGTAGGCCGAACGATTGAAGATATATTTATCGTCGGATACGGCCTCGACCATGCTAACCAATACCGATCACTACCCTATATCGGTGTAATTAATAGTTAGGGATAGAGAAAGATTCGTCTAAAAAAATAGTAGTACTTCTAGTGAGCAGATCGTATGTACGGCTCTGGTAGTAGCTCACTGATATTAACCAACTTTGGCCCTCCGCTGCTTGGGATGATGACTTCAATTGAAGGATAGTTATCCATCAAAACCTGCCGACACCGTCCACAGGGAGCTATGACACCGCGAGAATTATCGCCAACTGCCACAATTATCTTTGGATCATGCCTCCCTTCTGAAGCCAGCCGCGCAAGCAGAGCAACTTCAGCGCAAGGACCGCCAGTAAAATGATAGAAATTTAAAGAACTAGTGATTGAGCCGTCTTGATTGAAGGCTGAGGCCGCCACCGTACTAATCTCACCATCACCATAATCATTCACCATAGCAGTTGTCTGGTCTATCAGTTTTTGAATAATTTCATCTGTTAACATTATATAATTTTATCATATATTGACTACTAGTAAGTTATAAACTACGGTCTCTAATATAATATGGGAATTAACTATCAGGAGCTTTGCACTGTTTCAAGAAACTTTTCATGGAAATAGGTTTCACCGGTTAGCTCAGGATGAAAGGTAGTCGCAATGTATTTTTTATATCGCACTGCCACGGGTTGCTGTTTATAATAGGCCAGAACTTCAACGTTGTCGAAAATTTTCGAAATAATTGGTGCGCGGATAAAACGAGCCGATATTTTTCGTCCATCTTTATCGGCCATCGTCAGAACATCATCAAAACTATCAGTTTGACGACCGTAACCGTTGCGTGTAATCGTCATCGGAATCTTACCAAATGATTCTTGCGAAGGGTTTTTAACTGTTTTAGCTAACAGTATCGCACCAGCACAGGTACCAAACACTGGTAACGTACTAACCTGTAATTTCTCCAAAAAGCCGTCAACTCGTAGCATTCGAAGCATTGCCCCGCTCTCGCCACCTGGTATAACTAAACCTTCGATCTCACCAAGTTGTTCATGATTTTTAACTAAAACAACTTTGCAGCCAAGGTACTCTAAGATGTTTTTATGCTGTCCGAAAGCCCCTTGAAGCGCAAGCAGCCCTACGACTGGATTTTTACCAACCACGCTCGGCGTATCGTTGATCTTCGCCTAATTCCTCGATATTGATTCCAACCATAGGCTCACCAAGGTCTCTTGAGATTTCGGCTAATTTCTTTGCATCATCAAAGTGCGCAACAGACTGAACGATAGCTTCGGCACGCTTTTTTGGGTCACCACTTTTGAAGATGCCACTGCCAACAAAGACTGATTCTGCACCAAGTTGCATCATAAGCGAAGCGTCAGCCGGCGTGGCAATTCCGCCAGCCGCAAAGTTAGGAACTGGTAATTTACCATCACGAGCCACCATCCGTACAAGTTCATATGGAGCAGCGATATCTCGAGCGAAACTCATCAGCTCTTCGCTTGGCATATTTTGTAATTGTTTAATCGATTGCTGTAGACTTCGCATATGACGAACTGCTTCAACAACATTTCCTGTTCCTGCCTCGCCTTTGGTACGTATTAAAGCTGCACCCTCGCCAATACGCCGAAGAGCTTCGCCGATTGAGCGAGCACCACAGACAAATGGAGTATTAAAAGCGTGTTTATCAACATGAAACTCATCATCAGCCGGTGTTAGAACCTCTGATTCATCGATGAAATCAACACCGAGTGATTGCAGGATCTGAGCTTCTGCAATATGACCAATACGGACTTTTGCCATAACGGGAATTGAAACTGTATTCATAATTTCTATGATCATACTTGGGTCGCTCATCCGTGCCACGCCACCATCTTTTCTGATATCAGCCGGCACTCGCTCAAGCGCCATAACAGCCACTGCGCCAGCCTCTTCAGCAATCTTTGCTTGCTCGGCATTAACAACATCCATGATGACACCGTGCTTAAGCATGTCTGCCAAGCCTATCTTCAGCGGAATCGAATTTTTTACTTTTTCACTCATAATCAAACTATTATACCAATAAAATATGATTCACACCACCTCTGTCTCCTCAATAACGGCTTGCAATCTGATAACAATTTGTAGTCTAATAGAAGTATGCGAGAAGGTGAAAAATTTATGAAAAACCCTGAATTGCCGGATCTTAATGCCAGTGAACTGGATAAAAATGCTGCGATTGAGAAGGCTAAGAAAATGCTTGATGCTGCTCGCTTTGCCATTTGGCTATCAAAACTACGAGAAAAAGAAATGCGAAAAGTTGAAAAAGATCAAACGACTAACGAGAGCGAAAAAGAGCGCGAACGACGAATTAACGCTGGTGATCAGCGACGCAGCAAAGCTTAACTCGATAGATTAGTTAGCGTACAGTTTGCTTCCAGAGAGAAGAAAAACATACGATTTTGGCGCAATTCATACTGAAAAATTCTCTCCGTCAATCTTGTTTCAATTATTAAAATTAAGGTTTAGGATTTGGGTTAACTGGTGGTTTTGTAACTGGTGGTGTCGGCACAACAATTTCATTATCCTTCGGTGGTTCGATGATAGGATTCTCTTCTTTTACAGGTTCTTCTTTTGTGACTTCCGGCTCAGGTTTTGGTTCTACTTTTGGCTCTTCTTTTGGCGCCACGTTACAGTTGCCAGTTGGTACTTTACTTGAGAGAAAGTAATCGGATATAACATTGCTGCCTGCCACCGAAGCTCTGAGTTCAGTACCAAAACAGACCAACACCTTTTCAACTCCGGAGGGTTGATTAAATTGTTGCTTCGGTTGACCACTCAAAAATGACTGAATCGTCTTTTTCCAGATTGGGCCAGCGCCACTAGAGCCAGCAATATTGTTCATAGATTCATTGTCATTATTGCCAACCCAGACTCCGACTGCGAGTTGCGGCGTATACCCAATCGCCCAACTATCCTTCCTATTCTCAGTTGTTCCAGTTTTAACGGCAGCAACTCGATCGATATTCATTGATTTTCCAAATAGTTCTGACCGAGCTTGGTTGTCTGACAAAATTGAACTGACCAAAAATGCACCTTGTGGACTAATACCTTCACTAGTATTTGACTTGTATTGGTATTCCAATTGGTCATATTTATTAGTTATCGATTCGATCGTAGTTGTTTCGTTGCGGGTGCCTTGGTTTGCAAATGTTGCATAGGCATTAGTCATCTCAAGTAATGGAACTTCTGCTGTTCCAAGCGCAAGAGATAAGCCGTAGTTTTGATCTTCACGAAGTGTTGTAATGCCCAAATCTCTCGCACCAGCGATTGATTTATTGACTCCGTATTTTTCCATAACTTCGACGGCGGGAATATTTAACGAATTGGTTAGAGCTCTACGGACTGATATATTGCCACGAAATCGTTTGTCATAATTAAGTGGCTTATAACTAGTACCAAAAGTTGTAGGAACATCGTGTAAGATTGTAGCCGGGCTAATCACGCCATCCTCAAGAGCTTTGCTGTAATAGATTGGTTTAAACGAACTACCTGTTTGGCGCTTAGCGGTAACCATGTTGACCTTACCGAACTCTTGGTTGTTGTAATCAACGCTGCCTACCGCAACACGAATTTTGCCCGTCCCCGGCTCGATAGCAACAACACCACTATTGCTAGCGTTGGCATACGCTAGTGTACGGATGTGATCACGAGCAGCTTGCTCGGCAGTACTCTGCCATCCACTGTTGAGAGTTGTTTTAACCGTGAAACCACTTCGTGCCAATTCGTTTTCATCATATGTCTTACGGAGCTCAGTCAAGACCATTTCAGCAAAGTGTGGTGCTTTCTGAGTTGCAAGTGTTGGATCTGGCTGCTTGAATGCTAATTCTTGCCGCTTGGCAGCTGTGGCCTCTTCTTCAGTAATTTTACCATCAGCAACCATTCGTTTTAGTACGTATGACTGACGTTGCTTAGCCTTCTCCATATCGCCAGTGATTGGTGAATAAGCAGAGGGTGCCGGCAAAATTCCCACCAACATACTGCTTTGAGCTAGGTCAAGTTTATCAGCTGATACTCCAAAATATGTCTGAGCTGCTGCTTCAATACCATATGATTTTTCTCCAAAGAATACTGAGTTCATATACATCGTTAACGTTTCATCTTTAGAATATTTCCTATCAACAGAAACTGATAAGATAATCTCCTGAAACTTACGTAGATAACTCTTCTTAGTGGTCAATAAGCTGTTTTTAACCAATTGTTGTGTAATTGTCGATCCACCATAAGCAGTAGAATCACGTTTCAAAACATTTGCAGCCAGTGCGCCGATAATCGACTTTATCGAGTAGCCACTATGCTCGTAAAAATCTTTATCCTCAGATGAGACCAATGCAGCTTTCGTAATGTCTGGGATTTTATCAGCATCGATCACCTCAACAGTTTTAGCATCGTAGGCAGTATAAAATGGCTTATCCTCCGAGTCTAGCATGACAACACCGCTATTATTGTGGTTCATGAGTCGCTCAGGAGTGGCAATATACTGTGAATAATAGAAGTATGTGTAGGCGCCAATTCCAAATAATACTAGAAATACAATAATACCTGAGCGAATTATGAATTTACGCGTCAACACTTTGCGAGCTTGCTTTTTCTGCTGCTTGTGTTTGGTGCGTTTACTCGTTTTCTTGTGTGATTTTGAAATTTGAAATGCCATAATAGTCTTTCTATTATACTACTGTTTTGACCTGTAATGTTTTTCAAGTATAAATTACCTCATATATTTCTGAATAAATTCACTTGACAGAAATCTTTTTGGTTTTTGTAATGAGCATTCATTGGCTAATTTACAAACTAAAACGCTCTATTCTAAACGCCCGCCAACTCGCTTGCAGTTGGCCAAGGGTTAAAAGCACAACCTTGTAGACTGATCGACTGTTGTTGCATGATAGGCGCTGACTGTCCGGGACCACCGCATTTTGCATGTCCAAAACCAATAAAATGCCCAACTTCATGATTTACCACCATAGAGCGGTAGTCGTTAAGATTCCCGCCAGCACCATTCCAAGCAGCAGTTGCACCATTCCAACGATCAATGTTAATAATCACATTACTTCCAGAACGACAGCTCCACTGTGGACTACAGCCACTACTGAAGCTCGGTAACTGATCAGCTGCACTAAGCCATAACGTAAAACTACAGCCAGACTGCACTTCTGAGAAACTAACCTTCCCACTACCCGCCCAACTGCGAGAATCTGCAAGCGTTTGAGCTACTTTACCTGAAAAACTAGCAAGATTCGCCGTATCAACCGCCTTAGCCTGGACACAATAGCTATAGTGCCGCGAACCACCTGAGCGTTTGACTGGTACCGTTCGGGCTTTAGTAGTTATGATTAAAGCTGAAGCTGGTTTTTTGGCTTCACTCACCTGCAAATAAATAGCATTAGACAACTCTGCACTATTAGTTATTTCGAGCTTTGAACTGTCGACGAGTGAATTTAGATAGGCTGTAATCATTGGCTTACTCAACTCAAACCCTTTTTCACCTTTAACAAACCATGTTAGCTTTGTTTTGTTATTGGGTACAACTACTTTTTTATCGTTCGTAATAGAGACTTTTTGTTCGAGCTTTGCGTTGAATTGATCACGACTAGCCTCTAAATCTTTTGTTGAAATCGCAGGTTTTTCCTCAGTAAAAGTTAATTCGATCGGCTTAGTATCGGTTGATGTCCTAACCTTTAATTTATTCCTAATTTGCTTGCGCTCAATTTGTCTACCATTTTTCTCCAATGCTATTAAAAACGTATCTTCTTGCTTAATTATTTCAGCATTTTGTGGAGGAGTTCGAAGCTCTGAGTTAATTTTATCTAATTCAGAATTTAGCTTCTTTTCATCAACATCCACTGGCAGGTTGTAGTTTTGGCGAGTGAAAACCTGAATTATCGGTAGGTATCCTTTCTTACGTCCGACTATATCCGCAGCTTTTGGTTTGTTTATTGTGATACCAAGCTTTTCTCGCTTGAACTCTTGATCAAATAATTTTTCTTTTTTATCATCTTCTGCTTCTTTATTATCAGCTTTTGTTGCGCCCTTTAACGTGATTTTTTTTGGTACTAAATTTTGGAGTTTTTGAGGGCTAAAACCTCCAATATTATCTGAACCAATATAACTGTTTGGATATACTTTATCCTGATACATTAGGCCGATTACTACATTGCTCAATAAAAATAACAACACTAGTGACAAAGAAGAGATGGCAATTATTTTCTTATATGATTTCTTATTGATCTTATCCGGTTTCTTACCTGGTTTTACTGCTTTGTCGGTATCGATGTCAGATGCACGTGTCAGCTTCTTGGTCGGCTTCTCGTCCTCGCTAACGACTGCTTTGTCTAGTTTTTTCGTTTTTTTTAATAAACTTTTCTTTGGTTTTATAACTTCGCGTTTCATTTTAACCCTTAGCGTCTCTAATTTTAGCGTTAACCTGTTTTCGAACTGGTTCGACCGGTACAAAAATCCATAGAATTACATATGGGATAAACCCTGGCAACCATCCAGGAAACAGCAGGATAACAAAAACAACTCGGATAATTGTTGCGTCTAATCCAAAGTACTCACCGATACCACCACAAACACCAGCAACTTTGCGATTGGTCCGGCTTCGGTATAATTTTTTCATAACTATATACTACCACTTTCGGTTGCCAAGACTAGCGCTTACTAGTAGTGATAGAATATAAGAACGTAACTGGAGGAAACTATGAATATAACGTTTTACTTTGATCCACTTTGTCCGTGGTGCTGGGTAACAGCTGCATGGATTCGCCAGATTGAAGAATCTAAAAGACTAAACGTAGAGTGGAAAACCATTAGTCTCAAGCTAAAAAACGGCGACATGGGTGAACCTTGGAATACAAAAGCCGAAAATTCTTTGAAAATACTACGTGTTGTTGAACACCTTCGAGAAAAAGGAAAAAACGACAAAGTAGGTAGTTTCTATGAACACGTTGGCACAGCTATACACCGTGACGGCTTGCTTGGTGAGGAAAGACCTGACATTAAACAAGCTATCGCCGATGCAGCTAGTTCGGTCGGGATTGACCCAGATTGCGCTATCAAACATCTTGAAGACGAAGACCTGACCCAAAGAGTCCAGGAAAGCACAGATGAGGCTATCGCTCTTGCTGGCAACGACATCGGTACGCCGATTATCGCCTTTAAAGACAGCGCGGGGAAAGATGCAGCATTATTTGGACCAGTCATCTCCGAACTTCCAGCGAGCTTAGATGAAGCAGAAAAACTCTGGGACGCCTATGTGACTTTTGCAACTACACCGTATTTCTGGGAGCTGAAGCGCACTCGAACCGTGCAGCCCAACACCGAAAACACATTCAAAGAAGACTAGGCCCGAAGTAAGCAAAAATTAGTTTAGAGCACGAAACTAAGCATTACTGCTATAATATCGATACAAGGGAGATTAAAAAACATGATGAAAATACATATTACTCAGTTCGATTTAGACCGATTACAGAAGCTACTTTCAGCACGAAAACCATACGACAAATATGACCAAGGTTTGGCAGATGACTTAGAAAATGCCGAGATTATTGAGCCATCAGCAGTTCCACCCGACGTCATCACAATGAATTCAACAGTCCGGTTAACTGATGAAGACGGTAAAGATCATGATTATTCGATTGTCTTTCCTGAAGATGCTAATCTAGCTGAAAACAAAATATCGATTCTCTCACCTGTTGGCTACTCGATGATTGGTTGGCGCGTAGGTGGTGATCTACACATACCAACACCGAAAGGTGACAAAAAACTTACAGTCAAAGAAATTCTGTATCAGCCAGAACAAGCTGGTGATTTTGACCGATAGTCGTTAGCTCCTAAAACATAGATTTTAGATATAAAGACCTGAATATTTTCGCTTGCTTATGCGACAACCGGACGGAGGCAACCGTCCTTGGCTATAATTCTCTATCTACCCGTTTGAATTAGATATCTTACCCAGGAACGAAAATAATGGATCATCGGCAGGAATCGCATGGTGGCAGAGGTAAAACCGCTCTTCGGATTTTTGCGGAAAAGTATAGTAGATATCTCTGCCATCGTAAGCCGACGGGCAGTCTCCATGACCTGATTTATATAAATCAAAGTCAATATCTTTAATTAATCTTTTAAGTTTTTTAACCTCAAATCGATTCAGATTTTTTATTCCTTTGGCGGAGCCGTCCTCATAAATAGTGAAAATTACACCCTGACAAATCTTATGCCCGCAGAATCCACCAGTCGAGCCTTTTTCCAATACCGGACCGCCCTTAAGTGGATTAATGTCGCTTGTATCAAAGTCAATTTTTGGAGCTTCGTAGTAGATAATAGCGGCTAGATTAACAGATACGAACAAACCAATTAGTGTTAAGATTTTAGCCTTTACCGTCAGTTTCCCTGAAGGATTGATTAACCATTTTTTAGCCATTATGATGTTTCAACTATTTTTATTTCTTCGGGCGTGAGGTCGTAGAGTTTGTAGACCATTTGGTTGATTTGGTTGTCGGTTTGGTCGATTGTTTGTTGCAGCTTGGCTAATTCTGGTTGGTATTTTTCGTACAGGCTGAGCAGTTCGTCTTTTTGGGCTAAGCTTAATTTTAGCTTCAAGGCTTTTACGAAGTCGCTAAAATCTAGTTGCCACCACGTTTTTAGGCTTCTTGGCCATTTTTCTATTTCGAATTCATTCATGACTAGTTTTTGGAAACGAGAATTATTCTCATATAAATCTTTATTAAACCTGAGCATTTCATCGGCTTTCTTAACAAAGGAGAATTGCCCACTGATATCTAACGGTTTGATTGGTATCTGGTTTAGCTCATATCCACTTATTGTCGGCATCCTAAATCTGTCGTTGAACCACCAATTAATAGTACTGGAGTTAATTAAAGATAAAATATACTTTAAGTTATAATTTTCATTATTGTACAAAACTGATATATTCGTGGTATCTAAACAATAATAACCCGAGCTGTCATATGTAGCTAAAAGTTGACCCGAGCTGTTGACGCGCTGAGTTATTATTTTTTCTGAAAATTCAAATATCTTTGCTTCGTGAGGCAATGATCCTACCTTTTCTTTCATCAGGTCTGGTCTATACCAGATATGCTCACCCGAGTAGTCTATTCTGTACGCTTTTACATCTCTGCCTCGAACAACCTTCTGATACTCAGAACCATTCTTCTCAAAGGATAAGAAGCGAGAATCGTCGCTAGTCTTTATGCCCCTAGTAAACTTTATTAACTCCAAAAGCTTAACTGACTGACCTTCAAGTTTATTATTGAGCTTTTGATTGACCTCAGACCAGTCCATATTTATAGAGTAATCATCGGATAGTTCAATGACTTTTCTGGGAATTACTACCTGTTTAACAAACTCAGAATTAAATATTGGTATGCCATCAAACACACCTTTCCGTAGAACTAGTATGACTGTTTTAACGACTGCATCGGTAAATATACCGTGTCCAAGATCGACTAAGGATTGAATCTTATAATTGTTGATTATTAATTCTCTCAATGGTTGAAAACTTGTCGTAGTCGTCCAGGTATGTGGGAATATATACCCCAGTGAACCCTTAGCTCGCAATATACTGGTCGACCTTTCCACGAAGAATGCGTATAGATCGGTTTTGTTTTTATATACAGAAAAAGAATTTTTGTAATATTCCCGCTCTTCTACGGGAAGATTAGCAAAATTAACATACGGTGGATTGCCGACGACTACATCGAAACCACCATCAGCGAAAATATCTGGGAATTCTATGTGCCAGTTGAAGGCTTTGTCTCCAGCCACTTCGGGGTCGTCAATCAAGCTATTACCACATTTAATATTTCCATCAAGCGTGGTCAGCTTTTTGCCTTTAGCGGCAGATTTAAGCCACAAACTAAGCCGAGTAATCTCGACACTTTCGTTATTGAGATCAACGCCGTAAATATTGTTTTGCAAGATTGATTTAATAGCGGCATCGGTATTAAACAAGCTGACTTTATCGCCATCCAAGATTGCTGCAACACGCTTGTTTTCCGCTAGTAGAAAATCAAAAACCTGAACCAAAAACGCACCACTACCACAAGCTGGGTCGCAAACAGTAACTTTCTGTAAAATTAACTGGTAAGCACTATAGGCTTGATGCTCCCGCTTGGCATAAGACTTGTCGTTAATGTCGCCTTTTAGCCCTGCTTCTTTTTTGCACTTTTCCTCTGCCTCACGCAAGTATTCGCCCAAAGAGTTTTCGACGATATATTTAACGATGTAGTCTGGTGTATAGAAGATTCCGTCTTTTTTACGCTTACTGACCTTTGGCTTGTCGGCTTCTTCGACAATCGTTTCGGCCTTTTGTTTAATTTCCTCTAGATCACTAATCGATTGTTCGAAAATATGACCGAGAATCTGTACGCTCAAATCTTCGTTAAAGTCGTAACGGCTGAGTTCGGCAACAACATGCAGTGGTTCATCGTCAATAATTAGCTCATTTAATTCCGCATCGTTACGGAACAAGCCACCGTTGTAGCCCCTTGGTATTTCCAGCTTATCGCTACCAACATCAATCGCATTGAAAAAGCCTTTGAGCGTACTCCACAAACTGCCATAAGCCGATTCGTTAACCTTGAGCACACGTTGCATTGTGTTGTCTGGCAGTAGTCCACGGTCTTCGGAAAAGCAAGCAAAGACAATCCGATCAATTATCTTTTGAGCTTTTTCGACACCGAGATCGATATCATCACGAACAAGTTTGTTATTTTTATACATATTCCGCAGTAGTTCTAGCCGAGCATCTTTATAAACCTTGTAGAACTTTTTACTTATGTCTTCTTGCTCGATACGGATATCGCTGAGTAGTTCCTCGGTTTTGGATTTGCCTTCGCCATTTTTTGGGACAAAATTATCGTGCTGCAATAAATAATAGAAAGTTTTGAAATTGATATAATCGTCTCTTGGATTTGCCAGATCCTCCAATGTCCAGAGTTCGTAATCTAGCTGGTTATCTTGGTAGAGCCGAAACTCCCAAAAATTGCTGACAATCACGAACGGACAGTGTTTGTATTGGGTTTTGTATTTAAAGCCTTGCTGGACTGGGCTCATATTGCCCTCACGTCGCTGCGGCTTGTCGAGGACGATTGCCGCACCTTTGAGCTCGACAACTGCACTGACCTTTTGGTTTTCGCGTGTTTCATCAGTGTGTAAATAGCCAACAATCGCATCTGGTAATTGCCCACCGGAAGTTGTGGCTTTCGGTTCAAAACTGTAGGGGCTATGTGGCTTTTCTTCATAACCCAAGATTTTAATGAAGAAATCTTGGTTAAAAGCTTGTTCGCGCGAAGTTTCTTTATCTGTCTTTAAACTGCCAGTTCTATAATCTGTTAGCCAAGTATTAATAATCTCAATTTTTGGCAAAACTTCATCCGTTGAAATCTGCCCTGCAATCGCTCGGAGCTTCTGGGTTGGGAATATATTTGCCATCTTATATAGATGATATCATCTCGTTGCTATTTACTGTCAGAAGTTTCAGCTTTTGAGCACTAAAAATCATTGACTGTGGTTTAAGTTTAGGATATATTAACAGCTATCACCATGTCCGAGTTAAGCAACCTAAGGTTTCGACCGACCGTTGATCTCGGTCTTTTTGCTTCTCTTGGCTTCTAGATTTTTACGCAAGAGATCAACTCGACTGATGTAACTATTATATTTCCGTAGCAGACTAGAAAAATGCCGATTAGGTACAAGAACTCGTAAAAGTTTGTTTCTCTCAGCAAGAAACTCAACCAAGCAAGCAAAATCTCCGTCGCCGCTAACGACGATTGCTTTATCATAATTTTCATATTGAATAGCCGAAGCATGTAGCACGAGTTCGGCATCGACATTACCTTTGACTGTGTCGTCTTTGATCTCAACCGTTGGTTTAAAAATCAGAATATAGCCAGCCTCTTGCAAGGATAAATACAGCATTTCATTTCCAGGAACTTGACCAATAAAAAGATAGGCTTTTTGGACATTATATTTATTCTTCAGATAAAGTCGGAACTTTCCAAAATCGAGTCGCCAACCAAGTGCACGAACACCGAGGTTGAGGTTCTGGCTATCTATAAAAGCGTAGTTAGGTTTATTTGTTGTATTAATTTTGGTTGGTTTCATAGTTTCAGTATACAAAGTTTGGCCAGTGTGTGACGATGCTTTGGCCAAATTCTCCTTTGTTGGTATAATAGAGTCACTATCCTTCGGGGTCGGGTGAAAATCCCAATCGGTGGTACAGCCCACGAGTCGGTGACAACTGACATGATCTGGTTAGATTCCAGAGCCGACCGTACAGTCGGGATGGAAGAAGATAGTCGCATATTTTGCTAGTTAAAAAATCCCCGAAGCGCGTAGTCGTGAAAGGGATTTTATGTTTTCAGGAATTATCACAAATATCGGGAAAGTCGTAAAAATAGACGACAAGAAACTAACCTTTTCAGCCGACACTAAGATTATTGATGAAATATCACCCGGCAGCAGTATTGCAATTAATGGAGTCTGTCTAACAGCGCTTCAACAACCAGCAGACGGCACTTTTATAGTTGAAGTGATGACTGAAACTATCAAGAAAACGAATATTCAAAAACTGTTAGTCGATGATGAGGTTAATCTCGAACTTGCCCTCCCCGCTTCCGCCCGACTCGACGGCCATATCGTTCAAGGCCACGTTGATGGTGTTGGCACGATTGAGTCAATCATTCCAGAGGATAACAGTCATCTTGTCACGATATCCTTGCCGAGCGAAATTTCCGGACTGATGGTCGAGAAAGGCTCGGTAACGCTTAATGGCGTTTCGCTTACAATTATTAGTATTGAAAATGACTTCTTACAGGTTGGAATAATTCCCTACACTTGGGACCACACTATTTTTAACAGATTAAAAACTGGCGATAAAATTAACGTTGAAGTAGATGTATTAGCCCGCTATGCACAAAAAAGAGAGGAAACTAACGGAAAAAGTTCAAAATTCCATAAAGTAACTAGCGCAAATTTGCCGACAGAATTTGGTTTGTTCAAGATGTCAGTTTATGCGAATAATCAAAACGGTAAAGAACACGTTGCGCTTGAAATGGGTGAAGCAAAACAGTCTGTTTTGACCCGTATTCACTCTCAGTGCTTAACCGGCGATACATTTCATTCCTTAAAATGTGATTGCAAAGAGCAGCTGCACCATAGTTTTAGGATGATTGCTGAAGAAGGTAGTGGATTGATAATTTATCTCGACCAAGAAGGTCGAGATATCGGTTTAACAAACAAGATCAAAGCCTACGCACTGCAAGAACAAGGCATGGATACAGTCGAAGCTAACCTTGCGCTGGGTTTGCCTGTCGACAATCGCCGTTATGACATGGTGGCCGATATTTTGGATGATTTAAACATAGAATCGATACGGCTAATTTCTAACAGTAGCGACAAACAAGCACAGCTCGAAAAATTAGGCATTGAGATTAATGGAACCGTGCCAATCCAAACCGTGCCACAAGAATATAATCTTGAATATCTGAAAACCAAAAAAAAGAAAATGGGTCATCATCTTGATGAAATCTGATAGTGAAATGATGTTACGAGCAATTGAACTAGCCAAGAATGGACGAGGTCAAACCGCACCGAATCCGATGGTTGGTGCTGTTATCGTTAAAAACGACGAGGTCGTTGCAGAGGGCTATCATCACAAGGTTGGCCAAGCACACGCAGAAATCGATGCTATTAACAATTCTACTGAGAACCTAGAAGGTGCGACCATGTTTGTAACACTGGAACCTTGCTCGCATGTCGGACGAACAGCACCTTGTGTCGATGCTATAATTGCCGCCGGAATTTCGAAAGTTGTCTGTTCAACAAAAGATCCAAACGTGTTAGTTTCTGGCAAAGGTATCGAGAAGCTTACCGAGGCTGGAATTGATGTAGTCATCGGTGAACAGGCTGATAAATCGAGATTACTTAATCAAGATTTTTTTACTTTTCACGAAAAAAAACGACCACTCATAGCAGTTAAATTTGCCGCCAGTCTTGACGGTAAAATCGCTACAAAAACTGGTGACTCAAAATGGATTACTTCAGAGAAAACACGAAAGCTAGCTCGAAAGTTGCGAGGGGATTATCAGGCAATTCTAGTCGGTATTAATACCGTACTGTCCGATGACCCACACCTTGGTGTTCGTGATTCGTCAGCGCATGATCCACTTCGAATCGTGCTAGACTCGGAGCTTCGTACACCACTCGATGCCCGAGTTTTGCGAGATAAAAACGTGATTATAGTCACTACTGAAAAAGCGATACTAAGCCGAATTAAAGAATTTGAAAACCGAGGAATTGTTTTGGTAACATTGCCTACAGAGACAATCGAATTAGAGCAACTACTTGATGAACTATACACTCGTAATATTATCAGTCTGTTTGTCGAAGGTGGAAGTAAAGTAATAAGTAGCTTTATCGATGCCAAACTGGTTGACAGGATCTATGCATTTTATGGGCCAGTAATTATCGGTGGTGATGGATCACTTCCATCTATCGGCGGTAGTGGCTTTGAAACTATTGCTGAATCATTGCATGTAACAGGAATCGAATTACAGCAGATTGGACAAGATATTTTTATAAGTGGCAATGTAAGCAGCCATAAAAGGAGAAAATAATGGATATATCAAAACTAAAAATCGGATTAGTATCAGCCAGCCTTGGCCATATGCAGGCACGAGAACGAACACACACAACACTAGTACGTTCGAGCGTTGATGGCGCAGTAGCAGAGCTGATCAATCTTGGTATAAACATTGATGAGCAGATCATTCAAAAAGAAGTTGCGGGCGTTTTAGAAATTCCACTGATGTGCAAGATCCTAATTGAAAGACAGCAACTCGATGGAATTATTGCTTTTGGTTTAATTATCGACGGCGGTATCTACCGACATGAATTTGTAGCTCAAAACTCGCTCGATACTTTGATGCAAATCTCGTTAAATACAAACACTCCAGTCGCATCATGCATACTCACTCCACAAACTAAAAATGCAGTTGAGAATGAATTTGATATGCTCTTAGATCATCTCAATGACAAGGGCACAGAGTCAGCACGAGCACTGCTACAACAAATTGAATTACTTAATGGCGTTTAAAGTATCTAGCCGAGCTTATCAAATAGTTCATCGAGACTGAGCAACTGATTTTCGCTACTGTTTCGATGTTTATATTCCACTTTATTGGCTTCGATTGTTTTAGGACTGACAACTACACGGTGCGGCACACCGATTAAATCAGCATCTGCAAATTTTTCACCTGGTCTTTGTTTTCGATCATCATAAATAACTTCAATGTTCTTTTCTTGCAATTGTTTGTACAATGACTCGACTGCATTGATAACAGCTTCGTCATTACCGATGTTAATCAAAAACACTTGAGCTGGCGCAATGTTATCTTGCCAAACAAGTCCCTTATCGTCCGCAAAAATCTCTGCAATTGTAGCCATCGTTCGACCAATACCAAAACCGTAACAACCCATATAGTATGGTTGCTTCTCGCCGTTTTCATCGGTATATGCTGCGCCTTCCATGAGTTTACTATAGTGATAACCAAGCTGAAAAATATTTCCAACTTCAATACCTTTTTTCTCTATTAGGACCTTGCCATTCGGTGCCTGCATGCCTGCTTTGGCCAATTTAATGTCATAGAATTCTTCAGGCTCTTCAATATCACGACCAAAATTGACGTTCATAGTATGAAAGTCCGTTTTGTTAGCACCCATTTCAAAGTTTTTTCTACCTTTCATCGACTCATCCATGACAATACGGACTTCTTTGGGAAGATTTAGTATGCCGGCATAACCAACTTCAGCACCAGTAACTCGTTTAACGGTTTCTGCACTTGCTAGGGCCAATGGTGAACCACCTATAATTGATTCTAACTTGGTTTTATTAACCTCATACTCGCCACCGATTGCAGCCGCTATCACGTCACCTTTTTCACTCTCGAACAGAATTGTCTTGGTTGTATCAGTGGTTTTTATTCCAAGATGTTCAGCTAATTTCTCAACACCAATTATTCCCTTGCCTTCGACTTCTTCTATCGGCTTCATCTCTTCGTCGCTCTGCTGAGTTTCGAAAATGAATTGAGCCACATCCTCGTGAGCTTTGTAGCTACCATCTTCAGTAACGAAGTAAGTACTTTCACCGATGTCGCTCTCAGCAACAAACTCATGTGAGTACTCACCACCGATATAGCCGTTATCTGCTTCGATAACATCAACCTTTAATCCTAGCTCATCAAAAATATCCTGATAAACATCCCACATCTGCTTATATGTTTGTTTGAACTGATCTTCAGTCCCAAAGCTATAGGCATCTTTCATGACGAACTCTCTAACTCGCAGCAGTCCACCTCTTGATCGTAGTTCGTCTCGAAACTTCATGGAAAATTGATAGATATTGAACGGCAAATCTTTATAACTAACGTTGAATCCTCGAACTACATCAACCATCATTTCCTCGGCTGTACCGCCAAGTGCGAATGAAGCGCCTCGTCGATCTTTCATTTCCATCAACTCAAAACCTGCAGTATCGGTTCGGTTCGTCTCCTGCCATAACTCAAGCGGGTGAAGTACAGGCGTTACCATCTCTTGGGCATCCGCTTTATCCATATGCTTTCGGACTATATCAATTATCTTATTGTGCACTTTTAGACCGAGCGGCAAGAAATAATACCTTCCAGCTGTTGACTCGCGAATAAATCCAGCTTGAGTAAGTAATTTATGAGACTTAATCGTATACTTTGCGCCTTCAGTTTTTGATGTACGGCCAAATATTTTTGAATATCGCATAGAAACCTTTCATTAACGAAACTTCCTACTAGTGTAAACAGCGCAGAGCTTAAAGTAAAATTAGCGTTTAAGTTCTTTGTAAGCTCGCTTCAACACATTGAGCATAGTGCTGTATTCTTGATTGTTCCTCTGCAGCTTACAGTAAAAATAAACGACGTTATCTACAACTTCGATATTTATTGGTAGGTTAAAGTCGTGAAGCTCAAGCATGAACTGTGGATTGAGCAATTCGAATACCGTTACTTGCTCGAGGTTAGTAGCATAAACGTTATAACGTTTATTGAAATCCCCCCACTCGAGTTCAACCTTTTCATAGCCTGACGGCTTCTTGTCGCCGAATATCTTAAATTTGCCACCATCGTCAGTACGACGTATCAAGATTCCACCATAGCTCTTTGGAAGACTAATCTGACCAACTAAATAACTTTCAGTTCTATCGTTATCTTCACCCATCTTATCGATAAGGACGTTTAGCGTATAGAGTTGGACTAGTAGATCATCCCAGCGTCCAATGATGTGGTTGTTGATGTCATTGGAGCTAAACTTACCCTGATCGAAAAGCTGTCCACGTTTCGGCAGTAAAAGCCGACCAATATCAAGTTTGTAATACATGTTGTTTTGCGAGGCAAAGTCTCGCAGGGTTTTTAGCTCTGACCGCCTATCGGCAGTAGCTGGGAGTATATCTGCTAATACCCATTGGTCATTTTGACGTGCAAAGTACCAAGTTTCAGTGAATGGAGTAGCTTCACTATCAATAACATCATTAGTGGTAACCTCTATCAGCGCTGATGATATATTAGCTTTGATATCAACAACAAGCCGGTCTTGATCATTCTGCTCGCTATCAGCAACTTGCTTGATAGCTATAGCCTGAATCTCAATAGATTTTATGGTATCTTGTCGGCCAAGATCTTTTAGCGCTTCAAGTAACAGTGCATTGTGTTGATAAAATGATGGTGTGAGATAAGTTTGCATATTCGCCAGATTAAAACTTCCCCAGTCTGTTTGAAATTGTGTAAACACTTGCTCGACACGAGGCTTAACCGTGGCATAGTCCCATGTCTTGTCATCCCCAGAAGCAGTTGACAATTTTTGAGCGTTTTTCTGGTCAAGCTTTACACTTCGGTATAACTTCCAATTACGAGAGCCGAAGAAAACCCCAAGCAAAGCAGCCGGTACAAACGCTATACCTACCGGAAGATTGATAAAAGATATTCCAATGCCAAAGCCGAACGCAGCTACTACACCGATAATAATAGAAACTTTATGAAAATTAATATCATCACCAGTAGTTAGACTCTTTCTAATTTTTGAAATGATATACCTAAAGACGAGTGCGATGATTGGACTACTGATTAATAAAGCGACTAAAAGAACTGCTAAAGCGTCTGATATAGGCGCGCCACCACCTGAAGATGTTGAGGGTCCACTGTTATATGAAGAGCCTCCATAGGAACCACCTCCAGACGAACCGCCACCACCGCCAGATGAGCCGCCACCGCCAGCTCTGGCGAACAACTCCAAAGCCAAATAAACACTACCAAATAATATATTCATTATATTCAACTATACACTACCGAAATAAGCTCGGCTACTAACTAAGCTTTCTTATATAAAACAGTCGATATAGTGGCAAAAACAATCATAATTGCAAAGCACCACAGAATTGCAGGGATAACATTCTCGTAGCTACCAGCTCCAAGCGTTAATTCACGAGCAGCACTTGCTACCCGAGATACCGGCTGATTATCAGCAAAGACCTGTAGCCAATCCGGCATAGACTCAGTCGGCACAAAAATAGAGCTAGCAAAAGCTAACGGAAAAACCCAAATTAAGCCAAGTGCTTGTGCGCTCTCCGGATCTTTCGCCAAAAGACCGATTGTCGTACTAATCCAGCTCATACTAAAGCTGAACAACAAGACAATTCCAAAAGCCGCTAAAGCCTGTAGGATAGTACCGCCTAGTTCAAAGCCTATTAAGAAACCGAGCACAGCCATAGCACTTAAAACAATCGCGTTTCGAACAAGATCAGCAAAAGCTCGGCCAGCTACAACGGCAAACCGGCTCATCGGCAATGACTTAAAACGATTAATAATTCCTTGATTAAGGTCATCCGCCATTGCAATTGTTGCCTGGGTTGAACCAAACAATACTACTTGAACCATGATGCCTGGAAGTAAGAAGATTATGTATTTATCGATCCCAGGTGGCAAACGAAGTGCACCGCCAAAGACGAAATTGAACAATAGCAATATCATTAATGGCTGAACTGTACTAAATATGATCAACCGCGGAACGCGCTTGTATTTTATAAGATTTCGTATGGTTACAACCCAAGTGTCATTAAGTGTTGCTCTAAATTTATTCATCACTATCTCCTGTCAACTGTAAGAACACATCATCAAGGCTCGGTTGCGCCAAACTGACATGGGCAATTTCTATTTTGGCATTTCTGAGGGCGTCAATACTCGCTTCGAGATCTTTAACACCATTTTTTACTGTATACATGACCGCACCAGTACGATCAAAATCGATTGGGCTAGTGGCAATTCCTGCCTTGTCGAGCGCTATTTTAGCTTGTTTTGTTTTACTCCGGTCGCTAAGCTCAAACGATAATTGATCGGCACCAAGGGCTCGTTTTAATTCGTTACTTGTACCTTCAGCAACAACTTCTCCCTTATTAATCACTACGATATTATCAGCCAATTCATCAGCCTCTTCGAGATACTGAGTAGTCAGAAGTAACGTAGTACCGTCGTCTACCATTTCACGAATTAATGCCCAAAGATCAATCCTTGTTTTTGGATCAAGGCCTGTCGTTGGTTCATCGAGGAACAGTACTTCTGGACGATAGAGTAAACTTGCACCAAGGTCGAGTCGTCGACGCATACCTCCAGAGTATCCCTTAACAGTTCGATCGGCTGCATCTTCAAGGGAGATCCTTCTCAGAACTTCAGCTGCTCGTTTCTTAGCCTCCACTTTACCCAAGTGATACAATCGTCCAACCATCTCTAGGTTCTCACGACCAGTTAGATTTTCATCAACTGCAGCAAACTGCCCTGCTAAACCAATTTTTTCTCTTACTTTAGCTGGGTCTTTTGCAACATCGATTCCTGCGACACGTGCTGACCCACCAGTCGGACGTGATAATGTTGCCAAAATATCGACGAGCGTAGTTTTGCCTGAACCGTTAGGACCAAGTAAACCCAATATTTGCCCCTTTTTAACCTGTAGACTGATATCTTTTATAGCAACTGTTCGACCTTGGCTGTCATCGAATATTTTTTCTATTTTGTCTACTTCAATAATCATTACGTTTAAGTATACACTTAAACGTCAAGTGTTTTAAGTATTTTGATGACTAATTACGACCAGACTAACGCTGAGATTCAGTAACTTCACCCGTTTTTGTTTTATCTTTACTACTTTCGGCGGCTATAAAAAAACCACCAACAAATGCAACAATAATTGCGATAAGAGCAGTAATTATCAGTAAGATATTATTAAGTTTTCCTTTTTGCATACTGATTACCCTTTTATAACTTTATTGTACGCTATGATTCAAAGCTTTTCAGGAATTCTTGCAATGCATCCATGTCATTCTCGGCGTCATCATGAAAATACGTTCTCCAACCAAGTTGTTTCGGTATTTCAAGATTTGACTCAGTGTTTTCGATAAATAAGATTTCGTCTGGAGCAACATCAAGCCTGTCGACGGCAAGCTGAAAGATTTCAATATCCTTCTTGGTGTGACCTACATCACCGGAAGATATTATTCGATCAAATTTACTATCAAGCATGAATTCGTTTCGAACTTTTTTAATCCTAATCTTCGATTGATTAGTAATTATCCCAACAATAACACTTCGAGCCCGTAAATCACTTACTAGATTAAACATAGCTTGGTTTGGCGTTACTGCAACCATACCTTGGTACAACAGCTCGGAAGTTACTGTTGCTCCAATCTCTTGACTGATAATATTTAACTCATCGTCATAATCAAGCTTACCAGTCAACATCTCTTCATGTCTTCTATTGAGCGCTGTCAATATTACCCTGAAATCAATGTTCAGTTTAGTCTCAAGATATTGCGATAACGCAAATGAGCCCCTTGCCTCTAGTGTCAATACTCCATCAAAATCAAAGAATACAGCCTTAATCATTCATATTAGTATAACCTACGGGCGCAGTGTGCCGGCAAAAACCTGCCATGCAAGAGCCGACTTTGCTACAAGGCTGAGAACCACATACGCACGCTCGCCATAAATGTAGTCTTTCCACGGACCAATCTTTTTATATTGCAAGATCATGTTTACTGCAAAGCTACTAAAGAAGACAAAGATTGAGACAAATATCCAGTACACAAAAGTCGGTGGTTTACTTCCTTGATCAGCCGATAGCCAGAAGTAAAAACCGATTGTTAACCATGGAACAATTCCAGCAAAACTGCCGATGTAATAGCTGAGCCAATTAGTTTTATCGGTTGTTTGGTTGTGGATTTCCATAACCAAACCAAGTAGGTTCATGATAGCTGTCAGTGCAAATATCATCGCCAAACTCATGAAATCATAAATACCAACTAGTAAAGAGATCGGGATCATCATCGTACTAGCCGATAATGCGTATTCTATCCAACGAGCTTTGTTTAAACCCTTTGAGAGGTCACTATTGTATTGCTTATTGTAAACGGTAGCTATGATCAAATGAGCCACAGCTGAGAGAAACAAGAAGACAACTATTAAAATTGGGAGAGATATATTGAAGAGTTCAGTATTAGCCGGCTCGAGCGAACGACTAGCTTCATTAAAACTTAAGAAACTCCCACTGATTGGTAAGCTAAAATCTTTGCTCAGAGCAAGGATTGCAAAGCCTTGTATGGCGTGGACTGCCGCCATGATTAGATTAAATTTTCGTAAACCCATAAACTGCTTCGATGTAATTTTTTTACTCATAAACAAATTTTAACATACTGGTTATCAACAAAACAGAAGCGTCTATGAACATACGTTAACTAGCAAATGTGAAAACATTGAGTGAAACACCTTCAGGTACTTCGAGCTCAAGGATTTTATCTTTTTCAAACTTTGAGAATTTCGCCAAACGATATAGTTGTGCTTCCTTTACCGAAACTGTACTGTTTTTATCGACATTAGCTCCCTCAAAACCCGTTTCAGTTATTGGCGTTCCGTCGAGCAGTACTTTGATGTCACTCTCTTGCTCAGACTCAGCTACTACATATACCTCTTTTGCGTTCACGGAGAATCGAAGCTTCGCATCTTTACCGGCAACTATGTTTTCGTTATCAACCATCCACCCACCTGAGAGAGCCCATTTATTTGACTTTAACATATCTGGGAAACTAAATTGTGCTGGCTTTGATCCGAGCGCTTCAGGGCTTGCGAAGTTGCTCGCACGCTTAGTACCAAGGTATGTTTCCGGCGTCTGGTCGTCTCTGATTGTTGGACCATCACTGTTTTGAGTTGAGGTAGTTAATTCATCATCAAGCTTTGCACCGCTTTCCTCTAGTAACTTACGGATAGCTTGTTCCGATTGCTCATACTCGCCTTCACCAGTATGGACCCGACGAATCATACCTTTGGCGTCTATCAGATAATAAGCTGGCCAAAACTGGTTTTCAAACTCACCCCAAGTTTCGAAGTCATTATCGAGCGCCACAGGATAGGAAATCTTTTGATCTTTAACGGCCTTCTCAACATTTTTGGCATTTTTTTCGAATGCAAACTCGGGCGCGTGCACACCGACAACTACCAAGCCATCGTCCTTATATTTTTCATACCATTCGTTGATATGTGGGTTATTTCGAATACAGTTTATACAACTGTAAGTCCAGAAATCGACTAGCACAACTTTCCCACGCTGCTCTTCTAGTTTGATTGGTTTGGAATTAATCCAATTATCCAATCCAACAAATTTTTCCGGTGCTTTATATGCTTCAACATTAAACAATTCATCATCGCTTCCAACTCTCTTGCTTTCAGGGATCAGGCGTTCAGATATAGAGTCAATATCAAATGGCGTATTAGCTGAAACATAGGTTTGGAATCGCTTATCATAGCCAGTAATGATTAGTAGACCAGTCACGATAAACAGAATTGCCATAACTTTCTGGAATGCTCCCTTCGGGTCACTCATCCAGGCAATTTTGCGAGTAAATTTCTGCCCAAAATATCCAATCATAAGCAAGACGGCCGACAAACCAAGAATATAAGCAATCATATAAACCATTGCAACACCGAAATCTACCGGCAATACTGAGGCAAGTATATAGGCATAGACAGGACTACAGCTTGAAAAGACTGGCCCAAGTGCAGCACCGGTAATGATGGCGCTCAAATTTTCGTTTTTGGTTTTATTACTTTTACTCAATAAGCGCATAGCACGTGATTCCAAGCCGAGCTTTGCTAGAATTCGCGCATAGGCCATTGGGAACAGTGTGAAGAACCCGAGTAGGATTATGATTGCACCACTAATATATTTAAAATAGTCTGGTGGAACATTGATAAGCACACTTGTAGCCTTGAGTAATAGAGTAAATGCTAGCAGCGAAATAGCCAGTGAGATTGCAACAATTAACGGTCGTTTCTTGCTAACTTTGTCGCCGCTGATTGATCCGCCAATAATGATTGGCAGAAGTGGTAAAACACACGGAGCTAGTACCGTAAGCACTCCCGCGATGAATGATCCTAACAGTAATAACATGATATGTTCTTTCTTTTATTAATTCTATTATTTAATTAAAAACCGTCAACCCGAGCGATACTACGCTCGGGTTGACGAGGGCAACACTATTTCAGCGTTGCTGGGTCGAGTGGTAGCAAGACGTTCTTAACCACATGAGTTACACCGTTACTGCTGATGATATCAGGAGTTTCAATTTTAACTTCTTGTCCTTGAGTATCGACAACAACTACGTCGCCATCAACAATCTTGAAACTAAGTTCCCCGCCCTGCACAGTCTTAACAGACTCACCGCTATTAGCCATAGCTCGCAAGTCAGCAGTTGTGTAGGTGCCTGGAATTACGTGGTAGGTAAGTACTGTTTTCAGGTACTCATTATTACCAGCAATAACACTCAAAACATCTTTTGGAACTGCTTCAAATGCTTCGTTGCTTGGACCAAAAACTGTAAATGGACCTTCGCTCTTAAGTGTATCAACTAAGCCAGCTTGCTTAACCAAGTCGACAACTGTTGAAACATTTTTTGCATTTGCTGCATTATCAACTATATCGAGCGTTCGCACCATTTTTGCTCCGCCGACAGTTACACCGTCTTTGGTATCAGCAGATTCTTTCATCTCCTGATTAGCGCTTTTATTATCAGATCCATCATCCTTTGATGAACTCATTCCTATCATGTAACCGCCAACCATACCGACAACAAGTGCGGCGATTGCGATTCCTACTATTGAACTTTTCATAACGTTTCCTTTCGTTATTAATTAATGTTGTAGTTCAATAGTATGTAATTTAGTTTATAAAGTAAACTATAATAAAGCTAACTTAACTAACTAGCTTTATTTTCAGAGATTATCCCGAGAACTTCTATATAGATCATTAGCTTTTCAGCCGGAACGTTGTTAAGTCAGCCACGCATACCGCCGCGTAATTGTTGTTCTATCTCATGGACTTTTCGCATAGCTTTATCAGTCCCAACAACTAAACGTACTCGCCCATCATCTTCATCAAATTTGTATTTTGCATACCCTTGTAACTGTAGTTTCTTTACCATAGTTGTAGCAAAGGATCTTTCAACATCAAGTAAGCTTGCAATTTCACTTAGTCGTATCCCGCCGTTGTGAGACTCATCGCAAACCACACCAAGTATTGACCACTCAGAACAAGTTAGGTCGTGTTTGCTTAAAACCTGCAGCATGAAATGACGTAGATTGCGGTAGGCCTTGGCCTGAAGAATGCTAGTTCGATATGTTGAAAATTCTGTTAGTGTATTCATATATAATTTACCTTATAAACTATATTATCATAACTAGTTCAAATGTACAATTATTAACAAGTAGTGATATTGATTAGTTAAAAAACACCATTACGGAGAAAAATAGATGATAATGTACTTTGCGACTTCTTTCTTAAGACTTGGTACTACTTCCAGCTCAAACCACGGGTTATTTGTCTGCCAACGAAAATTAAGTGGTGAAGGGTGCACTATCGGAAAAAACTTGGGTAAGTATTGTTCAAAATTAAAAACAGTCTCTGTCAGGTTTCGTTCTGCTCGTTTACCTAGGTAATACTTCTGGGCATAGTTTCCAATCAAAAGTATCAATTTTACGTCTGGCATTTGATCCAGAATCCTTGGGTGCCATCGTGCTGCGAAATCTTTTCGCGGCGGCAATTCTCCTGAACGACCTTTACCTGGATAGTAGAAATCCATCGGCATGATCGAAACTAGCTTAGGATCTCGGAAAACAGATTCGGTGATTCCCAGCCACTCAATTAGCTTCTGACCGCTCTTGTCATCCCAAGGTATACCACTTGTCTGAGCTTTAACGCCTGGAGCCTGGCCAATTACAACAATCTTGGAGCTTGTAGAGCCTGTAAATAACGGTTGCCAACCGCGTTCAGTAAAACTTGCATTGCTTTCGTGCGCCATTATATCTTCAAGTATTTCTTTGTCCATATTTCATCCTTCGTATCTTGTATTATACTGTAGTTATGAGCGCAAAAATCTATACCATTGGCCATTCGACACGAGAATTTGACGAGTTGGTAGAAATTCTGAAAAAATATGAGGTTACACAATTAGTCGATGTTCGCACCGTACCAAAGTCTCGATACGTACCGCAGTTTAATCATGATTCCTTAGAGCAA
>JBGAVT010000020.1:0-17404 GCA_044227985.1 Saccharimonadales bacterium (SeqCode)
GATACTAGCGAGCAATTGGAGTCGGCAGCAGCAAAGACAGCCTCGACAGAAAAAACAGGTGTTGAAAAACTGAGATCTATGATGGCTGGCTTACTAGTTAGCACGCTATTTTTTGGTTTTGTTGCTGGGTTTTTTGGAGCAGTTATCGCCAATGTTTTTTTTCAGCAGCCAATTAAAAAAAGTGTAGAGAAAAGTACGCTCGTTTTTGACGATGAGAGCAAGGCAATTAGCGGCGTGGCAGAAAAGGTTGGCCCAAGCGTAGTCAGCATCGTTAGCGAGGTATCAGGGCCTCTCGGGCGGCTTGGCCAAGGTGCTGGTAGTGGTATAGTGCTCGAAGACGGAATCATCCTTACCAATCGTCATGTAATTGATGGTGCTCGTGACAATATTACAGTTATTAGCTCTGAGGGAAAAAAGTATAGTGACGTGAAGGTGATTGCCCGAGATAACGTCAACGATATTGCATTTTTGAAAAGTGAAACAGCCAAAGAACTTCCTGCTGCTAAGCTTGGAAATAGTTCAGATGTTATTGTCGGTCAACGAGTTGTTGCAATTGGTAATGCGCTTGGGCAGTTCGATAACAGCGTTACATCCGGCATCATCTCAGGTAAAGGACGACCAATTACCGCTGGAGGAGAAGGGGCGCAGACTGAGCAGTTGGTCAATCTATTTCAGACTGACGCTGCTATCAACCCAGGCAATTCTGGTGGGCCGTTGGTCGCGCTCGACGGCACAGTTATCGGTATGAACACTGCCGTTGCTGGTGATGCTGAGAACATCGGTTTTGCAATTCCTAGTAATGATATAAAGCCTCTTGTGAAAACTGTAAATGCTGAAGGAAGAATTATCCGACCATTCCTAGGGGTTCGCTATATTTTGCTGACACCAGAGATCATCAGTCAACTTGGCTTAAGTGTTGATAATGGTGCACTACTGCAGACAATCGAAGGCGGTTCAGGAATAGTCAGTGGCGGTCCAGCCGATGAAGCAGGTCTAAAAAGTGGTGATGTAATCACTGAAATTAATGGTCAAAAAGTTGATAAAAACAATTCATTAATAACAGTGGTTAGTCAGCATGCTCCAGGCGACACTGTTACGGTCGGTTTTGTTCGAGATGGTAAAAGCCAAACCACAAAAGTTAGGCTTGGCGAAGCACCAAATAACTAATTTATAGTTAAATAAAAAACTAATTATTGTAATTTATACACTGATACTGAATTGATAGATAGATAGTTGTATAGTTTCTTAGTCTTATTACTTTGCACCGGCAAAGTTAATACAAAACTCTCTCGCAAGTTACCCAAACACGATGAAATTATTAGTTTTAGTGTCTCTGGTTCTTGCCGAACTCCTATCGGTCGCCCACTCACTAACGCTCGGGGTGGTCCTGGTCACGCAGTGACACTAAAACTAATAATTTCTCGGTTTCTGTAAATGCTCGACCTAACCCAAGGGTCACATTTATTTCTATGGTTCGGTTCTGGGCGTAAAAAGGAGCTCCTGAAGAACGAGTGTCATTATTACAATCTATCCAGTCGAGGACTGTTTGACGAAGTAATTAGCTGCTTATGCAGCTAATTACTGAGGAGTTCCGCAGACGATTGTAGGAACGACAATGAGTACATCAAGAGCGACGATAGCCCAGGAGTTTGCTCAACTTTGCTATCAAAGTTGAATTAATAGAATGAGAAAAATTTAAATACTTTTAAATACAAAACATAAATTATGGTGTTCTTCTAAGGCATAGCCGCTCTTGTTGGCCATTTTCACTAATTCTGCTTTTTGGTCTGGTTCGGCTTCGATAATTAATAACGGATTTATATTCTTGGCGTTAATCTGCTTTAACAGCCGTCGATAGACGTTGAGACCGTCGCTGCCGGCAAACAGTGCCAAGTCTGGCTCAAAAGCTATACTGGGGTCAGCAGTGCGGTTTGTCGGCACATAGGGAAGGTTAGCGACAACGATATCTGCTTCATATTCTACTGGCAATAAATCAGCTTCAATTAACTCGATATCGGCTCCGTATTGCTCTCGATTCTTTTTCGCGACCAAAAGCGCATCTTTCGAGATGTCGGTTGCAGTAATCTGGAGGTCGGGTCGCCAAGTTTTAAGCGCTATTGCCAGAGCACCACTGCCAGTGCCGAGTTCAATAATTATCGCGTTTCTCGGTGCCCGAAAGACAGTTTCTTCGAGTAAATCTTCTGTTTCAACTCGAGGAATTAATACGCGCTCATCGACGTAGAAATCAAGAAAACTAAATTCTGAAAATTCTCGTAAATAGGCAATTGGTATGCCGCTAGCTCTCTTTTTAATTAGCTTATTTAGCTCCTCAAACTGTTCTTGTGATAGTTCGAGTTCTGTCTCTGCTAAAATCTTTGCTCGATCAATCTCGAGAACGTGTTCAAGGAGTAATAAGCAATCCAACCGCGCGCTGGTGATTCCATTATTAGTGAGCTTAGTGGTGTTCTCTGATAGAAATTGTGAAAGTTTCATTGTCTCAGTATAGTACAGCTTAGAAAGGAGTCGTCGAACATTACTCGAAGTATTGAATGACATCTTCGTTATGGTGGCGAGTTTTTGGGCGTGGTTCGGCTGTTCGGTAGCCAAATGCTACCATGACACTTATGCCGAATTGGTCTAAGTCAACGTCACATTCTCTTTCTAGCACTTTGTCGATTGCACTTTCGTTAAAACCTTCCATTGGACAAGAATCGATCTGGAGCAACGCAGCTACGGTCATCATGTTTGCGAGCGGAATATAGGTTTGTCGTTTTGCCCAGTCGAACTTTTCTCGATCAGTCTTCAACATAAAGTCTCGGTCAATCGTCTCGCCATATTTTTGAGTTTTCATCTCGATTATATTCTCGGGAAGTTGCTGCATATCACGCATAGTCGACTGGATATAATCACCTTCTGGCAGTAGCTGTTGACCACGACGGGCAAGAATAACCACCAGATGACTGCTGTGGGGGATTTGGTTTTGACCACCCCAAGCTTGTTCGCGAAGCTTTTCACGAATCTCAGGATTTTGTATAATCAAAAATTTCCATGGCTCAAAACCGTACGAGCTTGGTGATAGTTGAGCTGATTCAATAATTGTCTGAAAATCTTCATCACTGATTTTCTTGCTCTGATCGAAATCTTTGGCTGCATGACGAAATAATAATGCTTTTTTGATATCTTGATTAACTTTACTCATTTTTTTCCTCTTTTATTGGTGTCGTGAAACTATAACATAATTCTATAAACTAATATTGCATACTTGACAAATTAAGAGAGAGTATTATTAAAAAGTTCAACAAAAATAAAAAAAAGGAAAAAAATGAGCGAAGGCATGCCAAATGATGGAAGTGATTTTGTAGTAAGTAATGGACTAGTTGATCCACAAGACGTGCTTGACGAAGGACCCAGGGTCTTAACCCCCGAAGAAGCCGAACATGGTATATTCCTCCAGCCAGATGAATCAGTAGCGGTAGATCTAGTAGCTGACGGTAGTGTTGCGCATCGAAATTATGATGCTGGAAATGGTATGACGATTACGGGCCAAGCTGTGGCTTCTTTGGAAGTGGGTGGTAGGTCGCTTAAAGGTGAGCAGGTCGCACGTGCAACAGTTCTTGCTGGAACGGAGAATGGTACTGTTTTGATGTTTCCATCTATGGGAAACAAGCCAGCATCTCTAATGGCGCTTACGCCTGGTAGTATGTCTGCTATTGGTCGTGATATACAAGGTTTACCAGATAATGTGTCATCTGATCATTGTGCGGTAGGACTGGATAGTAATGGACGATTTGTCGTCGAAAATCATAATCCAAGCAACTTCACAAGAGTTCAAGCGTTTAACTAGGTCTTTGAAAGGTTTGTTTCATAGGATACTAATTCATTGAGTAGGTCGTCAATGTCTCCGCTAAGTGCAGCGGGGATGTTACTGCGGCTATACCCAATCCGGTGGTCGGTGATGCGGTCTTGCGGGAAGTTGTAGGTACGAACTTTCTCACTGCGATCACCAGTACCGATGAGTGATTTTCGCTGTTCGGATTGTTTGGCGTTATCGTCATCGATTTGTTTTTGAAGAAGTCGTGAGCGAAGTACGCTCATGGCTTTGAGCTTGTTTTTAATTTGTGATTTCTCATCCTGGTTCGTGACGACAACACCGCTAGGTATGTGGGTGATACGTACAGCCGAGTCGGTTGTATTGACACTCTGACCACCGTGACCACTGGCTCGGTAAGTGTCAATCTTCAGGTCATTATCGTTAATCTCAACATCGTTCTCCTCGGCTTCCGGCATGACAGCTACTGTTGCCGTTGAAGTGTGGACACGGCCCTGACTTTCGGTAGATGGGATGCGTTGAACACGGTGGACACCACCCTCGAATTTAAGTTGTTTATAAACTTCGTCACCGCGAATTGCGAAGATAATTTCTTTGAAACCACCAACATCATTAGGGGCTTCGTTCATGAGCTCCAACTTCCAGTTTCTAATTTCGGCCAATCGCGCATACATCCGGTACAGTTCGCCAGCAAACAGGGAAGCTTCATCACCACCGGCACCAGCCCGAATCTCAACGATGACGTCTTTTTCATTGTTAGGGTCGCGCGGGACAAGGGCTTCAGTGATGGTAGCTTCTATATTCTCCAGTTTCTGGTCTATTTCTTCGATTTCAGCTTTGGCAAAGTCACCAAGCTCGTTATCACCAAGTAGCTCCTGGCTTTCTTTGCGGTCGCTCAATAGCTTTTTCTTTTCGTCAAATAATCCAAGCGTATCAGTTAGAAACGATAATCGTTTGGCTTTTTTCGGATAGTCGGGACGTGAATATATACTCGGGTCTTTCAGCTCTTCCTCGAGCGATTTTTTCTCAGTCAGAAATTCATCATAATGATCCATAGTCTTTTACTATACGCGAAACCACGCCAAACCTCATAATTTCAAATTAAAATTCTCATAAATTTAGTTTCATGTAAATGTATCATCTACTTTTGCTGCCAAAAGTAACAAAACCACTGGGCTTGTCGTCACTCTTGATGAACTCATCATCATTCTTACAATCGTCTGCGGAACTCAGAAGTAACTAACTGCTACTAACCAGTTAGTTACTTCTTCGAACAGTCCTCGACTGGGTCAGATTGTAATAATGACATTCGTTCTTCAGGAGACTCCTCTTTTATGCCCAGACCCAAGCCCGTGAAACCGCAATAGTTTACGGTTTAGGTCGAGCATCCGTCAAAACTGAGGAAATAGCTATGAATTAATCCCTGCGTGACGAGGACCACTCCGAACGATAGTGAGTGGGCGACTGTAAGGAGTTCCGCAGGAACCAGTGAGTAATTCATAGCTATTTCCATCATGTTTTGAAGGCGTGAGAGAGTTTTGTGTTACTTTGCCGGTGCAAAGTGATGAGCTTATAAGAGAAAATTATTATTAGAAATCACGATATTACTCAATTTTGGTGACAAAATTGAAATGGAAATAAACTATTAATTATCTGTCAGATTGAAAAAACTAGGCTTCTGTTTTGGCAGCTGGGCGAGATTTTTTGATAACAGCTTCTTGCGCTTTTTGCTTTTCGTCGTCAAGCTTAGCTTGCTCAGCAATCTTTTTCATTTGCTTTTCAGCTTTAGCGGTCATCTTGCCGGAACGTTCAGCAGCAGCTTTTTGGCGAGCCTTGAATTTATCAACACGGCCTTCAACGTCAACTAACTTCTCTTTACCAGTGTAGAACGGGTGAGATGCGCTACTGATATAAACATCAACAACAGGGTACTCGTTGCCGTCTTCCCACTTGAGTTTTTGATCACTCTTTGCAGTTGATCTTGTTAAAAATGTGAAACCAGCCGATTGATCTCGGAAGATAACCGGGCGGTAGTTGTCTGGGTGTAAATCTTTTTTCATAAGTAATTAAACAGTGTAAAGACAGTGTGAACACTTGTCAATACGTTTTGCAGATGATATTATAAACGAACTAAGTAACAAATCAGCTGGCCAGTAGTTTTGGTGCCATCCTGCGAAGTGAAATTCGTAATTGGTCAGTGAAGGAAAAGGAGTTTATATGGCATATCGAATCGATCCGAGAGATCTATTAAAAACAGGTGCACATTTTGGTCACAACACGAGTCGGTGGAACCCAAAGATGGCTGAATACATATTTGATAAAAAAGATGGAGTTCACATCATTGACCTCGTCAAAACTGCTGAACTTCTAGAAGTCGCTCAGGCTGCAATTGAAAAGATTGCCTCAACTGGTAAGCAGGTTTTGTTTGTCAGTACTAAGCCACAGGCTCGTGCCATAATCGAAAAAGTTACGACTGATACTAGCTCACCGTACGTTATCAACCGATGGCCAGGTGGCTTGATGACAAACTGGCAGACTATGAGTAAGCGCATTGCTTACATGAAAAATCTGCAAACAAAAATGGACTCAGGTGAGTTGGCTGCAAAGTATAACAAACTAGAAGTTCAACGCTACCAAGAAGAGATCGATGAAATGATGGTGCTTTACGGTGGTGTTGCCAATATGGACGGTGCTCCTTCAGCTGTTATTGTTGCTGATATCCAAGTCGATAATATCGCAGTTGCTGAAGCTCGCAAGCTCGGTATCCCAGTCTTTGCAATTGTTGATACAAACAGCAATCCAATAAATATAGATTATCCAATTCCTGCTAATGATGATGCTATTAAAGCTGTTAGTTTCATTATCGAAAAACTAGCTGAAGCTATCGCCATTGGCCAAGGTAAAGTCAAAAAAGAAATGCCAAAAGCCGAAGCAAACGCAGAAGCCAAGGTTGAGACCGTGAAAGAGGAGAAATAGATGGCAGATATTTCGATTGATCAGATCAAGAAGTTAAAAAGCCAAACTGGTGTTGGCCTAACTGAAGCAAAAAAAGCGCTTCAAGAAGCTGATGGCAATTTCGACAAAGCATTAGAACAGATGCGCATTAAGGGCTTAGCTCGAGCCGACAAGAAAGCCGATCGCGAAGCTAGCGCCGGACTCGTAAAAAGCTATGTCCATGGTGATAAAATCGGCGTTTTAGTTGCGTTGTATTGCGAAACAGATTTTGTAGCGAGAACAGATGATTTTGTTCAACTGGCGCATGATGTTTCAATGCATATTGCTGCCAGTAATCCAAAGTACCTCGATGTCGCGAGTATTCCAGAAGCTGATGTTGCTAAAGAAAAAGAGTTAGCTCTAGCCGAAGTCAAAGAACAGGGTAAACCAGCTGAGATGGCTGAGAAAATCGTTGAAGGTAAACTCAAGAAATGGTATGGCCAAGTTACGTTGATGGGGCAACCATTTATCAAGAATCCTGATCAAACAATTGAAGTACTGGTTAAAGAGTCTGTCGCAAAACTAGGCGAAAATATACGTATTGGAAATTTTGCTCGAGTTGAACTTGGCGCAGACGAACAATAAAAGATAACAGGAGTACACAAAAGATTTATGGATACGACAGCCGAAGCTAAAAAACGAATGCAACAATCATTTGATCATTTCGAAGAGGCACTAAAGCGAATTCGTACTGGTCGAGCTAGTGCTAGTGTTCTAGACGGTGTGATGGTAGAAGTTTATGGAGCTAAAACGCCACTTAACCACATTGCCAGTGTTATAACTCTTGATGCGCAGACATTGCAAATTACACCATTTGATCCTTCAAATTTATCGAAGATCTCATCGTCAATAAGAGACAACAAAAGTCTTGGACTCAACCCAGCTGATGATGGTAAGGTCGTACGGATCCCAATTCCACCGTTAACCGAAGAGCGCCGCAAAGAAATCGTCAAGCATGTTAACCAAAAGGCTGAAGATGCTCGGGTTAGTCTGCGAAATATTCGCCATGATGTTTTAAAAAGTGAGCAAGCAACCGAAAAAGCAGGTGATATAAGCAAGGATGATCTTAAGGCTACGGAAAAAGATTTGAATAATCTAATAGACGAATTCCAGAAAAAAATCGAAAGTGCTGTTAAGTCAAAAGAAATTGAAGTCCTAACCGTTTAAAGGGGTATTATGTTATTTATTTTAGGAATCATACTGTTTATCACCCTCGTAGTTGTGCATGAGTATGGTCATTTCCTGGTTGCTAAGCGTAACGGAGTTGAAGTTGAAGAATTTGGTATTGGTTTTCCGCCAAAGATTGCTGGAAAGAAACTCGGAAAAGGGATCTTTGAAAGCTATTACACAATCAACCTGCTGCCACTCGGTGGATTCGTTCGACTAAAGGGTGAAAATGATTCAGACAAACGTAAAGGTTCACTAGGTGCTGCGTCAACTTGGGCTAAAGTTAAAATTATGATGGCTGGTGTGGCGATGAATTTTTTGGCTGCAATTGTATTTCTATCTTTAGCCTCAGCTGTTGGTTTTCCCGAGCTGCCGAAGCAGATTGTTCCTAACCAGTTCTACATCGCATCAGATACAAAAATCATCAAAGATGAGGTCAGAGTAGTCGGTGTCGAAGAAAATTCTCCTGCCAGTAAGATTGGCATAAAAGCCGGTGACTCTATTCGTGCCATAGGCGGTAAACCGATAAACTCAACCGAGCAACTGATGGCTGCAACCAAGAAATTCAAAGGTGATGAAGTCGTTATTCGTTTCCAAAATGAAGATGATAAATTAATCGAGAAGCCAGTAAAACTACGTGAGTCAGAGAAAGACGGTCACTTGGGTGTAGCACCACGTGATTTAACTGTCAGACGATCGACTTGGTCTTCGCCAATCGTAGGTACTGGCTTAACATATCAACTCAGTAAATCATCCGTCATATTACTTGGACAAACGGTTGGCGACTTAGTTCAAGGTGATACGGAGAAGGCTACAGAGAATGTTGGTGGACCAGTTATTATTGGTGCCACGCTACTTCACCTTGAAACTTTTGGTGAGTTGTTTTTCATCATCGGGATCATCTCGCTTACGCTAGCGATTATGAATGCGTTGCCGATCCCGGCACTTGATGGTGGGCGATTAGCGGTTATGTTGCTGTTTAAAGCTATTCAAAAGATTACTGGTAAAAATTACCTAACCGAAAGAATAGAGAACGCGATTCATGGTACAGGGTTTGTTGCCTTAATGATTCTCGCAGTTTTGATTACCTATGTTGATATTGGGCGAGTTTCTGGCGGATAAAGCCATATGGTAAACAACAACAGTAATGCCAATGTTCGAGAGCGCATCGCCGAGCTATTATTTACAGTTGGTTCTTTTGTTGGGTCTGTCGGACTAGGTAATTTCTTGCCTGCAGTCTTAGTGCTTGGACTGATTAGCCTCAATATTTTTAGTGATGATATTTTCAAGTCGCTCAGTGCAAATCTTGTTTTGCTAGCGGTGGCCAATGCCTTGAGTCTACTGTTTTTGGTTGGCATGAGTATGATGCAGAAGATCTCACTTAAAAAGTTATTTTCATTTAAACTGCCTGGAAAAAAAGTTATTTGGGTTTTGCCAGCTGCACTTGCTTACGTACTATTTTTAGTCAGTGTCATGGTGCTTCTGAAGGCGTTGTTTCCATCTGCTGATTTAGAGCAAGCCCAGAAGATTCCATTTATTGGCGCTAAAGGAACAACACAAATAATTATTTCGTTTATCGCCTTGGTAGTAGTAGCGCCGATAGCCGAGGAGCTATTGTACAGAGGCTATCTTTTGAGCCGCTTACGAAAGACTTTTCCTTACGGTGTCTCGATTTTTTTAACAAGTTCGGTTTTTGCGCTTGCACATGGCCAGCTTAATGTCGGAATTGATACTTTTATCTTGAGTCTTGCCCTATGTCTTCTAGTTTATAAAACTGAGTCAATTGTGCCATCAATCATACTTCATGCTTGTAAGAATGGCTTAGCATTTTTGCTACTATTTGTTTTTAAAGTATAGGATTTTTTTAATAAACTAAAAATACAACATGCTAACGTTTGGCAAGCTCGATGTTTCACCGTAGACTAGTAATATGGCAAAAAATACTTGGTTAAAAAAGCTAAATCGCAAACTTTGGCATGACATTGGTATCGACTTAGGCACTGCTAATACACTTATTTATATCCGTGGTATTGGTGAAGTAATAAATGAGCCATCTGTTGTGGCACTGAACAAAAAAACCAAACAAGTAATTGCTATTGGTGAGAAAGCAAAAAAGATGATTGGTCGAGCACCGAAAGGGATAATTGTCTCGCGGCCGCTGGTTGATGGTGTTGTCAGTGATTATGAAGTGACCGAACAGATGTTGAAATATTTTTTAGAAAAAGTGCATGAAAAACACCGAGTATTATTGGCTCGACCACGAGTCGTTATCGGTTTGCCTAGTGGAGTAACTGAAGTCGAAAAACGTGCTGTGGAGCAAGCAGCAGCGAGCGCTGGAGCACGAAAGACGTATTTGATAGAAGAGCCAGTAGCTGCAGCTATCGGCTGTCGCATGCCGGTCAAGGACAGTACAGGCAGTATGCTTGTTGATATTGGTGGAGGCTCAACCGAAGTTGCGGTTATATCTATGGGCGGAATTGTCGTTAGTCGTAGTTTAAGAATCGCAGGAGATGAATTAACAGAAAGTGTTCAACAGTACCTGCGAGATGAATTTAATCTCCAAGTTGGAGAGACAACAGCCGAGATGGTAAAAACTGAAATAGGCAGCCTTGCACCGCCACCAAAAAATCCCAAAAGCATGGCTATCAGAGGTAGAAATTTAATTACTGGACTACCACAAGAAATCCAAGTTAGCGCCGACATGATTCGAAAGCCCTTGATCAAAACAGCTGAACCATTAATTAGTGCAATTAAATTAACACTTGAAGAAGCCCCACCGGAGCTATCTGCTGATATTGCCAAAAGCGGTATTGTTCTTGCTGGTGGTAGCGCTAAATTAAGAGGTTTGCGTGAAGCAGTCGCTCATGAGACTAATGTAAAAGTAACGGTTTCCGAAAATGCCTTGAATGCCGTCGTGACTGGCTGTGGACTAGTGCTTGATGATCTTGATAGTTTGCGTGAAGTTTTGGTTACCCATGAGGAGATTGGATAGCCTATCGTGAAGGATTCCTCATGGACAACACGAATAATTGCCGCAATTGTTTTAGTTCTACTAATATCTTTAGGATTTTTTAATCCTGTCCAAGAACAGCTATTACGCCTACAAATACCGATACAAAATGTATTTAATGGCTTTGGCCTTTGGATTGGCTCCCAGCCTCTAATCGGACATAATTTGGAGTCAAATGACTCGCAGGTAAATGCTAAATCAAAAACGAAAATTGCAGAATTAAATTCAGAGAATAAATTATTACGTGCTGAATTAAAGTCTAGGGGTAGTGATGATAAAATCGTAGCGAGCGGAGACGTTATTGGTCGAAGTGCCACAACTTTGAAGCGTGAAATTATGATTAGTATCGGCGGAGATGATGGAGTCCGACAAGGAGATGTTGTCACCTCTCAAGGCTTTCTGATTGGTAGAGTTATAAAATTACAACCAGGTTTTAGTACTGTCCAGTTAGTAAGTGATCAATCATTTCGATTGCCAGTCAGTATTGGGTCTACTGCTCGTAGTGGCCTTCTAAAGGGCGATATCGCTAGTGCTATGGTAGTACAGATCCCAACTACAGATAAGCTCGAAAAGGGTGAGCCGGTCTTCACGAACGATATCGGTAATTTTGTTCCAGCTAATCTTCCAATCGGTAGAGTAGGATCTTTTACACAAGTCGATAGTAACGTATTTTATGAAGCTAGACTGGAGCTTGGTGTTGATGCGGCGCAGATTCAACAGGTTACGGTTATTCGATGACAAAAACGATTATTACGCTTCTATTCAGCATGCTATTTACATTGTTGATTGCTAACCAAATTCCGCTACTCGGTGTTTTATTGAATCCATTGGTTATTATTTTTGTCTTTGTTTGCTGGAACATTACCCCAAAGGAAGCTTGGTGGTTGGCGCTTGGCTTTGGGGTGGCCTACGATATCATGACTATTGGTAATGCTCCAATTATGAGCCTCAGTTTAGTGATTAGCACCGGAATCATTTTCTTTATAAGGGCAAAGTTTGGACAACAATATCGACGCTGGATGTACGTAGCAATGTTGCTTTGTAGTACTGTATTTCTAATAATTCAATTGCTCAGTGTTGGTGTAGGTATTGATTCGATAGTTTTATTTATTCTCTTATTTAGCGCCGCTTTGCAATCTTCGATTGCGGCGGCCATAGCTTCATTCTACACACCTAAGAAGGCGGCTTAGCTATGGGTAGTCCATTTGATATCGACCAAGAAGACTATGGCTTGATTGATCGTAGTGATCAAGAAAATGCAGAGGAATGGGCGGTTAGCCTTATGCCTGGTTGGCTTAGTCGCATCAGACTCGATTTACCACGCAGCCGACGAGCACTTGGTGTTTTACTGATAAGTTTCGGTGCAATTTTTACATTATTTGCAATTCAGCTTTTTCGTGTCCAGATTGTTGATGGTGCCCGCTACCAGAGTTTAGCTGCAGGAAATAGGATTAGAGAAACGACTTTGTACGCTGAGCGAGGTAAGATACTTGATCGAAACGGCAAGGTTTTAGCAGAGAATACAGCTAGTTATCAGCTAGTAGCGCATCCGTATCTACTCAGTAAAGATCCTGAAGTTCGAGAAAACAACTTCCAAACTGTTAGTGATGTTATCGGTGATTCAGTCGAAGAGATTAAGCAAAGAATAAAGGATCATGGCACCGATTCAGTTTCACCAATAATTATCGAAGAAAAGGTGTCACATCAAAATGCGTTGAGGCTTGAGACGATGCTGAGTGAAGTTCCGGCATTCTCACTTGAATTGGTCCCGATCCGTTTGTATAAAAGAGATTTAGCTCTAGGACCATTGCTTGGCTATGTTAATCGTGTTGGTGAGAGTGATTTAAAAAGTCGCGATGATGTCGATTTAACTGATTTTGTTGGCCGTGAGGGTGTAGAGAAATCATTTGATAAGCAACTGCGTGGGCATAATGGTAAACGACGCGTTGAAGTAGATGCTAACGGTCACCCAACCAGAACTCTCGCCAAGGAGCAGTCAATAAGTGGCAAAGACCTGCATTTAACTATTGATATTGATATTCAAAAAGCGCTAACCGATACGCTTCAACAGCAAATTCAAGCAGCCGGTGTTAGCAAGGGTAGCTCAGTGGCGGTTGATCCAAAAACGGGCGAAGTGCTGGCAATGGTAAGTTTGCCGAGCTATGACAACAATCAGTTCAGCGGCGGTATCGAGTCGGAAAATTACTCTCGATTACTTAATAATCCCGACAAGCCACTTCTTAATCGCGCTATTAGTGGTGGCTATCCGGTTGGCTCGGTGATTAAGCCACTTCTCGCCAGTGCTGCCTTGCAAGAAAACGTTGTAAATAAGAGTACGATCATCAATGACACTGGCTCGATCACTCTGGTTAACCCGAGAAACAGCGCTGATTCGATAAAGTTTGATGGCTATAAGGGTATTGCACTCGGTCCAGTTAATGTCGTTTCAGCCATTGCTAAAAGTTCCAACATTTATTTCTACACAGTCGGCGGTGGTTTTGGTAGCATCAAGGGTCTTGGCGGCAATCGTATGGGTGATTATTATCAACAGTTCGGGTTAGGCAGCAAAACTGGTATTGATTTGCCTAGCGAGATTGACGGAGTAGTGGCAGATCCTGACTGGAAGAAGCAGGTACTTGGTAAAGAATGGTTCACCGGTGATTCGTATAACATATCGATCGGGCAAGGCGATATGCAGGTTACACCACTACAGATGGCTATGGCTCAGTCAGCAATCATTAATGATGGAAAGGTACTTAAGCCACAGCTGAAGCTTGGCTCTAAGCCACAAACCAGTTCTCAGGTGAAGGTCGATAATAGTAACTTCCTGATTGTCCAAGAGGGTATGAGACAGGCTGTTCTCGGCGGAACGGTCGGAAATATCGCATTTGGTGGCTTACCACCAGTAGCTGGTAAAACAGGTACAGCCGAGACGGTCACGAGAGCTAATGGAGGTAGTCCGCACATCTGGGAAGGTGTATATGCACCAATAGACAATCCAAAGATACTGATTGCATCGATGATTGAAAACGGTGGTAAAAGTAGCTTTTATCTATCTCCAGTCGCAGCTAGCGGCTTCCGTGCATATTTCAAGTAATAAAACCGAGGTTGCACGAAGTTCTTGAGCTTGTTAGAATGGTCACGCTGACCAAAAATATACAGCAGATTTGAGGAAAAAATGGTTAAAGAATTTAGAATTACAAAACAGGGTAAAAAAGCGCTTGAAGACGAGCGAGACGAACTGCATTCACAGCGTAGCGGTATTGCTGAACGTCTGGCAAGTGCTCGAAGCCAAGGTGACTTGAGCGAGAATGCTGAATTTGATTCAGCCAAGAACGATCAGCAGGTGCTTGAGAAGCGTGTAACTGAGATTGAAAATATCTTAAAAAACCATGAGATTATTGAAGAGAAGAAATCAGATGTTGTTTCACTTGGTAGTAGAGTCGGTGTTCAGGTTAATGGCAAGGATTATGAATATCAAGTAGTCGGAAAAGTTGAAGCTAACCCGAGCGAACGTCGAATATCTGACGAATCACCTATTGGCTCAAGTCTACTCAATCACAAGGTGGGTGATGAAGTCACTGTTGAACTCGAAGCAGGCACAAAATCATACAAAATCACTTCGATTAAATAGTAATCTGGCCCGAGGAATCTTTATCAGTCTAGTCGCTATGTCTGTCTAGTATGATTTATCCTTTCATAGCTGAAAGTAAGGCTCAGGAAACAGAAAAGAGTTTGTTTAACACTACTAGTAACTCTGGTATAGTTAATAGTTGAAATTAAGGGATCTTTATCTATGGCGAGCATGCAGGAGTACAGAGATGAGCAGTTACAGAAAATTGCTAGTTTGAAGAATCTTGGTATTGATTTATACCCATCAAAAAGCAATCTAACAATATCTCTCGACCAACTTGTTGAACAGTTTGATAGTTTAACTGATTCAGAGCAAGTTGTAGCCGGACGGGTTATTAGTATTCGTCAACATGGTAAGCTCAGCTTTCTCGATCTAGAGCAGAATGGCTCAACTATTCAGATTATGCTTCGAGTAGACGATATTTCGAGCGATTACCCACACGGAAAGCTTGGATATGGAGATATTAATCTGTTAACACGTGGTGATTTTGTCGAGATATCAGGTACTGTTACCCACAGTAAGACCAAACAGCCATCGATCTTAGCTTCCTCTATTCGTGTTTTGAGTAAAGTCTTGAGACCGCTTCCAGAGAAACTTGACGATAAAGAGACTCGACTTCGCCGACGATATCTCGATCTAGCGATTAACCCAGAGGTTCGTGAGCGATTCGTGAGACGGAGTGTTTTTTGGCAAGCAACACGGCAGTTTCTGCTCGATGAAGGGTTCATAGAGATCAATACTCCTGTACTTGAGCACACAACTGGTGGAGCGGATGCTAATCCATTCGTCACACATATGGACGCACTCGATCAAGATTTTTATCTTCGAATTTCGCACGAACTTCCACTTAAACGTTTGATTGGTGGAGGCTACGAGAAGGTTTTTGATATTGGTCCGCGTTTCCGAAACGAAAATTATTCGGACGAACATTTACCGGAGCACATTGCTATGGAGAGCTACGTTGCCTACCAGGATTACCAAGATGGCATGGACATGTATGAACGAATGATCAAGTTTGTAACTGAAAAAACTTGGGGCACTTTACAATTTAAAGATGTGAATGGATTTGAAGTTAACCTCGACCAACCATGGCCTCGTGTTAAATATGCTGATGTCATGAAAGAACGATTTGATGTTGATGTGTTTAATCCAGATTTTGAGCAACTTAAAAAAATACTCAAAGACAATAAGGTAGAGCTAGACGGTGATGTGAACCTTAACCGGGCACTTGATAATGTCTGGAAGATTATCCGCCGAGAATCTGCTGGTCCTTACTGGATGATTAATGAGCCAGTGGCGATCAGTCCGTTATCAAAAGCCGAGCCGAGTGATCCACGCTTGACTCAGCGCTTCCACCCTATTATAGGCGGCAGTGAACTTGGGAATGGTTTCAGCGAGTTGAATGACCCTCAAGAACAGCTTGCTCGGTTTCTCGAACAGCAAAAACTGCGGGCAGCGGGCGATGAAGAAGCAATGATGCTTGATATTGATTTTGTTGAAATGCTCGAATATGGCATGCCACCAGCTTGTGGTTGGGGAAATAGTGAACGAAATTTTTGGTTTTTTGAAGGTGTGACAGCTCGTGAAGGTGTTATTTTTCCGAATCTTCGATCGGAAGTCGATGAAACAACTAAAAAGATCTATCCCGAGATTAATTTTGAAAAAATAGAAAAGATTGATAGAGCTAGATTACCAGAATCGGCAGCTGTTGAAGGAACGCATAAATTATATCTTGATGATTGGGCGCAAATAGCTTTCGAAGCAAGAATCGAGAAAATTTCCAAAACTGAAGATGACGAAACTGTGTTAATGTTGGACCAAAGTGCTTTCTATCCTGGTGGCGGTGGACAACCCTGCGATCTTGGAGCTATCTCCTGGGATGGCGGTCAGCTTGAACTGGCAAAAGTTAGCAAGGACAACGATGGCGTGATTTCTCATGAAGGTATTTTGAATGGAGAACTACCAAAAATAGGCGATACTGTAACAGGAAAAATTAATGCAGAAAAACGTCATCTTCACTCAAGACTTCACTGTGCTGGACATTTGCTCGATCTCGGGGTCAAGCAAGCTGGGCTTGATTGGAAAAGCGGAATTAGTGCTCATTTCCCCAGACGATGCTATGTGAATTATGACGGTGAAGTGAACGCTGATGAATACGAAGAAATTATGCATAAAATTGAGACATCCATAAACGATTACATAACAAATGGTGGTGAAGTATCTTCAGCTGTGGTTCCAAGCGAAAAAGCCCATGAAATGAGTGAATACATTCCACAAAACGTGCTTGATAGCTATCAAAATGTTCATATCGCAAAGTATCCAGATAATTTTAACATATGTTGTGGCGGTACGCATGTGCGGGATATTTCTGAAATTGGCAATGTTAAAATCACCAAGATAAAGAAAAAGAACGGTAAAATCCGTGTCAGCTATGAGCTATTATAAGTTTAAGTAATTCCTAAAAGTAAGTTTGTACTAATCATTTATCTTCTTGAATAACTTTAATTTGACAGAGCTCGCGCAGACCGTGAATGCCACGCTCTCGTCCCATACCTGAGCTCTTGTAGCCACCGAATGGGTCACACGGTGCAAAGGTTGATTCTGTGTTGAGACTAATCGTGCCGGCGTCGATCTGTCCTGCAACTCGTAGTGCACGATTCTTATCCTTCGACATTACCCGACCACCCAAACCATAGACAGTATCGTTTGCGAGCCTAATGGCCTCAGCTTCATCGCTGAAACTAACGACAGGATAGATTGGACCGAAAAC
>JBGAVT010000021.1:0-14913 GCA_044227985.1 Saccharimonadales bacterium (SeqCode)
ATGAAAACTTGCAGATAGTGGACGAATTGGTAGAGAAACAGTCCGCCAAAATGCCAGGCAGAAAGATTTTTGGCGATATGCTGAAACGCATAGAAAATAGCGAGGCAAATGGCATAATTGCGTGGCACCCCGATAGACTTGCTAGAAACTCCGTAGACGGCGGACAAATTGTCTATTTGCTTGACCAAACGCACCTGCAAGCCTTGAAGTTTCCGACATTTTGGTTTGAGAACACCAGTCAAGGCAAGTTTATGCTGTCCATAGCGTTTGGGCAGAGCAAATACTATGTAGACAACCTGTCCGAAAACACCAAGCGCGGTTTGCGCCAAAAAGTCAGGCGCGGCGAACGCCCCGGACTTGCGCCTGTGGGCTACATAAATGATGTACGCACAAAAACTATTGTTGTAGATAAACGGCGTTCGCTGATTGTCCTTGAAGCCTTTGAGTTATACGCCAAAGGCGCAAGTCGTCTTGAGGACATTGCCACCTTTCTAGCGAGTAAAGGCATTGTTACCAGCTCTGGCAAACAGTTTCCAAAAGACCAAGTAAAACGGCTTTTAACAAATCCGTTTTATTATGGACATTTTCGGTATGCTGGCGAAGTTCACGAGGGCAAACATACACCGATTATGAGCAAGAAACTGTTTGACCAAGTACAAAATACACTTGCAAAGCGTGGGCGACCACAAAAAGGAAAGACAGAGCCGCAAGTTTTTTGCGGCTTGTTGTCTTGCGGTTCTTGTGGCTTGTCGGTTACTGCTGAACATAAGATTAAGCACCAGAAAAACGGCAATGTTCACGAATATGTGTACTACCGTTGCACCAAGAAACGTAAAGACATAAAGTGCCTAGAGCCAGCAGTAACACAAGCTGACTTAACCGAACAACTGACAGGAATACTGCATAGCTACGCTTTGCCGAAGTCGTGGGCGCAAACATTAGAAACAATGCTTGCAGAGGACGAACGCAGAGCAGAACAAAGTTCTGGCGTGTTTATATCGAAAGCCCAAGAACGCATAAATAACTTACAAGGCAAGTTACAGCGACTTCTTGACGGCTATTTAGACCAAGACATTGACCAGACAACTTACCGTGCTAAACAAGCCGAGTTAATGAGTAAAAAGAAGTCGCTAGAGGAACAAATTGGTAAGCTGACGCTTGCCACTGGAAGTTGGGTTGAACCTATGCGCCAGTGGCTCAAACAAGCTGTTTCTCTCTGTGAAATTGCAAAAAGTGGGAGTTATGCCGACATTAAGCAAACGTTTCTTGAAATGGACGGATTGAACCTGTTTCTAAAAACCAAAAAGGCGCAGCCAACGGCTGCCCAAAGTTCTTTTCTCCCCCCTGAAAACATCTGGTCTGCGCTCCGCGCGACCAAAGAAAAAACGGCGCAACGCGCCGCTAATTCTGACTTTAGTCCATTGCTGGTGCCGAAGAGAGGACTTGAACCTCCACGAGCCTAAGCTCACTAGAACCTGAATCTAGCACGTCTACCAATTCCGCCACTTCGGCACGAACGAATACAGCATAGCAAAAATCTCTATTACTTCACAGGAATATATTCGGTAGTGTAGACTGGTGACAGATAACTATGAGGAGGAAACATGGCAATAGTATTAGGATTATTGAGTTTAGTATTTTTTGGTTTGGTGGCGATTGCACCATTTTTCTTTATGAGTGGAATTAGAATTATTGATCAGTATGAAGATGGTTTGGTTTTGACTTTTGGGCGCTACACAAGCCTTCGTGAGCCTGGGTTTCGCTGGGTTTTCCCAATTGTACAGCGGATGATAAAAGTAGATAAGCGCATAGCTACAGTTGATGTTCCACGGCAAGAGGTTATCACTAAAGATAACGTCACGGTCGGAGTAGATGCTGTTGTGTACTTTAAGGTTAAAGATAGCAGTAGAGCGGTACTTGAAATTCAAAATTTTCGACATGCAACAGTCCTGTATGCCCAGGCTGTTATGCGAGATGTTGTCGGTAACGAAGAGCTGGATACTCTGCTTAGTGAGCGCGATCGTTTGAGCGAAGAAATTAAGAAACAAGTCGATGTTGAAACTGACAAGTGGGGGATAGATATTGATAGTATCAAAGTTCAGAATATTGAGCTGCCACAAGACATGAAACGAGCTATGGCAAAACAAGCGGAAGCTGAGCGTGAGAGACGTGCCACCGTTATTAATGCTGAAGGTGAGAATCAGGCTGCGGTTAAGTTAGCCGAAGCTGCTAGGATGCTTGCAACGAGTCCTGGTTCAATGAATCTTAGAACTCTAGAGACATTAGAAAAGGTAAGTGGAGACCCAAACCAAAAAACTGTCTATTTCTTACCTGCTGAGTTAATGGAAATTGCCAAGAAATTCAGCAAATAGATATTACATGAATATAATGTTTCCAGAGGATTCTGAAGTGGTTAAATCATCAAACCTTACTCGCTCTCTTGGTCTCGCAAACTGCTATAACATTTTTAATTAAATATAAATTGGTAAAAAAGTGAATAATAACAAATCAAAAAAAAATAGTACAAAATCCAAGAAAATTGCTAGAAAAACATTTTTTAAATCAATAATCTTGTTTCTCCTTGTTGTTACAATTATTGGTGGAGCTTGGTTTGTGTATTGGGGTTCGAATCCGTCTCAAGTCTTATCTTCAGCTTTGAAGTCAGCGAAAGACCAACCGGTCACAATTAATCGTAGTGACGACTATGTATCAATTGTGCCAAAAGATATTAAGCCGACCAAAGCACTTATCCTATACCCTGGCGGCAACGTCGAGCCGGAAGCATATATCCCTAGTTTTGTTTCGTTGTCTGAACAGGCGCAGGTTATGGTGATTATCCCTAGGATGCCACTGGCCCTTGCCTTTCTTGATATTGACAGCGCCTACAGTGTTCGTACGCAGGTTATCCGCGATTACCCGCAAATTAATAGTTGGTTTCTTGGTGGTCACAGTCTAGGTGGTGTTGCAGCCTGCAAAGCAATCACACATGAAGATCAATACAGCTTTGCCGGGTTTATTTTGCTTGCTTCGTATTGCAGCAATGATATCTCCGATAATCCAACAAATGTTATCAGTATCGTCGGAAGCAATGATGGTTTGATTTCTCAAGAAGACATAAAATCACATAAAAATAATCTGAATAGTAAAGCTCGATTCGAGGTTGTTACTGGGATGAATCATGCGCAATTTGGTGTGTACGGTCCGCAAAAAGGTGACAACCAATCTAAAATAATTGATAGACAGGCAATAGCCTCATTCACGAAACTTCTATCATCATTTATTGATGACAATACTATTGCTAATGAATAATTAGTTTTAAATATATTAATAAAAACAATTAATAATAACCACCAACTTTAGCTATCAACTATCAAAAGTATGAAAAATAACTAAAGTTGGTGGGCGAGGAGGGACTCGAACCCTCACGCCATAAGGCACGGATTTTAAGTCCGCCGTGTATACCATTCCACCACTCGCCCAAATTGTTAAATACTTGGAGGCGCGTACCGGATTCGCACCGGTGTAGCAGCTTTTGCAGAGCTGTGCCTAACTACTCGGCCAACGCGCCATATAACTGACTTGGCTTATTATAGCGAAAACTCAGTTCTAATGCAGTAGTTTAAGCAAAATCTGGTTCGAGCACTGTGAGTGGTTGGTCTGTTCCTGAAATATCGACTGGGTAGTGCTCCTCCTCCCAAGCAGAGTAACTGTGCACGAGCTTAACTGCGTACGACGCTAATGAGACATCCACTTCTCCGATAGGATCAAGGCCTTTGATTGATGCAGCTTCAGATCTACTAGACTCTTCTTCAGTGAGAGCAGCTTCAAGATTGCCGACAAAAGAGAATTGCTTAACGGTACTCGCTTCAGATTGTCTAACTGCGATTTCATGAATACTTTCAAACAAGAAATCTCTACGTAGATCACCCGCTGAGCGTTCTTTACTCAAATATACCGCCCCCAGCATATCTGTTAGTAAGGTTACGTCTGGTTCTGCTTCTTTTGCTTCAGAAAAGGCTATAATTAATGAAGCCGTCTCAACTAATTTCATCGCCGACAAAGATTCATTTTCTCTTTCGACTGCAGCTCTATGATTTTGAGCAGCTTGAAGATTTCTAATCTGGCCGAGTGTTTTCTCTTTTTGAAGTTTCGTACTGTCTATTTCAGCAAGTATTCTTTCATCTGATTTTATTCTAGTTTTGTCCATCGTCGCAGTTACTGCACGAGTTGTTAGTCTTCCTGCGGCTCGAAGAGCATCTTTTGCAGGTTTAGGTAATGGTAATCGTTCTGCAGCTACGGCTGTTAGACCCTCTACTAATCCAGGGTGTTTCTTTCTGCGGCGACTACTTTCATTTCCATTACTGATCAAAATATTCCTCTCAATTTTTTATACACGAAAGCCTATAACGATACAGCAAAGTATGTGCTATGTCAATAGTAGTATTATCGAAAGCAGTAATGACTTGTCGAAAGTCGATGTCCTACTGTATAATTTCCAACACGTAGCATACGTATCTGCGGGTATAGCTCAGTTGTTAGAGCGCTTCGTTGCCAACGAAGAGGCCAGGAGTTAGAGTCTCCTTACCCGCACCAAAGATTCGAATCAGAGCCCGAAAGGGCTTTTTTCTTTACCTGAGCAATTGTTCTAAAGGGTTCGCGTAGGTTATATGACAACTTTTTATCCTTTAATTCAATGTTTCAAAGTACAAATTCAAGAAGTTTATTTTGTAATTTTTTATTGCTGTTTTTAAGCAGGCACGAGTCACATGTTTATTGCCAAAATCTCGACCATTACTATGGGTATGTCAAAAATGGTACGGTAATTGGTAGCTTCTAGGTCGAGCCCGAAACACCTATAGTCTATCTTTTTAGATTTAAGGTAGAAAATATTCTGAAAAAGCGCTATAATTCAACGTGTTATAAATTAATGATGAGTTAAGAGGAGATATAATGGTTACAGGTTACTGTGTTAAGTGTAAGGAAAAAGGCGTTGAGTTAACAGCACCAGAGATTCACCAAACTAAAAAAGGTGGTTTCATGGCTAAAGGCAAGCATGCGAAATGTGGAACAACTGTTTGTGCAATGATGTCTAAGGCTAATGCTGAAAAAGCAATAGAAGACGGCGCGAAAAAAGCTTACTAAGTTTCTGTTAGATAAATTTTATCGACAGCAATTAAAAAAAGACGAGGCTCTAGCCTCGTCTTTTTTGCGCGTAGTGTTATACTTCGATGAGATGAAAGTTCAAGAAAAAATCTCTATGCTGTGGGTGCTCATTGTTGCCAATATATTGTTGGCCGACATACTGTCCGTCTTTATTGCTTTTGATGACCCTACTGTGATTAATATTCCTGGTGACCCTCGTTTAGTGATGGCTATCTCAGCGATATTACTCAATATTCCTATACTGATGATTTACTTATCTCGTATTCTTAAGCCAAAACTGAATCGAAACCTCAATATATTGGCAGCAATGATTACGCTTATATTTGTGCTTGGAGGCGCGAGCAGTCTTCCGCACTATATAGTTATTGTTATTATAGAAGTAGCTATCCTGCTTTTAATAATCAGACTTTCCTGGAGGGGTGATTTTAAAAAATAAGTCTCAGTGTAATAGCGTGCAATAACCCTGTGTCCTTCGCAGCTAGTGATCTCCGGGAATAATCAAAGTTATTTTAAGCTAATCCGTTTTCATGCAAATCATTATTTATATTTGTTTATAGTCTATTTTTTAATACTAGAATCTAATTTTTGGTTTTTTAAATTTTCTATAGAGGAAAAATCCACCAACACCCAGGCCAGTTGCTGTAGTTCCTGCAACTATCAGTATAATAGCTGTTTTTGGACGAGCTATTTTGTTTGCAAAAACTTCAGCCTTTTTCACAACGCTTTGTTCGGTGTCTGACGAGTCATCAAGACTGCCTGGCTCAGTAGAACCATCGCTTGATATACTATTGTCGAGACCACCTGCCTGACTACCGCTAGGTGCGCCACTGCTTGTGCTGCCACTTGGGCTATTGCTTGTAGCCCCTTTCTTTGGCTTGCTACTAGTCTTACTGCTTTTACCTGATTTCTTGCTACCAGATGAGGTACTACTACCGCTGTTGCTGGTCGCGCCGCTCTTTGGCTGAGTGCCTGCACTACCACTGGTAGAGCCACCAGTATTGGTTGACCCGCCGCCTCCAGTTGACCCTCCTGTTCCGGTAGGACCTCCACCAGTAGAGCCTCCTCCACTAGATGCAACCTGAGGTACGTATGATCCAGGTCCACCTTCACCCACGGCGGTCACACTAATTGAAGTCAGACCTGACCCATTAGCGTTAATTCGATGTAAAACCTGTTTGTTGCCGACTTGTTTTAAGAAAAGAATTTTACTGCTATCACCCGAAAAGGTTCCATTCGAGTTACTGCCGCCATCAGCTATTACTGCTTGTGGGTTAAGTGCTCCAGTGGTGCTACCACGTATGAGGTCGCATGGACATGTAACCCCACCTGACCGAAAGCTGAGCCAGAGGTAGGTTTTTCCATCCGGTGAAATATAGGGATCGAAATTCCGATCCGCATCATTGGTTATACGAGTTTCTTGTCGGGTATTATAGTCCATTTTGAAAACATCATGATTGCTGCATATAAAAAAACAGTTCCATTGCCGTACGTAGACAATCTGGTTGTTCTTTGACCATGATGGGTCAAGTACGTTTGCCGGCTGACCGTCGATTGAGGTTGTCTCAGTAATTTGTTCTTTATTATTACCATTCGCATCTATAACAAAAAGTTGTGCAGTAAAATCTGGTAGTGTAGAAACTAATACTATCTTAGTGGAGTCTGGCGACCACTCAGGGTGTGCAAAACCAGTCCACCCATACCCATTTCGTTTTGTCTTTGAAATAATTTCGCGCTGATTAGAGCCATCAATATCCATCACCCACAATGTATTGCTCTGTACAGCAAAATTAACTGACTCTCCTTTGTTGGCTTTTGTGAAAACTATTTTAGTACCGTCAGGGCTTGGTCGTGCCCACTCCATTTCGTGCGTTTGATCATTGGTTAATCTGGTGGCACCTGATCTGTCTGACTTCATTTTCCATATTTGCATAGTTTCGGATCCCTGCCTGGATGAAAATATGATGTCAGTATCAGTGGTCGATTGGCTGGCCCAGACTACGGCGGTCATAGATATTAATATCAAGGCAATGCCGAAGAAAATCAACGGAGTTGGTATTCTCGGTGAAAATTTTTGAGATGATTGTTTTTGTTTTTTCGGCATATTTATGCTTTGTTTTTGAGTTTTATACTCGTTATGCCTAGTCTAGCACACTTATTAATGAGAATGTAAGTATGTAGATTGCCATGGCTAGCCCTTTGTTCAGGATTCTACTGCATATAGTTATTCGAGGTCTATCAATATTATAATAAATGTTAACCAATCTGATCAGTTAGCTGGAGTTCTGCTGTAGCTCAGCGAGGATTAATTTTATTTGGAAAAAGAGTAAAAGTTTCAATAGGCTTAAAGATTCAAAAAAGAACTACCAGTCTTAATTTTTAACTATTTAAGATAAACGATATTAAGATCGTCGAAAATATCTTATAGAATTTTTTGACTGATGATCGATGAATCATTCCTATTTATATACAATAACTTTACGCAACGACTGATATGATGGTAAATATGGCAAATAAAGTACTTATAGTTGAAGATAACCAAGATATGAGAAAAGGTCTTGAGCAGTTTCTCGAAAGAGAAGGGTTTAATGTCTTTAGTGTGTCTAGTTGTGAGGATGGAATCGATGAGGTTGATGAGAATCATTACGATGCGGCAATAATTGATATAAATCTACCTGGCAAGAGTGGCTTTGATCTTATTGAATATATCAGAGAGCAGGGTCATATCTTTCCTCTCATAGCTATGACAGCGCGAGATGGGATTGATGATAAAATCAAAGGTTTTGATCTTGGTCTGACAGATTATGTGGTTAAGCCTTTTGATCTAAAGGAATTATTGGCGCGGTTGCATGTCCATTTAAAAATTACAGATGATCAGAAAAACGAAGTGCTCAAGACTGACAATTTCTTACTGAAGCCTAATAGTTATGAATTCAAGAAAAATGATAAAACAATTGAGTTGACTCAGCTAGAGCTTCGGATTATGCAGATATTAATGCAAAAAAATCACAATTTAGTTCCACTTGATGAGCTAATAAATTTTGTTTGGGGCGAAAGTGAGGACCTCGTAACTCCACCGATACGAATACATATAGCTAACCTACGTAAAAAAATCGGAGACGTTAACTATCGAATTATTCGGACAATCCCAGGTACTGGCTATATTTTTAATGACCCACTAGGAGATAAATGAATATATCTAGACAATTAAAGTCGGTATCTCGTCGCTTTATATTCATTATCGTTACTCTGAGTGTTTTGTCTGTTGGGCTACTCTCGTTCACGCTTTACGAGACAAACAGTATTCGTTTTCGTGACGGAATTTCTCCAAATGAACTACAAGAGGTTATAAAAGACGATGAAGCTGTTGTTGAGTATCTAGAAAGCGAGAAAGACTTCGAGGCTCATTTCGTAACGATTGCTAGCTTAGTCAAGCAAGATCAGCAAAAACTCCTAGGCAAAGCGCTTCTATTAACGACAGTACCAGTTATATTTATTGTCACAGTCTTGAGTTATTTTGTTGCAAGATATCTTTTAAAACCAGTTCGTCAATCATACGAGTCCCAGGAGCGATTTCTACAAGATGCCGCACACGAACTTCGAAATCCATTAGCCGCGATGAGTCTAGCCATAGAGAATGCCGACAAAACTGGTACCGACCAAAACCTAGTCAAAACAATGAGGAGACAAACAAAAAGACTTATAAGAATAAATGAAGACTTGCTTTATCTTGAAAGACGTACGCCGGGTGAGACAATTAACGAAGTGAATGTTTCTGAGTTGCTTGAAGATGTGCTTGAAGATATGCAGGCTTCAATTATAAACAAGAAGCTTAATCTAGAAAAGAAAATTCAAACTGATATTATGATTAAAATTGACCCCAAAGACTTTATAAAAATGAGTCGTAATATTATTGAGAATGCAATTAAATACTCAAATATAGGAAAAAAACTTATAGTAAATTTACATCAAGATAAGCGCATTGTGCTGTTGGTAAAAGATCAAGGAATTGGCATACCAGCTCAAGATATTGAGCACATCGGTGAGCGATTTTACCGTTCGAAAAATGTTGGCAACGTGGATGGCACTGGTCTCGGAATTGCAATAGTGAAAAAAGTTTCAAATATATACGGCAGTGACCTGTCTATAGTAAGTAAAGTAGATCATGGGACCACTGTTAAAATTACATTTTAGTGCGAGCTTTACGGTTGCTTTACACTGAGCTAACGCCTGCTTTACAGTCTGATATATATAGTTATTCATACAATAATAATTAAATCCGTAGGAGGGTTTGCATGGAACAAAGTAATAACAAAGCACTAATAATAGGAGTTATAGTAGCAGTCGTCCTCGTCGTAGGGGGAGCTGTAGCATATATGGCCATGAGCAATGATAGCTCAGATAAACCAATGACTGAAAAGTCGCAAAGTACATCAAGTAATGAAAAGGATTCAAAAATGAATACAGAATCAAATATCGTCGAAGTAGCACAAAATACAGAAAATCTTTCAACATTAGTCGCAGCAGTCAAAAAGGCCGATTTAGTAGAAACATTAAGTGGCGAAGGTCCTTTCACTGTTTTCGCGCCAACCGACGAAGCATTTAATGCACTGCTAGCTAAGTTAGATATAACCGCAGAAGAGCTGCTCGCACGTGAAGATCTAGCATCGATCCTTACCTACCATGTTGTAGCAGGTAAAGTAATGGCGGCAGATTTAAGTGATGGGCAGGTTGTAGAGACCGTAAATGGCGGTGAACTAACCGTATCAGTCACCGATTCTGGTGTGTTCTTGACTGATGCAAATGGTGGCAAGTCAAACGTAACGGCAACTGATGTTGAAGCCTCAAACGGTGTCGTACACCTTATCGACGCAGTTTTGCTCCCGTAGTTAGCCAAATTAGCTACTAATAAGTAAGCGTGCGTTACAAAACCCAGTCTATGACTGGGTTTTGTGCATTCTGTCAAAAAACTCATTCAGCGCTAAATTAACAAATTAGACTGAACGAGAACATGATAATATAACTTCATAGATATGAAAGAAATTAGCGTTTCTAAGAACAGAAAACCAGGTAATCAATTATTAATAATAAAAAACATAGTTTCGATGAAGAGTATTGGGAGAAGCATTACCGTAAATCATGGCTTGAACCTATGCATGCAGGACCCAATGAGCATATTGTTTCTGAGCTTAGTGGTTCAACGCCAGGCAATGCTTTGGATGCTGGTTGTGGGAGAGGGCTTGATGCTATATGGTTATCAAAACAAGGCTGGCGGGTTACAGCGGTTGATATTTCAGAATTAGCGCTAAATCAGGCGAAAAGTTTAGCTGAAGCTGCAGGGGTGTCTGTTGATTTTGAGAGGGTTGATCTCACTGCTTGGCTACCGCCGAAGAATCATTTTGATCTAGTCCTATCACATCATGTCCACACGACTGACGACAGAAGTTATGTTAGCAGGATAAGCCGAGCGGTAAAACCTGGCGGTATCTTGATGATTATTGGTCATCAGCCACCAGGGCACGGTGAGAAGGATCTGTACGCGCAAGGTTCACATATAACCGTTAAAGAAATTTCCTCCTTTCTTGATAGTGATGATTGGGAGATTGAAATTGCCGAAGCTCGTAAAGTAACCAGCAAATCATCCGACCATCATCACTCTTTAAGTAATTCAGTCCTCAAAGCACGAAGAAGAAAACTTTAGTCAGTCTAGTTGAATCCCGTTTTTTTTTGAATAGCTAGCAATCTGGTATTATAGAAACAATGATTATTGACCTATCAGTCTCGCTTGATGAAGAAACCCCGATTTATCCAGGTGACCCACCGTTTTCGGCAAGTCAAAAAGGAAGCATAGAGTCAACCGACTGTGTCGACCATGAATTTCGTATGGGTAATCATGTAGGCACACACATAGATGCTCCAGCCCATGTTATGGCTGGAGGCAAAGCGATAGATGCATTCAGTATCGAACGATACATTGGGCAAGGTAGAATTATTGATGTTTCCGACAATAACTTTGATCGAGAAAAGTTCGCTGATGTATCAACAGGCGAAATAGTCATCCTCCACACCGGAATGAGTGAAAAATATCATCAAGAATCGTATTTTAAAGAATACCCAACTATGCCTGCTGATGTTGCTAGATTATTAGTTGATAGGAAAGTAAAAATGGTGGCGGTGGATTCGTGTAGTGTAGATCAATTTGGTTCATTTATTAATCACGAATTACTGCTTCGTGGTGATGTTTTGATTGCAGAAAATCTCGCTAATACTGAAAAATTACTTGGAAAAGATTTTAAAATCTACGCACTACCTCTCAAACTTAAATTAGATGGCAGTCCGGCTCGAGTAATCGCCGATATTTCTAGTTAATATAATTCCCAAGTTATATTTCGCCGCCCTAAGCTCTAGGTATTTATCGTTTATTTTTTATAATTAAGTTCAGATTTAAACGACTCAGTAGTAATCTCTTAAAGAAAGTACAATCTAATGTACTTTGTCTACATTTATAGCATAAAGAGTATAAGATAAAGCATTACTTCAAACTACTTGAGAAAAACAGCTTTATTGTGGTACTGTAAATGTTACCGACAACCTAAGGTTTGGCTCTGTAGCTCAGTTGGTAGAGCAGAGGCTTGAAGAGCCTTGTGTCCACAGTTCGAGTCTGTGCGGAGCCACCAAATAAGATGTCCGAATCCTAAGGTTCGGATTTTTTATTTACTGCGATTTCACTGGTTTCATCAATAATTATCACTATTTTTATACCAAGATACTTGCCAGACGTAAGCATAAACAGCTACACTACTTATCAAGTATGGAAAAAGTTGCTCAATATTTACGACATCATATGTTAGGTGAAGTCTACACGGACAAAAAGGTTCTCGAATTCTTTTCAACTGATGGTAGCGTGCTGACTCTTATGCCAAAGGTTGTTATCTACCCAAGGCGAGCTAGCGATGTGCGGAAGCTAGCGCGGTTTACGTGGCAGCTGGCTGAAAAGGGTACAAGCGTGCCCATAACTGCCCGTGGTAGAGGTACAGATCAGGCTGGTGGTGCATTGGGTGAGGGTGTTATGGTTTCATTCCCGGGTCACATGAATCGTGTGATCGAGCTGACTAAAGATACGGTCACCGTTCAGCCTGGAATAATATATCGAAATCTTCAAGATATTTTAAAGACTCATGGCCGCTATCTACCGCCATATCCGAGTAGTATTGACTACTCTACTATTGGCGGTGCTGTCGCTAACAATGCGGGTGGAGAAAACAGCTTCAAATACGGAATGACACGTGACTATGTAAAAAGTCTTGAAGTAGTATTGGCTAACGGAGAAAAGATTAATACCAAGAGATTAACTAAACGTGAGTTAAACAAGAAAAAAGGCGAGACCAGTTTCGAAGCCGAGATTTATCGTAAAGTAGATGGATTGATTACTGATAATGTTGAGTTAATAAAGAGTACTGACTTGGGCCTTAGTAAAAACAGCGCAGGCTATGAACTGCGAGGAATAAAAAATAAAGATGGTTCATTTGATTTGACTCCTTTATTTGTTGGTAGCCAAGGAACACTTGGACTGATCACCGAGATTACACTTCGCACTGAGCCGTACAATCCAAATACCAATCTTATTTTAGCCTTTTTTGATGATATTACTAAAGCTGGTGAAGCAGTTGGACTGATTCGTGATTTAAAGCCATTAGCGATTGAGATGGTTGACGAAAATCTACTTAATTTCGTACAAAAGCATAATCCTCGTCAGCTAAATGAGTTGTTAGAAGAGCCATTTCCGAAATTAGTGCTTATCGTTGAGTTTGATAACGATAAAAAACAGGTTAGAAATAATAAATCTCGTAAAGCAAAGAAGATTTTACGTGATAAAGCCTACGAAATAATTCACACTGAAGATATTTATGAGCAAGAAGTTATTTGGAAGATTCGACACTCTGCTGCAGCAGTGGCGGCCAGTGATTCGGTAGATGGCGCCAAGGCATTACCTGTGATCGAAGATGGAATCGTTCCACAGGAAAAGTTCACTGAATTTCTGGAAGCAATCTACGCAATTTTCAAGAAGTACAATCTCGAAGTTTCTGTATGGGGTCACGCAGGTGATGCAAATCTGCACACACAGCCTTTCCTAAATCTTGCAAAAACTGCCGACCGACAAAAAATGTTCAAACTCATGGATGAGTACTATGACTTGTTGATTAAGATGGGTGGAACTACCAACGGAGAGCATAGTGATGGTCGTCTTCGAGCGCCGTATCTGCCATTGATTTTCGGTGAAGAGATGTATGATATTTATAAAAAAATAAATGAAATTTTTGATCCGTACAACACCCTCAATCCAGGTGTCATTATTGGTACAGAGAAAAAAGACTTACCAAAAATGCTTCGCCGTGAGTTTTCTATGAAGCATTTAGCAGATCACTTACCACGAACCTAATTATGTCTGATTCAGATCGTCAAAGAATTTTTGGTGAGACTTCACGAATTGTCGGTCAACTTTTTCTTCTAGAAGCTGTTATTACAATCGCTGGGGCTATGCTGTGGCTCTTCGGCGTAACTGCTTATGGTCGGATTATCACGGGTTTTGGGCTTTTCTCTATTTCGTTTTTAATATTTAATACTCGTAATCTTATATGGGACGCTTATCGTAAACGGCACGAAAAGCACGCTAATAGATTCTTAGAATTCCTGACAAAACCAAATATCTATGCATTCTATATTACCAACTTCGTGATTGCTCCGATTGTATTTTTTCTCGGAGCAACGCTTATGCTCGCCGGTTTTTTCACCCAACTTTAATCGAGTACATTTTCTTGTATCGAAATATACGAGATTGCACAGATAGATAAGTCAAAACTTTTCTTGTGTGTTGTCTTTGTATATAACTAATTCCTTACAGCTCTTTTGCGCCTCTATAGCAACGGGTAATAGCTCTGGGATAAGTCTGTCCGCAATACTGATTCGTGCTGGAACGTCTTTTTGCTCTACTAACACCGCCCCTGTACTAGAAAGTTCACCACGATTATGGTTACCAATATTTGTTTGGTTAGTATAATAGAATTCACCCACCTGGCATGTTTCTAATAATTCAACAGCGTTTTCTTTGCTTATTTCTGAGTATTCATCTTTAGTCTCGATTTGATCATCACCACCACCATCTTCTTCTATCTGCTTATCAGCTGATTCGGAGTAGTTTTCTTCGTAATCTGTTGGAGTAGAGTTGTCGCCCCGGAACAGCCCATAGAGAGGAACAGCAAAGACGATTACCGAGGCAAGTAGACTGAGGCAGGTATAAACTAAGCGTTTCCCATGAGGTTTGTGTCTCAATATGTATAGAGGAATTATGAAAAGGTTTACAAAAGATGATAAAAATACGCCGAAAGATGCAGGTATCAAATATTGTAGACCTATAAATTCAGTACCTGTTGAAGACCCCGAACTAAGCTTGATGAGGAATACCAGCAGGTCGACCATTAGAACTATTGCAATTGAAATAGCTTGAATGGCGCATGAGAAAGAAACAATGCTTTGTAGTTTAGTTTTTTTTAACGAAGGTTGTTGAGAATTTTCGGTGTGATCTGATTGTGTTCCGTGAGGATGTTGTAGTTTTTGTTGATATTCTTCATTTTGAATATTTTTATTTTCATTCATAGATTTTTTCCTTGTTCTGCTTAAGCTAAATATAGCGTATTTATCCATATCTATAAAGTTAGCATAGGTAGTATAATTATTACTCTATACTGATAATTA
>JBGAVT010000022.1:0-13899 GCA_044227985.1 Saccharimonadales bacterium (SeqCode)
CCTAGACACAAAAACTATAGCCGAACAGCTCCGAGCAGCTGTCACCAAAGACTTTAGCAAGGTAGAGGAAGGAGAAATCGACGAAGAATTATTGAAAGCATTTCAGCCACAATTATCCGAGCCATTAGCGAGGCTAATTAGGGGTTTTAAAGACTATGATCTTGAGGCAATCCTTTTCGAGGCAATAAAAATAGATGACAACATAGCTAATCCGCCGTCAGGCAGCCCGACTTCTAGCTGGCGAAGCGCAATCGAGCAAGCCAGCATATACACGCAATTTCTAGACATCTTAGGTGGTAAACTATCAGATTTTGCAGCCGAGCTGAGAGGTGGGGCTTTAGAAGCATTAGTTCTTGATCAAGAAGCCCTTAAGTTAGCGAAGGAGTTTCGAGCTCAATGCGAAGCAGCGGAGCCTGTAATCTCAATATTAGTTGAGGCGACATCAACACTTGCACTAGAAGAGCTTAACAAGCGTAAATTACCAAAAATAGAAGCTGAAATATCAAGCAGCTTGAAATCAACGGGTTCAATTGCCATTAAATTAGCAGAGAAGGAATCATATCTAACAGTAGATTCAGTTGGTGACGGTGTGCGATATCGGATTGTTATTGACGGGACTAATGAAGAGGCCGAGGAATTTTCAGAAAATTTCCGATTAGTGCTGTCACATCAGCCTAATGAGGGGGGAAGCTTGAGAGCAGCATATGATATAAAATGGAAGGATAAATCTTCTGCCGAAGAAGATGAGGAAGAGGAAGGCTATCGCGCTATTCACATTAACTTCAACGCTGAAGACCTAGCGCGAGGCCTTGATGATGACGATTCTGGTACTAGGGATAGAGAAGAACTAGTCGATGTTGAAGTCCAAATAGTCACCGTCGAGCAACATCGCAATAATACTTTTGGCCCTGGTAGCCATGTTCAATATAAGGCTGGTGAAGTTGAAGGCTTAGAATCTTTAGGTGAGCGAAACGATATTCTCAGAGAAGGTATGGAAGAACCTATTCCAAATCCTCAAAGTGCCACCAGAGTTGATATTTTACTAGCGATGATGGACCTTGGGCAATATGCTAACAGCGACGAGCTAGACACTACAGAAATGCTTATTGCATATCAGCAACTTTTGGAAATTTGGCCAGACGTAGCGTTAATTCCAAACCTTGAACTAACATCTTGAATGATTTGAATGCATCTTGGAAGAATTTAAAAAACGTTACGGCTGAGGAATAATAGTAATTCATTAATCCGAAGATGTATAACAGGAGTTTTTCATGAGCACCAAATCACTCGCAATTAACCTATCTCTCAAGCCAAAATCTTCGAGAATCAGCCTATCGTAGGGTTCTCTACGCTATTTATGCTATTTTCGATGTTTTAATAACTGCATTGATCGATGCCATCGCAGGACCAGCGGAAAAATCATCATACAAAAAGTAGAAACACCAAAATCTAGTTATCGATGTTTCTCGATACAAATTCCTTCAATCCCTCAGCAAGAATCACGCTGAATACTTCTGGGTCTGACGAGTGATTGGCAACTACATGGAATTGTCCAGATGCCGGTTCAAAAACACCACTTTCTGCCTGTCGCGACCTATCAATACCAACCCTTACTACATGACTGTCCTCTGGATTAACTTTATTACTATTAACTCTATTATGAAGGCTGATGATGTATTTTGTTTCGACAACAGCCCCAGCAATATTTGTTGCAAAAGCATCAACCCACAGACTAATTTCCGGCTCTTTAACATCACCGGTTTCAGCTAAATTACGTTGCCAAGAAACCTTGTTACCGCTAGAAAGCTCGAGCTCATACATTCCTTTTGGACCAATTGTTGCTCCACTCATTTCTAACTCACCGAGGTAATCGTACAAATCTAATCGCAAACCGTCTTTGTCCGTGATATATTCATCGTCAAATTTGACGTCGTCACCATAGAGTCGATCCTGCATACTCCGGAAACCCTCAGTTGTTTCGCCATTTAATTCTTGTTCGGTTTTTTCTGGCGAAATCTCTGGTTCGGCCCCTTCGTCGTGCTTACGAAAATCTAAAAATGCGCCCACATCATCTCTAGATACATTTACTGGAGTGCGCTCTGGCTCAATTGCGTGTATCGAGGTATCACCAAATTCCATGCCCGAACATCCATCTATGGCATCACTTTTTAGCATTGGTGGGAGTTTATCCCTAAAAGCAGGTGCTAAGATAATTGCTGCGTGAACAACAGCTGCCTTCAACTCCTGCAGTGAAGCTCGTGACTGTTCTAGCTGACTACTATCAGGAGCGCCTACAACAGTCTGCCAAAGCGAGACCCCTCGTATTCCATCAACATCTCTATTACCTGAATAAGACCCGCCTTGAGGCATTACCGAAACAGCAGGTGGATTGCTCTGTGCGTCTCTGTCTTCTTCGATTTCAACACCAAGACTAAGCAACAAATTATCACTACTTTCTAAAAACAAGACCTTGAAAAGATTAGAGCGTTTAAAATCTGATGACTGCTCGTCCTTTTCGTCGTCAGAAGCTGATTGTTTAAGGTAGCGGGCAAGCTCTAAAAATGGTTCGTATACTTGTTGCCGTAAATCTATCAACTCTTGGGTAGCATTGGCTTCGCTCAATGGCTCATCCGAGTTAAGCGAAGCAGCCGCTAGCACAATCGAGGTTGCCGCAGCATCTAGGTTGGCGTCACCAGCCAAGCGTCTTTCAACTGTGAAGTCATCATTGTCATCAAACCTCTCAGCAACTGCCGCTACAATTAGCTCTTTTTGTTCTTCAGGGCTACCAGTGCTCATATTCTTAACCTCTACTACTCTCAAAGCTGACTTCAGGGCTCGGTAGCCCTGCGTTAATAGCTACTTCTGCACGACGCCTAGACGCGTATCTTCCACTTAGCATTTCTGGAATTTTGGGCATTTCAAGTGTTCCTGCTTAAACAGTATTGTTCCTACCTTTTATCATGCAAGATAAGTTATAGAAATATTAGCACTAAATTGATATTTTGTCAATTTATAATTTCTATCGCTTGCATGATTCTAGTCTATAACTAATAATGTAATTGGTATGAATATTCTAGTTATTGGTTCTGGCGGACGTGAACATGCACTGGGTTGGAAGTTAAGTCAGTCACCTAAAGTAGAAAGAGTATTTTTTGCACCTGGTAACGGCGGAACGAGTTTAGTCGGCGAAAATGTCGATATCGGTGTGTTGGAGGTTGATAAGCTTCGCGAATTCGCAATCGAAAATGGAATTGGATTTACAGTTGTTGGCCAAGAAGCTTCGTTAGAAGTTGGTATTGTCGATAGCTTCACTCGAGCTGGACTAGCCATTTTCGGCCCAACTAAATCAGCCGCTCGACTAGAAACCTCAAAAGTATTTATTGACCAGCTACTGGAAAAGCACGATATTCCGCGACCGAAAAGTGTAGCCGTCGACAATATCGAGGATGGATTAAGCTATATCAAAAATCGTGATCCATACAGCTACGTCATTAAAGCTGATGGCCTAGCAACCGGTAAAGGTGTAATTTTACCCGAGAGCGAAGAAGAAGCAGTGCGCGAACTGACGAGCATGATGAGTGGTCAATCATTCGGAAAGGCGGGTGAGTCGGTCGTCTTTCAGGAAAAGCTAGTTGGCCAAGAGGTGAGTGCTTTTGCCCTCAGTGATGGTACTAACATTATCATGCTGCCATTTTTTCAAGACCATAAGCAGGCCTATGACGGCGACACAGGACCAAACACCGGTGGCATGGGCGCCTTCACACCAGTTCCGTTTTTAACAGATGAAATCAAGCAGAAAATCCGAACCGAAATTATGCAAAAAACTGTCGACGGCATGAAAGCTGATGGCCACGAGTATCGCGGAGTTGTCTATGCTGGACTGTTCGTGAACGGGGAAGACGTCAAAGTAATTGAGTTCAATGCTCGTTTTGGTGACCCTGAGTGTCAACCGATGATGATGTCACTCGAGGAAGATCTTCTACCACTCCTACAGCAAGCTGCAGCTGGCAAATTCACTCAAACTGAGATTAAAACCAGTAGCGAAGCGATTGCGACAGTTTGCCTCGCTAGCGGCGGCTATCCATATGAGTATGAAAAAGGTAAAGAGATTTTTGGTCTTGATGGCGTCAGCAACACTGATATTGTCATCTTTCATGCTGGAACGAAGTTTGAAAATGATAAGTTTTATACCAATGGTGGGCGAGTGCTCAACGTAACTGCTCGAGCCGACTCAATGAAAGCCGCACTCAACAAAGCCTATTCGAAAATCGGTGAAGACGGCATCCACTTTGACCAAATGCATTTCCGATCTGACATCGGCTTCCGCGTTTTATAATCTGACAAGATATTGACAAATATGCATTTTTAATATATTGTTTACATAGTTTATAAACAAAAATAAAAATGCAAACAATCGAACAAAATCAACCTGAGACTATGCAACACCCTGACCACAGTGGTATCACTGCTGAAATCATCGCAGGAATCGGAGCCCTTGCCAGTCTTGATTTAGCAGTCAATAAACCTGGGTGGATTCGAAACATATCACCGCAGGATGTTATTGCTGGAGACTCTTTATCAGAATCTCTCGGTTTGCCCGGCGAGAGAGAGCCGCATACAGACGACTGGCTAACGGACGAGGACCGAACTGCAACTCAGGCAGCAATTAAGCGCATAACTAAGGAACAAAAAGAACACCAGAAAAAGCGGTTAGCCGAAGCCGAGCAAGAAGAAAACCCGGAAGCAAGAAGGGCACTAGTTCTAGACGCGTGGACACACAACCCAGACACAGCTAAAAGAGTGGTGGGTTTTTTAAACGAAAGAGCAAAGCGAACACCTTCAAGCCGCCCATACTCAAGTCCAGACAATCCGGTAATGTCTGACGATGAAATTATTGAAGCAAGCGAATCTTCAAAAGGATTTCAAAGAGCGGTTGAATGGTGTACGACTCTTCGACCTCGTTTAATTCTAGAACGCGGGACGAAAGAAATCCTTGAGAGTATGGTTGATAAAAATGCTCTCACCCAGTCTGTTGTTAGTATGGCTGATGCCGATCCTGATTCTTTTGTATATCACCTCGAAGATATCCGAGACATAATTGATGACCCAGAGGCATTCGAAGGTGCCGTCCAAAAGGCGGAGAGAAACCTACCAGAACAAACGCTAGAACGACTTACTCAAATGGTTATTGACGAAAAAGCAGCAGGCAAGCCATCAAGCCAAATGGAGGATCTTGCAAGATCAATGCTGGTACGCATGCGTGATAAACCATTAAATGCAGAGACGCTAGCAAACATTATTCAAGCCAAAATATGGACAAAAGAGGAGGTAACTAAGCAAGTTTCTGGCGTTGCATCAACAGCACACGGTATTAGCTACTATAACGACTTCGGCTACGACAGACTATCCAAAGTAATTTCACCAGAGATGGCTGAAACAGCTAAACAGGCAGCCATAACCGCGATTGAAGACAACCCCAAAATGCTTTGCAGAGTGGCAGAAATAGATAGCAACCAGTTTCATAACGATGAACTGGTTACTAATGGCGGGGTCATGAGCCCTGAACTACTCAACAAAACTGCAGAAAAACTACTGACCGATCCAACGCAATCATTTGGATTTTTCACTGGAGAATATCTCTCAGAACTAACCCCCGAAATAGGAAGCAGGGTAATTGATCGAATTATCGAGCTCAGCACCGACTACTATCCGTCAGAAGAAATCATGGAAAAAGCAAGCGATGAACAGCTCGGTTCAATTCTTGGTAACTTTACCCAGCATAAGCCCGGATTTTTACTTTCAGTGGTGGAAAATAATGAACGAGCGCTGGCGATAGTCTGTGCAATGCCGCCGGACAATAAGCTAGAAATAATGGGTAGATTAAGCACGTATAACTTAATTAAATCGTCTGAAACATTGGAAACAATTGGGGTCCCAGCTGAAATAGTCGCTCAACAAATCAAATACTCATTTGACCGTAGCCCAGACATGAGTAGCCTGGTCTCAATTACAGATAAAGGCTTGCTCCCTCCTGACGACATTAGTGGGATGCGCGATCGACTAGTCGAAGCAGTAGCATCCGGCGAGACACGACCAGAGCAGTTTGTTGCAAACCGCGACCTCGATATTGAGGTTTTTAGCGATGAAGAATTAACGGCAGCAATAGCTGCAATAGGTGAAGCTAATCCTGCGGCTGGTTTTGCTTGCGCACTTAAGAACCGGGGATATTATTCAAAAACTGAGATTGAAAAGATTATCAGTACCGCAATATCTGATCATCTCGATGATGATTTATTGTTAAGTGAAGTCTTTGCGAATGTCTACAGCGGTAAAGAACCTATAGTCAGCATTGTTGGTGGTTCTCGAGTTGCAGATTTCGTCCAAGGACTATCAAGCAAGCAGCTTGACGGCATAGCCTACCGCCAAAACAAGATCGCTGCGACGATAGGGGTAGAGGGAACGAAAGCCTTAGCTCATAAAATTGTACAAGAAAATCCAGCTAGCTTACTACTTGAAGAGTTCCGTGATTTCTATGCGTCATTTTATCCTGATTTTGACCCAGATAGTTTTAAGGTAGAAGATTTACCAGAAAACACCGAAGTAAAAGATCTAGGTGGAAAATATCTAGTCGATAAATGGAAGAAATTACAAAGTTCAACTTCCGAAATTAGGAGGTCAGAGATAGCAACTGAACTATCCTCATTGTATCAAAAAATTAATGACATAAAACTTAATGGCAATGCAGAAGGCGCCCAAAAAATAGTTGACTCGCTTAATGGCACCAAGGTAAGCCGGAGAGAAGTAATTGGATCTCTTTGGCTGTTTACTGAGCTGGGTGAAAATATGCCAGAATCAGTTGAAGCTTACAGTGATTTAGAAGAAATGCTAGTTGTCTCTCTTGCAGATAAACTCGGTATGGAGGAGCCCAATAAAGAGCAGGTCAAACTATTAGTTGAAAGTGGTTTCCGCGTGTATAGCTTTGGTGTTTACGCCAACGAACACATGAACCCAGCACATAAAGAGGTGCTAGGTGCAATCCTAAAGTCTAGCTTGGATGAGAATTTTACAGAATGGAAATACGGTGGGGATACTGAAGACGATCTTGAGCATCTTAAGTCTAGCGGTCTCGTACCCGAGAGTTTAACGTTAGACCAGTACCTAGCTTGGCAACATGACGAAACCACCGAAACGAGCATCGGGCTAGAACTTGGAGCATCAACAGCGCTTGCAGCCATCTCAGACACCATGACCGGCTACCAACCAGAACTCTTAATGACAGCTGCAGAAACAGACTATCAAGAGATAAAAGGTGAACTGCAAAGTATGGGGAAAACTTTTGGACAAGTCCACGGAAAGCTTAAAAGGCTAAGAGTACTGAGAGATGATGCTCTAGAGGGAAGCAGAGAATACTCAAGAATTTCACTTAGTATAGACGAACTTGACGAAGAGATTAAAGACCTCAACCAAGAAAAGTCTCAACTGCAACAATTGTTTGACGTGAAAACTTTACTAGATTTGTCGCTTAATCAGATAAATGCAGGGAAAGTACAGGATGAAAAGGGAAGAGACAGAGACATTGGCGACCTACTAAATCGTTTATCAAAAAATACGCCGAAGTCTTACGCATTTATTATCGGGTCCGTCGAAGATACCCTGGAGAACTTTAGAAAACAAAATAGCGGTGTAATGAATGTCTCCGTGGTAGACACTGCTGATTTATCAACAACCATCGAAATTGGGGCCTATCCTGCCGCATCGTGTCAACACTTTGATGGTGGTGTGGTAAATGAAGCCCTACTTGGATACACGGAGCCAACAACAAAACTATTGGTCGCCAAGAACGACAAAGGCACCCCAGTAGCAAGATCCGTCTTTAGGCTCATGACCAACAGTGAAGGCCAAACGTCTCTTCATCTTGAAAATGTGTATGCGGCGGAGCTAAGTGATGGAGTAATTTCCGCCATACTTATGGCAGCACATGCAAAAGCACAGGCAATGGGAGTCTCTCTTTTCGTCTCTTCAAAATCACAAGATGCGGCCGGGAATATGATTCCAAATATTTTTGCGACATCTCCGATCCCACAAAAATCTACCGATACAAAGCTACGATCTACGGCAAGTATTCGCGCTCCATCTATCTATGTAGACTCGAACGGAGGCTCAACGCAAAGACAGTACACATTAAATAAACTAGCTCTAATAGAGTAAGGGTTATGGGATCTAGTAGATTGATGCATTTGCTATACTTTTATAAACAGTAAATTAAACGGGGAAAATATGAAAAAATTTATTGCATTTGATATTGATGACACTTTGGCGGTCAGTAAACAGCCGATTAGCGAGCAGATGAACGGACTGCTTGATAAATTAATGGAAAAATATGAGGTTTGCGTAATTTCTGGCGGGATTTTCAGCGTCCACAAACAGCAAATCATTGATCCTATGACGTCGGCAGGCACAGGTAATCTCGGAAAACTACACGTTTTATCTACTTGCGGAACACAGTACTTCAAACAGCAAGATGATAAGTCCTGGGACACAATCTATAAACAAGCTATCCCCGAAACAGACCGCAAGAAAATTGCCGAAACGCTCGAAAGTGTCGCTCGTGAGCTCGGCTATTGGGAAGAAAATCCAGCTGGTGAGATTATCGAAGACCGTGAAACTCAAGTAACTTTCAGCGCACTTGGTCAAAAAGCCAGCCCCGAAGATAAATACGCCTGGGACCCAGACCATATCAAGAAATATGCACTCCGAGACAAAGCTCAAGCACTAGTCCCAGAATATGAATTCCGTGCCGGCGGGACTACTAGTATCGACGTGACAGACAAGGGAATCGATAAAGCCTTCGGCATGCGAGAGCTCATGGAAATAAATAATCTTGAAAAATCTGACATTCTTTTCATAGGTGACAACCTAAAACCTGGTGGCAACGACTACCCAGTCAAAGAGATGGGGATCGACACCATTGCCGTTGAACGCTGGGAAGATACCGCACTCGTGATTGAGGCAATTCTCAAGATAACCGCCTAATGAACAATCCCTTTGCGCACAAAAGTTTCACTGTTCGTCGTAAGTTTTGGCAATTTCTTGGAGCGACAATTCATATCCGTAGTTTCGATGGTCAGCTAATCGGAAATGCCAAGCTCAAGGCCTTCAAGCTACGTGAAGCTATCACATTGTTTGCTGATGATGCTCGAACCATTCCACTATTGAGCATCAAAGCACGAACAATTATCGACTTTGGGACTATTTATGACGTTTCTGACCTCGAAGGTAAGTGGATCGGTAGCTTAAAACGACAGGGATGGAAGAGCCTGATGTCTGACCAGTGGCAAATCTGGGATGCTCAGGAGCAGGTAATTGGTGAAATTAATGAAGATAGTGTTGCGCTTGCGCTAGTAAGAAGATTTTTGACTAATTTAATTCCACAAAAATTCACGCTTACAAATAAATCTGGAAAAGTTTATGGAGATATTGCGCAGAGGTTCAACCCATTTATCGTTGAGCTCAATGTGAAGCTCGACTCTGAAATCGAGAGCGGAATAGACCCGCGACTAACCATGGTAGCAGCACTAATGCTCGCTGCTATCGAGGGTCGCCAGGGCTAATTTTTTACATTATTATAAAATGATTATAGTATTTATATCAATTTATATGTATAATATGTAGATGTCTGAAACACAAATTCCTTTACCTGAAGAAACCTCTTTACCTGCGGATGATGCTTTATGCGCGTACGAATTGGGCAAAATCATTTCACTGTTTGTAGATACAGACCATGAACCATCTGGCGAGACAAGCCGTAAAAGCTACAATATTGGTGTCCCGGTTAATCAAGATAATATCCTTAGAATAGGGTTAACTAATTCTGAGCTAGAACACAGCGACGGCGCCATATGCGAATTGAATAGCAGACTAGATATCGAGACTGATGAAGACGGCAACACAGGAGTCTTGATAGTGCTAGCAGCAGACAAAGACAAGCCAGGAGAACCACCACTTACGCTCTACGGTGAGCCTGTAACTAGTTTATTTGCATACAGAACGAAGGATGGAGCTTTTTTTGTGGGCGCAATACATAATGATACTATCGTAATATTCGACAATCATGAAACAGCCAACAGAATAGGCGACACAAGCGAGCACAAGACCAACCGACCACGCATGATAGTAAAAGGTATTACTCAGCTACTCAAAGTCGCTGATGAAAAAATAAAAACAGGACTAGCTAAGAACTAGCCCTGTCAAAATCAAGCTCTTTAAGAAATTTATTTCTTAAAGAGAGCTTTGTAGATAGCGATCACGATAACCGCACCAACCGTAGCCACCATGAGGCTGTAAAGATTGAATCCAGTTACTGGCGTGCCTCCAAAGAAGTTGAAAACCGCACCACCGACAACTGCACCGAGGACACCGGCAATAATATTGCCCAAGATTCCTTGTGATTCATTTGTCTTCGCAATCATCGAGGCTATCCAGCCTGCAATTCCACCTAGAATTATTGTTGCTAATATACCCATAAAACCTCCTTTTATTAGTTAGGATGCATTTTTATTATACACGATTAAAATATTTGTCTATTGTTTTTATGCATATTTATGTTATAGTATAGATATGAGTATCGAGGATGAGCTTAATTTTAATGCTAGCGATAGTAGGTTTTGCGCATTGCAAATGCCCATCGACATGGCGCTAAGAAGAAATCATCCAATTGATGAAAAAGTTGTTGTTGACGCGGACACAATTGTAGACGGTAAAAATCTCCCTGTCTACTATGTAAATTTAAACAAACTAGGCTGTGCAGAGGAAGATGGATCTCGAGAAACTCTAGTGATTGACTACTCGCCACTTGAAGGTGGAAGAATGTGTGTTGTTGTTGAGCGCTTTAACCCTAGTGATGTAAGCAAAACAAATGTGACTCTTAAAGATGTTGAGGAGAAAAGAGCAACAGAAATCAGTGCGCTGATTCGCAACTTCGAAATATAACGATAAATCGAAATAGAGAAAACTAGCACTTGCATGGTGAGAGTGCCAATGCTATGATTTGAGTACCAATTATTAGCAAACAAAGGAGGAGAGTGCCAATGGCCAAAATTACACCATTGAAGGATCGCGTAGTCGCTGTTCGCGAAGTAGCGGAGAGCAAGACTAAGTCGGGGCTATATCTGCCAGACAACGCCAAAGAATCACCAAAAACAGCGGTGATAGAGTCTGTCGGTAAAGAAGTGAAGTCAGTTAAAAAAGGCGAGAAAATCGTCTTTAAAGAATACACTGCAACTGAACTCAAAATCGACGGAACTGAATATCTTGTCATTAAAGAAGAGGATATTTTAGCTACGGTTGCGTAGTTAAAATTTATAGAAAGGAAATTATTTATGGCTAAAAAAATGTTTTACGATGACGAAGCTCGACGACGAGTTTTGGCTGGAGCACAGAAACTGTATGATGCAGTAAAAGTAACGATGGGACCAAAAGGTCGCAACGTTGTAATCAGCAAAAGCTTCGGCAACCCAACCGTTACACACGATGGTGTTACCGTCGCTAAAGCGGTTGATCTTCCCGAAGACAATGATGAAAACCTTGGTGAAAAGGTTGGCGCAGAGCTAATCAAGCAAGCTGCGAGCAAGATGAACGACGTCGCCGGTGATGGTACAACTACTGTTACTGTTCTGACTTACCACATCCTAGCTGAAGCTAACCGTCTTATCGCGGCTGGCCATAACCCAATGGATCTCCGTAAGGGTGTTGAAAAAGCTGGACAAGAAGCCCTCGAAGCTCTTTCAAGTATGCGCGTAGATATCGCTGCTAAAGCTGACAAGGTTGCTCAAGTTGCAACTATCAGCGCAGGTGATGAAGAAATTGGTGAAATGATCGCTGATGTTATCGGTAAGGTCGGAAAAGATGGTGTTGTTACCGTCGAAGAAGGTCAGAGCCTTGGTCTTGAAAGCGAAGTCGTCGAAGGCTTCAACATGGATCGTGGTTTCGTTAGTCCGTACATGGTGACCGATAGTGCACGCATGGAAGCTAGCTATGACAAGCCAGCAATCCTCGTTACGACTCAAAAGGTAAGTAGCATACAAGAATTCCTTCCACTACTGGAAAAACTGGCACAATCTGGTAAAAAAGACCTCGTGATTATTGCTGAAGATATCGATGGTGAAGCACTTGCTACCCTTGTATTGAACAAACTTAAAGGTACATTCAATACGTTGGCCCTGAAAGCTCCAGCTTTTGGCGATCGACGAAAAGCTATCCTCGAAGACATCGCTATCCTTACTGGTGCGACCGTTATCGACGAAGAGCGTGGTTATACGTTCGAAAATGCTGAGCTTGATATGCTCGGGTCAGCTCGACGAGTTATCGCCGACAAAGATCAGACAACTATCATCGAAGGCGCTGGAAGCGCGGCTGATGTAGCCTCAAGAATTGATCAAATTCGGACTCACATCGATAACGCCACTAGCGAATACGACAAAGAGAACCTTGAGAAGCGACAAGCTGCGCTCAGTGGTAAAGTCGCGGTTATTAAAGTCGGTGGCGCAACTGAAACTGAAATCGAAGAGAAGAAATTCCGAGTTGATGATGCAGTTGCAGCTACTAAGGCTGCGCTCGACGAAGGAATCGTCCCTGGTGGTGGTATCACACTGATTAACATCGCCGACAAGATTAGTGATGAAAATAGTGCAGGTTATCAGCTGCTCAAGAATGCACTGGTCCAACCGTTCAAACACCTGATGGCAAATGCTGGTCTCAACCCAGATGAAAAACTACCACAGGTGCGTAGCGCTGCTAAAGCCGGTCAAGGGTTCAACGTTAACAGTCCAGAAGAATTGGTCGACATGATCAAAGCTGGAGTGATTGACCCAGCCCGCGTTACCAAAGAAGTCATCCAGAATGCAGTTTCGATTGCTGCAACTGCCATGACAATGGGCGGCCTCGTGGTTGAAATTCCAGAAGCTGAAGCTCCAATGCCAGGTGGTGGTATGGGCGGCGGCATGCCTGGAATGATGTAGAAATTGTAAGAAGAGGCAACTCCTTTTCTTGCTGTTCGCTCTGCGAACTAATCATCTTCTAAATGCAAAGTAGACGTCCGAGACAATCGAGCGTCTACTTTCATTTCAGTTAACTCCAAAATCCCACTGCAGATTAAAGCTCCAGTGGGATTTTCAATTTTGAGAGAAGTTAACCCGGTAATGAATCGGGATTGTATTTTTTTTGTTTTTTTTCTATACTTACTACATAAGCATAAGCGTAAACAAGGGTGGAAACTATGGCAGATGAACAGAATACTAATGAACCGTTGATTCAGGCCCCGGCTGGTATGGCACCGCCACCAGCACAGTCTGCTCCCAGCACAGCGCCTAGTATCATAAAAAAACCTGAAAACGCACGAGCAGGATCAGCCACGGATAACAATAGCCCAACAGCAGCTCCTCCACGGCCTACGTTTAACCCGCCCAGAGACGACACTACTACTGTTACCGTAAACACCAACGCTCCTAGCAGCATGACTACCCCTGCTGTTGACAACAATGGTGATCTAGCAAGCTTACGAGAACAAGCACTTGAGCAGCTTCGACCGCTGCTCGATGAAGCTACACTCGATGCGACTGAGAAGTTTGATATCTATATGCGCCTCATTCATACCTCTAGCGACCCTGGTCTACTCACTAAGGCTCATGAGGTGGCAGCCCAGATTGAAGATAATGATGAGCGCGCTAGAGCTTTGTTTGACGTAGTCACTGAAATTGATTTTCAACTGCACGACCAAAATCAACCTGAATAAACGTTTAATCTTAATTAAAATAGGCTAGTAGCTAAATATTTTTAGCTATTTCCTTACCAAGCTCAACGCCAAACTGGTCGAAGCTGTTTATATTCCAAAGCGCTCCAAGG
>JBGAVT010000023.1:0-11542 GCA_044227985.1 Saccharimonadales bacterium (SeqCode)
TAGTGTCGATAACGACCACTATCCACGAGGTTCTGATTTACCGACTGCCGACCAAGCGGCTCTAAGTGGCGTTGGTGGTATCTGTATTGGTACAGGATACAGTGACGGCTGTAGCTCAACGATTAACCGTGGCATCGAACTCGAATCTTTTCATCAAATGCTAAAGCCGTATGTTGGTAATGCACCAAACATTTCCCCGCATGACGTTGCGATTACCATCGACATGGGAGCAGGCAATCAAGATATAACCATTACTGGAATCGCGTACTACGGCATACAGCCTGATGCAGTCGGAGATGATGGAGCAGCAATTATTACTGATGGTGTTACTGATAATAATGCTGGTTTTGCATACTTTGTGTATGCTCTTGATGAGCCAAATGCTGAGTGCACAGGCGGTGAGGCACTGAGTCTGACTGCTGAAAACGGAACGTTTGCTCGAAATGGTGCAAAAAATACACTCGGTGATTCAAAAAATACTGGATGCGTAGTTCTGTTAGCTGGTTCGATAGTACAACCGTAGCTCCTGCCATAATTAATTCTGAAAGAAATATTTTCTAGTCCCTACAGCAGTTGATTGTAGGCGTAAAACAAATACAATTAGAATCATATGCTATGACTATGCACTTGTGGTCGAACAAAAATTACTTCTATAGTCTAACGAACGAGAGATAATTCTTTTGATATTTTTTTTAGACTGCTCCTCGCAAGAACGGAAGCTTCAAATATGGCTCTCACCACTGTTGAAATTCAATATTTATGAATCTTCAAGCCAATGGTTTAGCTATCCTTAATAAGTTAAACATTATATAGTATTGACAATATGCAATGTATTTGCTATATTGTAAATACCCTATAAAAATAAAAAGAAAGGAAACAAAGAAATGGGAATCTTTGGACTCGGCGACGAAAACGCCAAAAAAATAGCTGTTAAAGACGGCGACGCAAAATCAACATCTAAGCAGGCTGATACAAAAGCCACGAAAGCAAAGATGGAAGCAAAGAAAGAAGCCGGCGGCTGCGAATTTTGCTAGGCCGATAGGCTTATGCCCGGGGTGACCCTCGGGCGGTGATTAGCGAGAAAAGTAGTGGTACACTCGCTCCACCGCCAGAGGGTTGCAGGACAAAACATTGTAACTAAAATACAAAAGATACAAAGAAAGTAAACATGGAACATACGCGCCCCCAGTTAGACAACACAGAGCCAAAAGAATCTCTACCGAGACGAATTGGTGCACACGTGAGAGAACATCTAGGTAGGTACGTACTAGCCGGTATTCTCGGAGTTTCGGCTAGTGTTGTTGCGAACGAAAACATGGATGATCCTTTAGTTGGCGGTGAAGATGGGTTAATTGAAAACGTAGCAATAAGCCCCATTGGGGATAGCAAGATTGTTTCAAAGGTTGTTGAGCGTGTAAGAGGCCTAGACTCTCATGATAAGATTCTAGAGCAAGTCAAAAAAACAGCCTCAAAGCATGGCGATATTACTGTGTATGATGGTAGTGTAGCTCCGGAAGCGGCATCTGGTGATTATTATATAATTGCTGACAGTAAAGCCAACGCAAACAATGATGAGACTGTTGAATCAGCGAGGATTACGAACTTTGCAAAAGAGCTTTGGTCGGACGAAAAAAGTGCGGCCGGTCTAGTCACGCCACTATCATATGAAACAAGAGATAATTATGTGGGGACCAGGAAACGTACTCAAGAAGCTATTGCGTCTGTTGGTTTTTCCAAAACTCCGCAAGAGGCTGCTGAGCTCGTTAGAGCTTTAGCCATCGAGATGCAGCAACAGGGAGTAGATGCGTCTCAGGTTATCGATGCGACGGATGAAGCTTTATTGGAAGAGGTTATGCTTAAGTTGGAAGAAAGTGGTAAGGGAAGCCTTGGGATTAAAGTAGAAATTTCACAAACTGATGTTGAGGATTCTGTGACTGCTTTTTCGGAAGAAAAGACTAATGATGATGGTGATCTTGTTTTTTCTCGCCCTGGCGATATACGCGTTGAGTACATACAAACTGCAGATGAAAAGAAGCTTACAGATGCTCTACACAAAAAAGAGGTAGAACAACAAAACCGCGAGAACGAAAAAGAGAACCAGAAAACAAAAGAAGCAACCGTACCTCAACCAACGGAAACAACTAATCAGAAGGAAGAACGTTTAGTGGCATGTGATGCAGAACTTGGTGAAGTGATGAATATGGATATTGAAGCAACGATTGAAGGTTATGAAAATACCACGACGGTATTTTCTAACGATGAGGCAAATTTTTTATCTGAAGTTATCAATGGCGCCGAAAGCCCTAACGATGCACTAGTTGTGGTTAATGGGATGTTGAAGGAAAAAGGTTTTGATGTAGTCATTGAGATTCCTAGTCTAAAAACACATCCTGAGGAGTTCGTTGATGGTGAAGGTACTGAAATACCCGAAAGTGATAATCAAGATTATTTGACTTCCGAGAGTGAAAAAGATATATACTTCCCACCAACTGCACTTAGTGATGATCAAATGAAGGGAGCGATACAAGACGCTGTTAATGCACTTCATAATGCGCCAGACACTATGCTTTCGAAGTCAGGTACGAGTCACGTGCTCTTGTTCAATGAGGTGTATTTTAATGGACACAAAGAAGGTGATGGTAAGTTTAAGCCAGGTGATAAGCTTGGCGGTACAGCGGATGGAGAGGTTATACGACTTAGCCTTGATGCAGTAAATGCTGAGACAATGTGGCACGAGCTTGCTCATAACATTTCGGAAGCTTTGTGTGATAGCAACATCCCAGCTATAGATGCACTTATCTTGGATAATGATAAGTATCTAAAAGACAAACATCCGACACCTTATGGAGCGGTAAATAAAAACGAATACCTCGCAGAAATGATTGAGGAGCTACTGAAGGGGAATATATTCATCGATGGCGAAGTTTCGCAAGCGCAGGCTGTGGTATTGGATTTGCTCGTTAATGAAGTTGGTATATCGAAAGAATTCTTTGCTTTCCAGCATAAATATCGTAATGCCAAGTGGGGATTTGAGTCGCCATGTGATTTTATAAACAGAGGTGCCCCAGAAGAAGACGGATCAATATATTTCGATGAAGATCGTCTAGTTGGGTCAGATTTGGTTGGCAAGATAAATGATACTAAAGTAGTCGTCACGCCTGACGGAACCCTTACGAGACTTTTCTATGTTACCGACAGTGAAGGAGAGAGCAAAAGATTAGCAATTTTCAGAGAGCCAAATAATATTCCTTTCGATGATGACTACAAGTTTGCAGACTCAATCCTTATGCAGAATAGAATAATGCCGCAGTTAGGTATCTCGACCGACGATAAATTATCATGGCAATTTTTTAGTGAGGGGAAGCTTGTAATGGTTGTTTATTAATCTTAGTAAGTTGAATTTATCAAAATATGTTTTTAAGATTGATTATCATATTTAAAATCTTAACTAGTATGAGTCCAGTACCGCCTATGGCTTGGGGAGCAACTCCAAAACTAAAAGACCACCCATATGGGTAGTCTTTTAGTTTGGTAGCAGGGGCGAGGCTTGAACTCGCGACCTCAGGCTTATGAGTCCTGCGCTCTAACCAACTGAGCTACCCTGCCTCGTCAAGATCTGCTTCATTTTTGTACTTCTAAAACTTTTCTCGAGGAAATACTTTTACAAGTACGGTCATTCCGCAATCTTTCCTCTAAATTTCTTAAACACTTCGTTGGTTCAAGAAATTTTGGGAACTCAAATAAATGAGCATAGATAACTATAACAGAGATGAGTTTTGTAGGGAAGTGGTAACTCGGTGTCTTCGAATGATGAATCAGCCAGCTCTATTTTATAAAGATGTACTGATAGAATAGAGTTATGAAAATTATTTTGGCGGTGAGTGGTGGAGTTGATTCGGCATGTATGTTGCATGCCCGGAGATATAATCCTGATTTTCTCAGCATCCCAGAAGATACAAACTATGAGAATACTGAAGTTATGGTTGCGCATTTTGACCATGGTATTCGCAGCGACAGTAGTGCCGATGCTCGATTTGTTGAAGCCTTGTCCGATAGGTGCGGCTACAAATTCGTACTTGGACATGGACACTTAGCAAAAAATACTAGTGAGGCGGTGGCACGTAAGGCTCGTTTTGATTTCTTACGAAGTTTGTTGAAAAATAAGGGTGATACGATTGCCACAGCTCATCATTTCGACGACAAACGTGAAACACAAATAATTAACTTATTGCGCGGAACAAATCGTAAAGGCATGTCAGTTCTGCAGAATACAGGTGAAATAATCCGACCACTACTCGACAAATCTAAGGCAGAAATATACGAATATGCCTTAAGGAATAATTTAGAATGGGTCGAGGACAGCACTAACCTAAGTGATGAGTACCTACGAAATCGCCTGCGTCGGCACTATATGCCTGCGCTAATGAACAATAAAATTTTATGGGATTCTATCGATAATGTTGATCTATTGAACGCCGAGATAGAAAGCTTACTGGACAAAATAAAAGTAAATGTTTTGATGGGTGAATCGACAATTGTTCGAAAGCAATATCTGTCGTTACCAAAGCCTATTAGGCTGAATATTTTAGAGCCAATTTATTCTCAACTTTTGCATGCAACAAGTGAAAAGCAAAAATTGACTCGGGCGCGATTGGAACAACTTGATGACTGGATCTGCGATCTTTCTAAAAATCATAAGCGTGATATTGCTGGTAAAATAGTTGTAGAATTAGCAAATAACGCCGTTACACTGAAGGCAAAATAGCGTATACTGCAACTACTTATAAGTATTTTTGAAGGAAGGAAATCATTTGAATAATCAGACACGGAGTATCGGATTTGGCCTTATCGTCTTGCTGTTGATCGGCGCGGCGGTTTATCTTGGCAATCAGTCACCACAACTCAAAGAAATACCAATCACTGAAGTTGCATCTCGCGTTAACGACGGAGAGATAAAGAAGATTGACCAAAAAGGTAACTCACTAGAAATCACGTTAAAGGGTGATGATAGTGCAAAGTACAAGAGTAAGAAAGACCCGAGTAGTTCATTGCAAGAACAGGGAATAAATGTAGATAAAAAAGGCGTTCAATTGAACGTCGATGATCCTGAGCAAAGTGGATTTGATACATTTGTGACGATTTTACCTATTATTTCCATAGCGTTATTTATCGGTTTGTTCTTTATGATTTTTCGCCAAGCACAGGGCCAAGGCAACCAAGCTATGAATTTCGGTAAAAGCAAGGCTAAAGTGTATGGTGAGGATAAGAAGAAAACGACATTTAAAGAGATAGCTGGAAATATTGAAGCCAAAGAGGATTTAGAAGAAGTTGTTGAATTTCTGAAATTCCCTAAGAAATTTCAAAGTATAGGTGCCAAAATTCCTAAAGGTGTATTACTTGTTGGTGCACCTGGTACTGGTAAAACTATGCTAGCTCGAGCTGTCGCCGGTGAAGCCAAAGTTCCTTTCTTCAGTATCTCTGGCTCTGAATTTGTCGAGATGTTTGTTGGTGTTGGTGCTAGTCGTGTGCGAGACCTATTTGGTAAAGCTAAAAAGAATTCTCCATGTATTATCTTTATCGACGAAATCGATGCTGTTGGTCGACGGCGTGGCTCAGGTATGGGTGGCGGTCACGATGAACGTGAACAAACTCTCAACCAGATCCTAACTGAAATGGACGGTTTTGAAGGTGAGACAAACGTGATAGTCCTAGCAGCAACTAACCGAGCTGACGTACTTGATCCAGCGCTTTTACGACCAGGACGATTTGACCGCCGTGTCCAGATCAGCCTACCTGAACGAAAAGATCGTGAAGCGATCTTGCGAGTTCACTTCGAAAATAAACCAATCGACGACACTGTTGATATTGACGCATTAGCTGCAAAGACTGCTGGGAGCAGTGGTGCAGATCTAGCTAACATCGCTAATGAATCGGCTATTATCGCTGCCCGACGAGACAAGAAGAAAATAGGTAATGCAGAATTGACTGAAGCATTCGAAAAGATTGCGATTGGCCCCGAGCGTAAGAGTAAGATCATGAATGAAAAAGAGAAAGAAATGACGGCGTATCATGAAGCCGGACATGCAATCGTTGGTCACGTATTGCCATTAAGCGACCCAATCCACAAGGTTACTATCATCCCACGAGGTGGAACTGGTGGCGTGACTTGGGCAATTCCGCCAGAAGACAAGAGTTACCACAGTATCAACGAATTCAAAGATGTTTTAGCAAGAATTATGGGCGGCCGAATTGCTGAGAAAGTTATCTATGGTGCTGAAAATGTTACCACTGGTGCTGGAAGTGATTTGAAGAAAGCTGCTGAGCTAGCTCGTGAAATGATTACTGAGCAAGGTATGGGCGAAAAATTGCGGGATATTGTTTTCAATACTGAGCAAAATAGTGGTTTGATGTTTGACCGGATGGTACACGATAAACCGTATTCAGAGGACACTGCTAAGTTGATTGATTCTGAGGTAGAAAATTTGATTACTGAAGCGGCTCGTAGAGCTGAAGCTGTAATTTCTGCCAACAAGAAACCCCTCAAAGTGTTGGCTGATAAGCTACTCGAAGTAGAGACGGTTGATGCTGATCAAGTGATTGAAACTCTAAAAGATGCAGTTATGCCAAAAGCTGCTGAACTCTAAATATAGACCTACAAGTTTTTAAATTTTAAAGAATCTTTTGGTTATTTTATTTACCTTGTTTAATCTAGATGATGACTCGTTAGTTAATTTTTGTACATACATTAGTTAGTTATTTTAAATAAAGCTAACTATCACCGTACATGCTTATTATTTCACCCGATTCGAATATTAAGATTAAAAACACTTCTATATTCTATACAATCAAGCAGTCTTGGTACGTATTTCTATCAGATTGCGTTATACTACAACACTAGATGAAATCATTTTTTGCAAAAGCTAACAAACGTCTGAGTATCGGTTCTGCCGCTATGATCATATCAGGTAGCTATTTTGCTAGCGCTATTCTCGGATTGATGCGCGATCGCTTGCTGGCGGGTCGTTTTGGTATCGAAAGTGGGGTTCTTGACGCTTATTGGACAGCATTTTCAATTCCGAATACTATGTATTACTTGCTCGTGACGGGAGCGCTGAGTGTTACTTTTATTCCGGTTTATATCGAACGACTTCAAAAGGGTAACAGAAAATCTGCTTTTGAAATAAGTAGCAGTATGCTGAATTTAATGGGTTTAACAACCTTGATAGGCAGTATCGCAATATTTATTTTTGCCAATCCTTTGATTCATATCATTGCACCAGGTTTTACTGGCGCTCGACATGATTTAGCAGTTTCATTAATGCGAATTGTAGCAATTAATCCCTTTGTTTTTTCTATCAGTACTGTTCTCGGTTCTATGCAACAAGCCTCAGGCCGTTTTTTGTTTTTTTCATTAGCACCTATCACTTATAATCTTGGTATTATCGGCGGTATTATTTTCTTGAGTCCGCATTTTGGTATCCAAGGGGTAGCAATAGGTGTTGCTTTTGGGTCCTTAATGCAGCTAGGAGTTAACCTGATTGGAATGATTGGTATGGGTTTTCAGTACAGGCCGCAAATATTTTGGAAAAATAAAGGATTTCGGCAAGTCTTTAAACTGCTTATTCCTCGTTCCCTTGATCAGGGAATTGACCAAATTAATGCACTTGTTGAGCAGTTTATTGCTAGTTTTCTAGCCTATGGATCAGTTACCGGTTATCAATATGCTTTTAACCTGCAGAATCAACCGATAATTCTGATAGGTGTTGCTATTTCCACTGCCGCTTTCCCGAGTATAACTTCGAGAGCTGCTAGTACTCGTACAGATTTGTTTCGTAAACAAGTTTTGAGTACGGTTGGATCAATACTTTGGTTCGCGTTGCCAGCCGCGGTAATTGCTTTTATTATGCGTGGCTATTTAGTGCGTCTTTATCTTGGGCAAGGCAACGAGGAGATTGCCAACGCTCTCGGTTTCTTCGTGGGAGCTATCGTTGGCCGTTCGGTGTTTCACACCCTGACTCGTGCCTTTTATGCACAACAAGACACTAAGACACCACTAAGAACGTCGCTAGTTGTTATAGGACTAAATATGGCTCTAGCTTTCATCTTTGTTGATTGGTTTGAGGGAAGTATCGTAGGCCTTGCATTGGCTCAGTCAGTTGCTGGTGTGCTCGAATCAATCGTATTATTCTGGATTTTGCACAAACGTTATGGTGGGTTTCTTACCTTACGATTTGGTTATGCCGTACTAAAAATTATTACTGCTACGACCGTAATGGGCATTGTCCTATATCTGATGGTTCGATTTGTTCTACCGCTTCGTGTCGATGCAGTCGGTTTCTTCGAGATTGTTCCACGCTTCCTTGGCATATTAATTCCAGCAGGATTGGTGTATCTTGCTGCAAGCTTTGCAGTTGGTTTACGTGAAGCTGGCATGATTACAGATTTTTTGAAGCACCATGTTTTTAAACCAATAAAGTTACCTCGGATTGGAAGTTAATACGATGGATAAAATTAGAAATTTTTGTATTATTGCTCATATTGATCATGGTAAAAGCACCTTGGCGGATCGCTTAATGGAAATTACTGGTACGGTCGAAAAACGTAATATGAAGGCTCAGCTACTTGATAAAATGGATCTCGAGCGCGAAAAAGGGATTACCATTAAACTCGCACCAGTTCACATGCAATACAAGGGTCATCATCTTAATCTGATCGATACACCTGGACATGTTGATTTCAGTTATGAGGTCAGTCGCAGTCTCGCTGCCGTTGAGGGTGCACTGTTAATCGTAGATGCTAGTCAAGGAATTCAAGCTCAGACACTGGCAAATGTATACCTGGCGCTTGAGCATGATCTTGAAATAATTCCTGTCATGAATAAGATCGATTTACCTGCAGCTGAACCGGATAGAATAGCTGAGGAAATTATCGGCTTACTTGGCTGTAAACGGGAAGATATAATCGAAATTAGCGCAAAAACCGGTAAAAATGTTGAACAAGTTCTCGACGCAGTAATTAGACTGATTCCATCTCCAAAAGGAGATGTTAGCAAGCCGTTACGCGGTCTTGTATTTGATAGTTTTTACGATGAATACCGCGGCGTCATACTCTACGTTCGAATCTTTGACGGTAGATTAAAAAATCGTCAAGATTTAAAAATGATGGCAACTAGTGCTGAAGGTGAGGCTCTCGAACTTGGTACATTGCAGCCGATTGAAGAACCTCATGAAGCTCTTGAATCGGGCGAAATAGGATACATCGTTACTAATCTTAAGACGGTCGCTCAAGCAAAAGTAGGTGATACCGTTACCACGTTAGAAAATGGCGCAGAAGAGATTCTTCACGGATATAAAAACGTTCAACCATTTGTCTACGCCGGACTATATCCAGCCGATGCAGACTCGTACCCCGTCTTGAAGGATGCACTCGATAAACTATCACTCAGTGATTCAGCGCTTATTTGGACTTTGGAAAGTAGTGAGATTTTGGGCAATGGTTTCCGAGTTGGTTTTCTCGGATTGCTACATATGGAAATTGTTAAGGAACGTCTGGAACGTGAGCATAATCTTGATCTTATCATTACTAATCCGAGCACCGACTACAAAGTTTTAACAACAACTGCTGAAGTTATTGAGCTTAAGCGGGCCAGTGAACTCCCTGATCCTACGCAGATTGAGAGTATTTCTGAGCCATGGATTGAAGGAGAGATAGTCGTACCAAAAGAATATCTGGGTCAGGTTTTACAACTTGTCTCTGGGTCTCGTGGACAGCAAAAGAATTTAAGCTATCTAGATGAATCAGTAGCATTGGTTCGATTTGAAGCACCACTCGCTAATACGTTGACCGACTTTTATGATCGTATGAAGAGCGCTACCAGTGGATATGCTAGCTATAGCTATGATATCTCAGGCTACCGTGAAGAGGATCTCGTTAAACTCGACTTGTTGGTGGCAGGCGATGTGGTTGATAGCCTTAGTCAAATGGTCCATCGTAGCGAAGCTCAAGGTAAAGGCAGAGATTATGTTACGCGCATGAAGGAAGTTATTCCACGTCAGCAATTTGAAGTTTCATTGCAGGCGGCAATCGGCGGAAAGATTATTGCGCGCGAAGACGTCAAAGCCCTCGGTAAAAACGTCACAGCCAAACTATACGGCGGTGATGTTAGTCGCAAGAAGAAGCTATGGGCTAAGCAAAAACGCGGTAAAGCTCGTATGAAAAAATTTGGAAAAGTCGATATTCCACCTGAAGCATTTAGTGCGCTACTTTCAAGGGAAGAATAATGAATCAGCGATTGATAGAATTGGTTAAAAACTACCAGATGCCTGAAAAAGCGAAAGAAGTTCTGGCTCAGTCAAAACCACTTTTAATTGCTAGTGTTACGGGTGGTGGGAAAAATACAATTATTGATGAGCTGCTTAAGACTAACCAGTACCATTATATCGTAAGTCACACCACTCGCCAGCCACGAGAAAATCATGGCGTTCTTGAAATAAACGGTGAAAACTATTGGTTTATCAGTGAAGATGATTTGATTGTCGAGCTTGAAGAGCAGAAATTTATAGAAGCAAAAATTGTTCACGAGCAAAGTGTCTATGGCACAAGTATCTCTGAGTTTGAACGAGCGATTACTCTTGGAAAAATACCGTTGATAGAAATTGATGTGCAGGGTGTTGCGGAGATGAAGACGCAAGCACCTGACGTTTTAGCAGTGTTTTTACTACCACCAAGCTTTGAGGTCTGGATGCAACGACTCGATAAGCGAAATAACTTTTCTGAAGCCGAGCTGCAAACACGCATGCAAACCGCTAAAAAAGAAATCATCGCTGCCTTTGATGGCGATTTTGTTATGGTGGTAAATGATAATTTGCAAGCTACTGTTAATGATGTTTCACAGCTTGCATCAAACAAGCAAAAGAATGATAGTAATGCACGCAATCTAGCACATAGCATTATTGAAAATTTATGATTGACAATACATAAAATATAAGGTATAGTAATTTTTTAATAGTTTAAACATATAATATTTATTGTAGGATTAAAAAATGACTGAAGCGTCCACATCAGGTTTAATTGACGACCCATCTCGAACAGCCGAGACATCATCTAGCGTAGATGGTTTAGTACTTGTATCTGAATTATTTCGGCTAACATCGATTGATATGTTAGGGGTTGGGGGAGGGGTTATAGATTTTACTATGCCTGAGGCACAAGAGAGCCCGTTTCCAGATGTCAAGGATAAGGTTACTGCTGAAGAAGGATCAACTCTGGAGACTGCAGCAAGGCTAACTATGCGTAGCGAAGTGAATCAAGGTGCGTTTCGACGAATAGTTAAGCTTGGTCCGGAAGTAGAGCTTTCGCTAGATATTGTGCGAGGCCTGTATGAAAAAGCGCATAAACGCTCCGTAAAAACGACTGGTGGGGCAATAATGAACGGAGCGGGTACTTTTTCTATGGAAAAAAGACCTGGAGATACAATGACTGTAGTTGCTTCTAGTGGAAAAGATGAGGCCTATCATACGCTTTTAACTAAACAATTGGAAGA
>JBGAVT010000024.1:0-11278 GCA_044227985.1 Saccharimonadales bacterium (SeqCode)
CCGTGTCGGTCGGAGTGAGCACAGGAGCTATTGTTTTATTGTTCCAAGTAACGACAAATTTATCAGCAAACGGTTGAAAGCCATGGCGACGACTTCAGACGGGTTTGCATTAGCCGAACTAGACTTGCAGCTTCGTGGTGCTGGCGCACTGTATGGAACCCAGCAATCAGGTCAGATTAATCTCAACTTCGCGAGCCTTACTGATGTAAAGCAGATTGCTCGAGCTAAGCAAATTTTTACGAAATTTATTAAGCAATATAATATCGATGATTACCAGGAATTAAAACAAGCTGCGATAAATGCTCGGAGCATAGTACAATTAAACTAAGTAACTATTATGTACGCAGGATTTTTAACACACAAACACACATCAAATTTTCTTGGCGCACACCAGCGTTTAGATAAAATTGCTTACCGAATTTTACGAGAGCACATTTCAGCCGACAAATTTCCTGAACTAAAAGCTCTCTATCGGTTCGAGGGAGTTGATGGACCTGATGGTATCAAAATGAAATCACCGAGCCAAAATGAATTGTGGCACTATGTTGATCCGTATGATGAGACTGATACTAAGCTAACAGATATTCTTGAGCTACAAATCAAGCTGCTAGCAACTGCTCTGTTTGAGCGAAACGTTGAGCGTGCAGCCTTCGAAGCAGCTTGGTTAGCACACGGCATTGTCGATGGGCTGACTCCAGCACACCAATTCCCTTACGAAGAGGCTATGACTGCTGCGACTGGCTTGGTTGGGAGCGAGCGAACGTCCAAGTCTAAGAAGATTATTGCTCGGGGGGATAGTAAGATCGATACACTCAGCCGCAATTGGAAAATCTGGGGAACAAAAGGTCTGATGGTCTCGCACCACGGTTTCGAGATTGGTGTGGCAACGATTATCTGGCCTCGTAGTTTTAGTAACCTTCATATGAGCGATGCTCGCTTGCAGGCACGGCTTGAGCAGTCATATACTGAAAATTTTAAGCAAGCAGTCGACGAAATTGCCAAGCTGCATATGTATGAAAGGTTTATTCGTCGCGGGTGGAATACTGCACTTGCACGTGATACTCGAGAAACCCTTGTACCGACAATAGTCTCGGTGATTACTGAGGCTTGGTACCGTGCGGTAGTTATGGCTCGAGAGGGCTCATGAGAATAATTTCAGGAAAATTCAAAAACCTGAAACTTATTGAGCCAAAATTCGGTGGCGTCACTCATCCTATGAGCGAAAAAATCAGAGGTGCGATTTTCAATATCTTAGGGGACCTTACTGGAAAATCCGTTTTAGATGCTTATGCCGGTAGTGGGGCGCTCGGAATTGAAGCGCTCAGTAGAGGTGCAAAATCAGTTCTATTTATCGAAAAGCACACGTCGGCATTCAAGGTGTTGCAACAAAATGTATCGTTGGTGCGAAACCAAAGTAGAAATGCCGATATCAAAGTCTTGAAATCCGACAATCAGCCATGGGCTAATAAAAACAAAAAAACATTTGATATTATCTTCCTTGATCCACCCTTCAAAGAATTTTCAGAGAAGGCTGTGGAAAACTTAAGTAAGAATGTAAACAAGAGCGGAATTGTGGTATTATCTACAGCGGGTAGTGTGGAGGCGCCATTCATTGATGGAGTTGTTGTGGTAGATACTCGATCTTACGGTGATGCAGCGCTTCACATATACCAAAGAGACGCCGGCTAGTCTGGCGTCTCATTGTTTTAAACATAAAATTATATAGCAGATATACGACTATTTTAGTATACTAAGCTAGCTGTCCTTGCCGGGATGGTGGAATTGGTAGACACGCGTGCCTTAGGAGCACGTGCCGTAAGGTGTGGAGGTTCGAGTCCTCTTCCCGGCACCAAAGTAAATACCGCCTTCGGGCGGTTTTTACTTTGGTTTTGGAAAAATCTTCGAACCGAAAAAGGTTCGATAATCGTCAACTCTGTGATTTTACAATTTCTAGCGAGATGTTTAACTATGACGAAGTCATAATTTAACATCGAGTGTTTGTCCTCTAAGACACTTCTGAAAACTACTTGCCAGCCAACCCATAACCACCATCAACAATAAGTGTTTGACCGGTTACAAAACTAGAATCATCGCTAATTAAGAACAAGAGTGCTGCAGCAATTTCCTTTGGCTCAGCAACCCTGCCAAGCAATGCGCTATTGGCTTGTTTTCGGACGCTATCATTCCAAGTTTTTGCCATATCGGTATTCGTGAATCCAGGAGCAACTGCATTAACACGAATGACTGGAGCAAATTCTTTGGCAAGCGCTGAGGTCAGTCCAGTGATTGAGACTTTAGAAATCGAGTATGACATTCCACGATTCGAAACTAATTGGTTAATTCCTCGTATTGAAGAAACATTAGCGATTGAGCCATTTCCTTGTCTTTGCATTATCGGAATGACGGCTTGACAGAAATTAACCGTACCTAGAACATTTGTCTCAAACTCCTCTTTCCAATCCTCATTTTCCATTTCAAGAAAAGGTTTGAATCTTGCAATCCCAGCAGAGTTCACGAGTCCATCAATCTGACCAAATTCCTCAACTACAGTTTTGACCGCATCAACGACGGCTGATCTGTCGGAAACATCGCAGAAAATCTTAAAAGCATTTAACTCATCTGCTATCTTTCTTAATTCTTCGCTGTCACTACGACCATGAACAGTAACCTTAGCACCACGACTATGCGCCAATCGTGCAGTCGCGGCACCAATACCTCGTGATGATCCTGTAATCAATATAATTTTATTTTTCATCATTTCTCCTAATCTATTGATTAAATCATATCATCTTGCAATCGCAGTTGTTCAGACGTTTAAGAATTGATGTATAATTCAGCTCATAGCAGAGAGCTAAATGAAATTTTCAATTAGAAAAGCAAAAGCAGACGACTATAGTGCGATTATACAATTTGCTATAGACCTGGCTGTTCTTGAGGGCTACGATTCGGGGGTTGTAAAGAATAATACAGAAAAGATGATTGCTGAAAGAGATTTATTTTTCTGCAATATCTCCGTCGACGAAAATAATGAAATTATAGGATTAGTTATTTTCTTTTACGTTTATTATACGTGGGTCGGAAAATCACTTTATATCGATGATTTATTTGTACGGGAAGAGTTCCGGAGTCAGGGGGTCGGAAAAAGCTTGCTTGATACAGTCTTCGTCTTTGCTAATGATAACGGTTGCTCTCGACTGAGATGGCAAGTAGCGAAATCAAATCCTCAAGCAGTTGAGTATTATCACAAAATAGGTGCAGACGTCGATGAGAATTGGATGAACTGTGATTTTGATGCAAATGGTATTACCGCGCGAGCTAATCGTATTTAAAAATTCCTATACTCAACTATTAAGAAACTACCTAACTTGATCTCAATAATAGCTTCTGTTGCAATCAATTGATTACTGATACCGGCATTGGTGTCCATTTTCATTTCATGTTTTGCTGGATCGTATTTTAATCCTGAAGATGACTTAACTACAACCTCACCGTTAATCGGAATCAGCGATACTTTCTGACCGATTTCTCCGTGAATTTCTATCGTTCCCGTCTGATATGAAATCCGTTGTTTCTGGCTGATTATCTGTAAATCAACATTAGCATACTTTGGTTTAGTAAGTTGAAAAATAGTACCAATCATATGATCCATTTCATCGCCAATTGTATTTACCAGACATATCGAGCTAGCACCAACGCGAATTGCGTGGTCGATGCCGAGCTCTGTATCTAGAAAGTATTTGTCGGTTGGGTATTTATAGTAATCAACGCCATCAACTCTAATTGCTTTTGGTTGGTTGCTAGGTTTTGCGTCCAGTACTACTTTAGGTAGCGTTTTGGCAGAATCAAAATCACCAACCACGATATGTGGTTTTAGTCCAAGCTGATAAACCATTTCAATACCGCCATCACAAGCAATAATTACGTCCGATTGGGAGATTTCTGATTTTACATACTGGCAATTTTCGAGATTACCGTTCACAAACACATAGGCTGTTCTATTTTTCATAGCTTCTCCACGAAAGTACTGATTTTTCTACGACTATAACTACGCCTACACTGAGTAGTGTCAGACCGACGATTGTTGCGACAGTAGCAAACATTAAAGCTGTAGCTCGTGAATTTGCGGATGTTTGTAGTAGAATGCCAAGCCCTTTGTAGGCGCCGACATATTCACCGACAACTGCTCCGCTGACGCTGTAAATCGCAGCTAACTTTAATCCAGAAAAAAACTGGGGCATGCTAGCAGGAAAATTAATATAGCGTAGTGCTTGTAGTCGGCTCACTCCAAGACTCTTTCCATAATCTATTAGGTGCTGTGGTGTGTCGAGCAGTCCGTCGCTAAATGTCGCGGTAATAGGGAAGAAAGAATATATAACAACAACTATTATTTTTGGCAAAATCCCAAAGCCAAACCATAGAATAAGAAGTGGAGCAAGTGCGATTATCGGGATGATGTGCGAGACAACTAATACTGGATACAATGCACGTCTAAGCGGTTTTGAAAAATATAATACAATACTGGCTGCGATGCCTAGAATTAAAGCAATCATAATTCCGAGCATGACTTCGAGCATAGTGTAGGCAGCGTGGACGATTATTTCACTACGATAGTTTATAAAGGCATGGAGAACTGAACTCGGCGGCGGAAGGATGGAGCTGCGAATTAAACCAAGTGCGTTAACCAATTCGAAACAAGTCAGGATAACCAGAAAAAGAATTATTGAAGACAAATATTTTTTTAAAAATTTCATTATAGTAATAACTTTTCTAGTTTTTCTTCAATAGCGATATTCTCTTTGATATTTATTTTGCTCTTACCAGAGCTAATTCTGAAGTCGGCAACTATTGAGCCTGGTCGTGATTTCATGGCTAAGATACCGTTGCTCAGGAAGACAGCTTCGCGAATATCATGAGATACGCAAAGTATTGTCATTTTTTCTTTCTTCCAAACTCCGAGCAACCATTTCTGTAAGTCTCGTCTGGTGATTGCGTCAAGCGATGAGAACGGCTCGTCCAACAACAATAACTCCGGTGAGCGAAGTATAGCACCTATAATAGAGAGTTTTTGCTGCATCCCACCAGATAACTGCGACGGATAGTAGTCAACGAAATCGGTAAGCCTAAATTGTTCAAGTAATGACATGATCTTCTCTGATAAATTCGGAGTATTAGTTTTGGTAATTTTATCAGCAAATTCTAGATTCTGCTGTACGTTCAGCCAAGGCATCAAACTATTTTTCTGCGGGACATAAGCTACTAAGCTCGGCACAGAGAATGTCCCCGAGGTCTGCCTGGTAATCCCAGCTAGTATCTTTAACAAGGTTGATTTTCCACAGCCATTTGGACCAATCAGGCTAGTAAAACTCCCAGCCTGAATTGATCCGTTTACCCCTTTTAGCACTTGTAAGTCAGCATAATTCTTAGAAAGATTTTCAAACACAACAATGGTCTTTTTACTCATTATGGTAAAAGTTTGTTGGTGTAGAGTGACTTGTTATCAAGCGAAGTAATCGGTTTACCTTCTGCGTCGATAATAGCTTTATTTTTCAACATGAAATCCGGATAGTCCGTCCACATCTTCTTGTCTTGGAAGCCCCATGGTTTGTCGGAAGTTGCATAAACACCAGCAAGATACTTTTGCGAATCAATGACCAATTGTTCGTTTGGAAGGAACTCTTTATCGACTTGTTTTATCAGCAATTTAGCAGAATCTTCAGGATTGTCAGCTGCAAACTGATAGCCCTTTTGCGTAGCTTTCATAAGTCGCTTCAATACAGCTTCTTTTTTATCAATAGTTGATAGTGAGCTAATCAGATTTGGCGTGTAGTAATCTGGAATTCCTTGATCTTTTGTTAAAAAAGTTTTGATTTTAAATCCATTTTGTTCGGCTTTAATTTTATCCCAACCCTCGTAAATCCAGACGAAGTCAACCTGTTTGCTCTCGAGCGCATCCATTAGTCCAGTGTCGACAACTACATTTTTGAACTCTCCTTTTCCACCAGAATTCTTGATAGCTGCTTTCATGACTGGCTCCTCATAGGCAGTTCCATAGCCCCCGAAAGTCCTACCGTCTAAATCTTTTAGTGATTTGATTCCGGAGTCTGCTCGAACAGCTATTGAGCTTGTATTGGTCGGTAAGATTGCCGCTATGGAGGTAACAGGAGAGTCCGTGGCTGAGCTGGTGACGATACTTTCAGTAAAGCTAACGCCAACATCGGCTTTGTTTGTGCCAACCAGTACGTCTGGAGTTGTAGCGCTTGAATATGGCAGTATCTCTAAGTCAATACCCTCATCCTTATACCAGCCCTTAGCATCCGCTACATAGAGACCTGTGTGATTCGTGTTTGGGGTCCAATCGAGTGCAAGCGTTATTTTGTCGAGCTTGTCGTTATCTTCAATCTTCCTATCATCCGATACTGTTTGATAGGCAATGAAGCCTACTACTCCGATGAAAACTACTACTATAATTGCAATAAACGATTGTTTACGCATAAATCCTCCCTTCGTCGGCATTACCCGAACAGGTTCATAGGGTTATCCGAGTGTCTCGGAAATCTCAGCCAGCAAATGCTAGCTCCCCCGTTGTTAATATGTGAATTGATTGTAGCAAACAAACAGGGTTTTACAAGCTCGCGATTATTTCAGGGAGCTGCGTGTGTGAATCTGCAAAAGCAATTGCACCTTCAAAGTCATGGTTTCGGGTGAAGTCATTGCGTAGGATTATACAGTCAATCCCTGCGGCAATCGCTGAACCTAATCCGCGAGCAGAGTCCTCAACCACAACTGCGCTCTCTGGTTGTATGTTGAAACGATTTAGAGCTAGTCGGTACGGTTCTGGATCAGGTTTTGTCCGATCATAGTCTTCCCGATTTAAAACAAAATCCATATATTTTAGAAAACTAGTATTTTTATGAATTACTTTAAAATCTTGACGAGGACTGGCAGTCACGATTGCCATTGAGTAGTCTTCTGCAAGTTTCGCAACAATTTCCTCAGCTCCTTCGATAGCATAATTCTCAGTCATGAGTAATGTTTGGTATCGATCGATTCGTCTTCTGTGTAATTCATTGATATCTGTTTGAGAAAATTCGTGTGTCCGCAGAATATCGGTTAAGCCATACCCGTATGTCATCATTTGGTCGCTATCGCGAGTGGTGTGTTCTATGCCGACAGATTCGAGTATTTCGCGGTTCGCTTGATAATACAGTGGCTCTGAATTGATCAATACGCCGTCATTATCCCAGAGAATATATCGTTTCATTATCACTATAATAGCAAATCAGAAAAAGTTGCTAATTAACCTTTGGATATTTGTAGTCCTGCTTGTGTCTGTTGAGTCGGCATGATTTCAATGTTATCAATGTTGACATGCTCTGGCAGATTTACAATCCAGACAATTGTATCGGCGATATCTGAACCAGTCAGTGGGTTCCAGCCGTTATATACTGATTCGGCTTTGTCGACATCACCTTTGAATCGGACATTAGAAAATTCAGTTTCGGCGACTGCGCCAGGCTCTATATTATTGACCCGGATATTATAACCATGCAAATCAATGCGTAAATTTCGTGAAAAATGTCTGACGAATGCTTTGGTTGCACCATAAACATTTCCGCCGGGATAGGGCACTTCACCAGAAACTGAACCAAGATTTATAATTTGACCCTTTCCATTTCTCCTCATCATTTTAGCTGCAAATTGAGCAATATATACAAGGCCCTTGTTGTTCGTGTCGATCATCGTGTCCCAGTCATCTAGGCTTATGTCGGGAATTTTATCGGAGCCTAGTGCCAGGCCAGCGTTGTTTATGACGACGTCAATGTTTCTAAACTCTTCTGGTAGATCCATGAATAATCTCTCAACCTCGTCACGTTTGCTAATGTCGGCAACACGATAATCAGCATTCTCACCGAGTTCATCGGTGATGGTTTTGAGTTGTTCTTCACGACGAGCAACCAGCAATATTTTATTGCCTTGGGCGTGGAGTTTTCTCGCAGCTGATTCGCCAAATCCAGCGCTTGCTCCAGTTATTAATATTGTTTTAGTCATGGAATGGTTCTACTTCTATCTCTATTGTCTTTCTTATTATATCAATATCTTTTTCCAATTCAAATTTGTCGGCATTAGCCAGCACCCCGTGGACAACATAAAATCCACCATTAGACGAGAAAAATGCTTTTTCTCCGTTCGCAATATATTGTTTAAGCCAGATAACTGATTGTAGGGATTTTACCTTTTCAATACCGTGCACGTTTATAATATTTCCTTCTTGCTTAGTGTGAATGTTAATTGCAGCTGCATACTGTTTTGCTCTACAATTCGTGCTTACTTCCAAATTGAGGTTACTTCGTAGATAATTCAAGTAATGATCGATTCCATATGCTTCACGATATAAGTCCTCTCGGTAGCCTCCCATACGAGCTGCAACTTCAATAATTTTCCACCCAGAATTAGTTTTATACATTTCTACGTGAGCTAGTGATGATTTTAGCCCTAATGCATAAATCGCTTGTTCGGCAGCCTTGTTTGCCATAGTAATCTCATTATCATCTAAATCATGTGCCGATGAGCGAATCGCTCCAGCAAAACTTTCTCCACCAAGGGCATGGTAGGTGAGAACTTTTATCGGTGGTAAAAAGTTAATTTCACCAAAATCGTTGACGTAGAGATCGATCGAAAACATTTCACCCTTGATAAATTCTTCAATTAACATCACATGAGAACCTCTACCGTGATATTCATCATAGATTTCTTCTATCTTTTCAAAAGCATTTTTTATCGATTCTTGTACCGATACTTTATCATTACATTTTTTTACTAATTGCGAACCATCTAGTCCGGCAGGTTTGATTATTACAGGAAATTTCATTTGATTAAGAATACTGTCAATCAATTTTTCGTCATATTCGCTGATGGCAAAGTATTGTGGAACCAGAGAAGGATTAAATTCATGAAGTCTGTCTCTCATAATATTTTTTTGAGAAGCAGCTTGAAGTGACTCGCTACTCGGTACTGATATGTATGGCAAGAAAGGAGCAGCTTTTTGTAGAAATTTAATGTCCCATTCGTAGCGACAACAATATGTTAGAAGTCTTGGTAGGTATGGTTTCAATGCTAGCCTAACACTCAACGGATTATTAAAATCGCAAATAACTTCCTTGAAAAAACCAGTCTTATCAGCAACTCTGTTTTTATAATCTACGAAAGTTTCATCTATCAAAACAATGCCGTATAATTTTCTTTTAATTTGAGATGAAAGTTTTGTAGTCGCTTTCACTAATCCAGCTTCAACATCGTTTATAGCAAGAACTATGTCTTTCTCACTCATGTCTATAATGGATCTAGGAGTAATGTTTTTATTCATATAAATATTTAAGATTCGATAATACGCTTGTCAAATACTAAAATCAATAAAAAATTGCAAAATAAAAACGTCCCGGTCTGCGGAGAAGCCAGGACGTAAATTATTTCGAATATCTTTCTAGAAATGTGCAAAATACTAAATTGTACGAAATAGTATTTCGACGTAAATCTTCCGCAAGATTTACCCTCGTTTCTATACATTCTTTCCCTCGAATAAGTACAACTAAAGTTTTGACACAATAATCGCTTTTTAATCGAATGTAATCCTCGAAAATTGACCGATGAAGGTAATTCTCTAAGACAAAAGATGAAAAAAGTAAGAACTTTCTCCGCTAACGGCCAAAAAATCAAAAAGAAATTTTAAACCGTTAGTTTCGAAAAAACAGCCATTGCTGGCTACCTATCAATCTACACTCGAAACATTTTTAATTCAAGTCATAAGCATTTTAATCCTGTGGATAAGTATTGACTTACGCACTTTACTTTGATAAAGTATAATAATGAGCTTAAGTGATCCAACAATTTGGGATAATGAGACGACAGAACAACTTGCTTCTGCTTTTTTAAGCATTAATAACAAGGCTCAGGCTGAAGCTTTCCTAAATGACATTTTAACTGAAGCTGAAATTAAAGAGTTTTCTAATCGTTTACGCGCTGCTCAGATGTTACGGAACGGAGACAGTTACGATGAAGTTCAGCTAGAAACCAAAATGAGCACTACCACAATTGCCCGTATCAGCAAATGGCTTAAAAAAGGCGGTGGTGGTTATGAACTCGTTCTCCGTCAAATTGAATCTAATAATATTTCTTATCAATCCCATATCTAGCCGATTGGCTTAGCTTTATATCTAGTTTTAGAAAAAGCTACCAATTGGCTTTTTGTGTACATTGAATTGATTTAATATATTAAATTTAAAAATGTGTGAGAAAAAATGACAGAGAAAGAAATTTTAAATATTGATAAGCCTGGAGGTGAAGATATGGTCAGTGTTCCCGTGTTTGCGATACCATCTGGAAAAGAAGGTAGATTCGCAAGAGTATTCTTGGAAGCCTACGGTGTTATTCCAGAAACCTTGGCAGATATTGAGGAAGATGGTCTCGAGCTAGTAAATACTCCGGATTTTAACATTTTAGTTATGCCTGAAAATCAGATCAATGAGGCGGTAGCTAAAGGCGAAGCTGCCATGGCTCTTGTCCCCAATAGATTAGAAGCTCCATGGATATCGACGATGGTTCGTAATCTCGGCAAGGCAAGTCTAGTTGATCCATCTTTAGGTGAGGTGAACTGGTTTTTAGTTGAAAATTCTACGAAGATGAGAGAACAAGGAGCATTAGCTGCTTTTAACCGCTTTGCTCAAGAGTACATTTGGCTAAACCCTAATCGTTTCACTAGCGTAAAGCCAGGGAAAAGTTCCGACGGACTAGATAGTGCACATAACCGCAACGTAGTGCCTATAAGATATGTAGCCTAGTCAAGTTTATAATGATGATCAGTAATTTATAATGCATTAACAAGAATTATTAGTTAAGATTAGTAGTATGAGTAAGATTTCAACCAAACCATACAAAGGCACGAGGGATTTTTATCCTGAAGATTTTCGTCTGCGTGAATATATTTTCAGTAAATGGCGCGAAGTTTGTCAGAGTTTTGGGTATGAGGAGTATGAAGCGAGTGTTATCGAGCCTTTGGAGCTCTACACTGCGAAAACAAGCGAAGAGATTGTTAAGGAGCAGACTTTTAGTTTTACCGATCGCGGTGGTCGCGATGTCACGCTTCGTCCAGAGATGACCCCGACCGTCAGTCGAATGGTCGCAGCTCGCCGTCAGGAGCTTGGTTATCCGCTACGATTATTCAGCATTCCTAATTGTTTTCGCTATGAACGCATGCAGCGAGGTCGAACTCGAGAGTTCTGGC
>JBGAVT010000025.1:0-9228 GCA_044227985.1 Saccharimonadales bacterium (SeqCode)
GGTGTAGCTACTGGTAGCTTTTTGTTGTTCTAGTGCAGAGATGCTTAGAATGACAAGCACTATTAAGAATACTATGATAGCTATTTTGCGCAGATTGACTAGAATCCTGGATGTGCGCAAACGAGTATTGAGCTGTTTCAGCTCACTTGGATTCATTCGTAAATACTTTTCAAACTCTGCTATGTTCATCCCACATCTTTTCTTTAAGAGTATTTAAGCATAAAAATTATAAGATAACTAGAGAACCGTTGCAGATTAAGAGCTGAACACGTATAATATTCACATCAGCAAAAAGACAATGACACAAGTCTCGTGTATTGTCAGCAGACGGAGGAAATTTTGGCGAAATCAGATAAAAAACAGTCATATGATGCTGCGCAGATTCAAGTCCTGGAAGGATTAGAACCTGTACGTAAGCGTCCTGGAATGTACATCGGCGGTACCGGAGTAGAAGGCTTACACCATCTTGTATGGGAGATAGTAGACAACGGTATCGATGAGGCATTGGCAGGCTATGCAACAGAGGTCAGCGTAAAACTCCATAAAGATGGTGGAATTTCGGTAGTCGACGATGGACGGGGTATCCCAACTGATATTCATCCAAAAACTGGTAAAAGCACCGTTGAAACAGTATTAACTGTGCTCCACGCTGGCGGTAAGTTCGGTGGAGATGATAGCGGCTATAAAGTATCTGGAGGTTTACACGGTGTTGGCTCCAGTGTTGTTAATGCTTTGTCATCAAAATTTATTATTGACGTATATCGAGACGGTAAAATTTACGAACAGAAATATGAGCGGGGTATTCCGACCACCGAACTAGAAGTAGTTGGTGAAAGTTCACATAATGGTACGAAGATTATGTTCTACCCAGATGAAACAATCTTTGAAACAGTTGAGGTTGATTACTCAACGGTACTTGACCGCCTTCGTCATGCTTCATATCTAACCAAAGGAATTAAAACAACAGTTGAGAACGAAAAAACCGGCGAAGTCTATAGTTTTTACTTCGAAGGCGGAATTAAATCTTACGTAAAACACCTTAACAAAGGCAAGGATGTTATCGGTGATGATATCTTTTACGTTGAGAAGAATGTTGAAGATTCTGTAGTTGAGGTAGCTATGCAGTATTCTGACTCTTACAACGAAGTAGTGAAATCGTTTGCCAATAACGTGCTAAATCCAGATGGCGGTACTCATATGACTGGTTTTCGAGCTGCTCTAACACGTGTTATAAACGATTATGCTCGTAAAAATGGTTTATTGAAGGAGAAAGACGAAAACCTAACTGGCGAGGACGCAAGAGAAGGTTTGACGGCAATTATCTTAGTTAAACTACCAGAACCACAGTTTGAGGGTCAAACGAAGAATAAGCTTGGTAACCCAGAAGTCCGTGGCTATGTTGAACAGGTTATGAACGAGTGGTTAGCGTATTTCTTAGATGAAAACCCTAGCATTGCTAAGAAGATTATTGGTAAAGCACTGTTAAGCTCGCGTGCTAGAAAAGCTGCTCGAGCTGCTCGAGAAAATGTTATCCGAAAAGGTGTGCTTGAAGGCACGTCGCTACCAGGTAAGCTTGCCGACTGTTCAAGTAAAAATCCTGCTGACTCAGAGCTCTACATCGTTGAGGGTGACTCGGCTGGTGGCTCAGCTAAAGTTGGTCGTGACAGCAAAACACAAGCAATTCTTCCGTTGCGGGGTAAGGTCTTGAATGTGGAGCGTGCTCGACTTGATAAGATGCTAGCAAATAATGAGATCACCAGTTTAATTAAAGCTATGGGTGTCGGTATTGATGAGCAGTTCCATCTCGATGGTTTACGCTATGAGCGCATAATTATTATGACAGATGCAGATGTTGATGGAAGCCACATTCGAACATTGCTCTTAACATTCTTCTTCCGTCATATGCAGTCCGTTGTTGAGGGCGGTCATATCTACATCGCGCAACCGCCACTTTTCAAAATAGCTAAAGGTAAAACTGTCCAGTACGCTTATACTGATGAAGAAAAAGACAAGATATTACAAGAACTCGTAGACAAGGCACAGAAGAAAGCTGATGAAAAAGAAGCAGCTACAAAAGCGTTAGAAACTGTCGATCAAACAGAGGAGAGAACGGCCGCCTTTAGCGAAGAAGAAAAAGACAAAATGAAAATGGCCGGTGTAAACATCAGCCGATACAAAGGTCTTGGTGAGATGGATGCCGATCAGCTATGGGATACGACAATGAATCCAGAAAACAGGGTGTTACTACAAGTCACACTTCAAGACACCGAAGCTGCTGACGCGGTCTTTAATAAGCTTATGGGTGCGGAAGTAGAGCCACGTAAAAACTTTATTCAAAGTCGAGCCAAGCAAGTAAGAGAACTGGATATTTAGGAAATTAAATTATGGATGATGAACAACAAGAAAAACAAATCAGTGATCAGATAATTCACAGTGACGCGGGACGATCAGTTATACCGCGTCCAATAGTACAGGAGATGGAAGAAAGCTACCTGCAATATTCTATGAGTGTAATTGTTTCGAGAGCTTTGCCTGACGTTCGGGACGGTTTGAAGCCAGTACAGAGACGTATACTTTACGTCATGGGTCTGAGTGGGCTACGACCAACTGCTAGGTATCGAAAATCAGCCACCGTCGTTGGAGATGTGATGGGTAGCTACCACCCTCATGGTGATAGCTCAATTTACGATACGATGGTCCGAATGGCCCAAGAATTCTCAATGAGATATCAATTAGTTGATGGGCAGGGTAACTTTGGCTCAATGGACGGCGATCCGCCAGCAGCCTACCGATATACTGAAGCTCGAATGACACGACCTTCCGAAGAAATGTTAGCTGACATCGAGAAAGAGACCGTTGATTTCCGACCGAACTTCGATGATTCAAAACAAGAACCTTCGGTACTGCCAGCCAAATTTCCTAACCTACTTCTCAATGGCCAGGTTGGAATTGCAGTCGGTATGGCAACGAGCATTCCACCTCACAACCTAACAGAAATTATTGATGCAACGATTGAGATTGTTGATAATCCAGAGGCTACTCTTGATGATCTGTTGAAGCACGTCAAAGGCCCTGATTTTCCAACTGGTGCAACTGTTTATGGTAATCAATCAATTCGTGACGCATATGCCAGTGGTAAGGGTGGTATTATAATTCGAGCCACTGCTGCCATTGAAGAGCGTAAGCAGAAAAATAGTTATCGAATTGTTGTTACGGAAATTCCTTACGCTCAGAACAAAGCTACATTAGTCGAGAAAATTGCTGATCTCGTTCGTGATAAAAAGATTCAAGGTATCTCTGATCTCCGTGACGAAAGTTCACGTGGTGATGTTAAAATCGTGATTGATCTAAAAAAAGACGCTTATCCAAAGAAAATTCTTAATCAGCTATACAAAATGACACCATTGCAGACTTCATTCCACTACAATATGTTGGCGTTGATCGATGGTATTCAGCCAAGAATTCTTGGACTCGAAGATATTTTGCGAGAATTTCTTAAGCATCGTAAGAATGTTGTTCGAAGGCGGACTGAATTCGAGCTTAGAAAAGCTGAGGCTCGTGCTCATATTTTAGTAGGCTTAACTATTGCTTTGGATAATATCGATGAAGTAATTACAACAATCAGACAGTCTCAGACAACAGATGAAGCTCAGACAAATCTGATCAAAAGATTTAAATTATCCGTACTTCAAGCTAAGGCAATTTTGGCTATGCAGCTACGCACCTTGGCCGGTCTTGAACGCAAGAAAATCGAAGATGAATTGGCTCAGTTGAAATTGCTTATAGCTGAACTTAAGGCGATCTTGGCTGACGAGAAAAGGATTTTAGCAATTATCCGCGAAGAGCTCGAAGATATTAAGGCACGATTTGGCGATGAGCGAAGAACCAAAATTATTCCACAAGAGCTTGGTAAGTTTAGCGATGAAGAGCTTATTCCTAATGAACAAGTAATTGTCACCTTAACTACAGGGAATTATATTAAAAGAAGTCCTATCGCTAATTACAAAGCTCAGCATCGTGGAGGTAAGGGCAAGAAGGGCATGACGACCAAGGACGAGGATGCGATCCAGCAGCTTATCGTCACCAATACACACGATTATTTGTTGTTCTTTACTAATAAAGGGCGTGTCTTTAGGCTGAAGACCTATGAAGTGCCACAATCTGGTCTTAACACAAAGGGCCAGGCGATTGTGAACTTGTTGCAGTTGCAGCCAGAAGAGACCATTTCTACAATCATCAAGACAACTAGTGCTAAAGAAACTGGCTATTTGTTCATGTCGACCGTCAATGGTGTTGTCAAAAAGACCGCAGTGGGTGATTACGCAAACGTACGACAGTCCGGACTGATCGCGATTAATATTGACGAGAAAGACGAACTCAAGTGGGTAGCGCACACTAGTGGCGAAGATGAGATAATCATTTCGACCAAGAAAGGCCAAGCTATTCGTTTCGCCGAGAGTGATGTTCGACCAATGGGGCGAACAGCTCGAGGAGTTCGTGGTGTTCGGCTGCGATCAAAAGACGAAGTTATTGGAATGGCAGTTGTTGAAAATGATCTTAATATCATCGTGATTAGTGAAAATGGCTACGGTAAAAGAACAAAAGTTGCTCAATTTACCCAGCACAAACGTGGTGGCCTCGGCACCAGAGCTGCCGTCGTTAACGAAAAAACAGGTGATTTAATTGCTATGAAGTCATTGCGAGAGCTAAATGACGAGATTATTATGATTAGTGATAACGGCCAGACAATTCGTGTTGCACTACGCAATATTCCATCACTTGGACGAACCACTCAAGGAGTTAGAGTTATGCGACTCAATGCTAAAGATGCAGTGGCTTCAGTCACGATTGTACGTAAAGCAGACGAAGTTGATGGCGATGAAGAGACCCCTGAAGAATCGAAAGATACAGAAAAGTAAAAATCTTTTACGAAACTGTTGACAGAGGATGTGTTCATTAGATATGATAGTCGTTAGCTCATAAAATATTACATTGCTGTAATCATGAGAGGAACGTTGAAAATTTGGTAGTGTAGCGTCTATAAATAAATTTTTTGAATTTGAATAAAGTCAATTTAGTCAAGGTCAACTTTAATAGAGAGTTTGATCCTGGCTCAGGATGAACGCTGGCGGTATGCCTAATACATGCAAGTCGTGCGCCCTGCACAGTGTGCTTTTAATCTGTAATAGATTAATAAAAGAGCATAGTGTGCAGGGAGCGGCGGACGGGTGCGTAACACATGGGAATCTGCCCCAAACTGAGGGATAACTACTCGAAAGAGTAGCTAATACCGCATATGGTCTTCGGATTAAAGCCTTCGGGCGGTTTGGGAGGAGCCTGTGGCAGATTAGTTAGTTGGTGAGGTAATGGCTCACCAAGACGATGATCTGTAGCTGGTCTGAGAGGATGATCAGCCACACTGGGACTGAGACACGGCCCAGACTCCTACGGGAGGCAGCAGTAGGGAATTTTCCACAATGGGCGAAAGCCTGATGGAGCAATACCGCGTGCAGGATGACAGCCTTCGGGTCGTAAACTGCTTTTATACGAGAAGATTATGACGGTATCGTATGAATAAGCCTCGGCTAACTCCGTGCCAGCAGCCGCGGTCAGACGGAGGAGGCAAGCGTTATCCGGAGTGACTGGGCGTAAAGAGATGCGTAGGCGGTATGTAAAGCGAACAGTGAAATCTCAAAGCTCAACTTTGAGGCTACTGTTTGAACTTACATACTAGAGCATGATAGGGGAAACTGGAATTCCTAGTGTAGGAGTGAAATCCGTAGATATTAGGAGGAACACCAATGGCGAAGGCAGGTTTCTGGATCATTGCTGACGCTCAGGCTCGAAAGTGTGGGTAGCGAACAGGATTAGATACCCTGGTAGTCCACACCGTAAACGATGGATACTAGCTAGTTGGGGGTATCGACCCCCTCAGCAGCGAAGCTAACGCGTTAAGTATCCCGCCTGGGGAGTACGGTCGCAAGATTAAAACTCAAAGGAATAGACGGGGACCCGCACAAGCGGTGGAGCGTGTTCTTTAATTGGATGATAAGCCAAGAACCTTACCCAGACTTGACATCCCGAGAAGGACTGCGAAAGCAGACTGTGCTTTATTGAACTCGGTGACAGGTGCTGCATGGCCGTCGTCAGCTCGTGTCGTGAGATGTTTGGTTAAGTCCATCAACGAGCGCAACCCCTATGATTAGTTGGATTTTTCTAATCAGACTGCCTCGGTAACGGGGAGGAAGGAGGGGACGACGTCAGGTCATTATTGCCCTTATGTCTGGGGCGAGAAACGCGCTACAATGGCCGGTACAAAGGGGAGCGAAGTCGCGAGACGGAGCAAATCTCATCAAAGCCGGTCTCAGTTCGGATTGGAGGCTGAAACCCGCCTCCATGAAGTCGGAATCGCTAGTAACCGTGGGTCAGAATACCGCGGTGAATACGTTCCCGGGTCTTGTACTCACCGCCCGTCATACCATGGAAGTCGCCAACACCCGAAAGCTGATCATTAAGATCGGTCTAAGGTGGGGGAGATGACTGGGGTAAAGTCGTAACAAGGTATCCGTACCGGAAGGTGCGGATGGATTACCTCCTTTCTGTAGGGAGATAACACACCATGTTATGGTAGTGAGGTCGGTCGAGTAATAGAAGGAGTACGTGATTTCTATTACATTTAATCGACGTTAATCGTAAACAAAAGACGCTACACTACCAAGTTAACAACGTAAAAAGTACCGCTTTTATGCGGTATTTTTTTATTCAGTTAACAAAATAATTCTAGAATTGAATTGTAAATTCACTCTAGTTACGCTACAATTATTCGGTGTTTTGACTTATTGAAAGTCATTTAACAATTTATTTTCGTGGGGCAATAGCTCAGTTGGCTAGAGCACCGCCTTTGCAAGGCGGGGGTCCAGGGTTCGAGTCCCTGTTGCTCCACCACGTCGAAATCTGTTTCAATTTTGCCAAAGTGGTTTGTGGAATAAATCTACAAACCACTAACGTAAAATCTACACAGTTTCTCCTCTACATTTCACAAACAGCCTAGGGCCTGGTTTATGAAGTGTTAAAGAAGAATATAAAGTGACCAATGGTTAGAAGCACATTGAATTTATAGATTTCCGTTAGAGCCACTAAAGTTTCGACTTTAGTAATTTGGTTAGTGGGCTTGTAGCTCAGTTGGTTAGAGCGCGTCACTGATAATGACGAGGTCGGAGGTTCGAGTCCCCCCAAGCCCACCAGCCAAATTTCACAGAATAAAGCTTTAACGGAATAGTTTATTTAAATTATTATTTGGCGTTAAACGGTTAAAATAATATTTCTATTCTCGGCTCGCTCAACTATTTCTACTCTATCGCCAACTCTAACTGAAGCACCTTGTTCTAGAATGTGCGCCAGATTTTGTCCGAAAAAAATACCTTTGTTGTTGGGGTCGACAGTGTCGACACCTGTTCTTGATTGAGCAAGAGCTTTTCTGACATCTCTACCTCTTATGGCAGTAGTTTGGTCTGTATCGATAATGGGGCACCTTGCACAACCCCAAGCTATGAAAACAGTTAAATCACCAATCTTAGCAACCCTCCAGTAGTCTTCATCGTAAGGATCAACCCCGTCAATTACTATATTTGGCCTAAAGCTGTTCATTGGTCTTTCTTCTTCAAGCCGACTGTTAAGCGCCCTCAATGATGCTCTCGATGCGAGTAGTAGGGACGCACCATCAGCAAAGGCGACCTCATTAGTTGCACCCTTATGCTGATATTGTTGTTTGGTGTGTCTGTTCCCATTCGGGTCTTTTCTGACAAACTTAACATCAGCTTTTCCTAAATAGCTACCGAACCAGGCATCAGCTTCTGATCCTTGTGTAATAGCAGGAGCTTGATTTCCCCAAACTATCGCATCAACTGGCGGTTGGTCTATGTCAGCTAAATCTATGACCAGTTGTCCCATGCCAGGGGCGGTAACTCGCAGACAACCTTCTTCCATAGTTGGAATGATGAGTGCCATTTCAGGATTCTTTCTTTGAGACATAAAATTGCCAGCTTCATCGGTGATCATCCATTCGCGGTCAAGCTTGATACCTTGTTCAGAAAACTCAGCAACCTCGACGGATGTACCTGCACAGGATTTTATCGGATAGTAGTTAAGTTCGGTAACTTCAATCATAATTTATTTATAACATATTTGTACGTAAATAGATATAAAACTGTTTACTTAATTGAACTCGAGAACCATCCTCGGAGTATCTGGGAAGTTTTTGCTGTCGTATAGGGTAATTTTCGTCGGAGCGACTTTATACATCGAGACAGGTATATTGCCATCCAAAGTTTTATCGATAAGTACGCGGTCTTTGCCAAGTTTGGCACAGTAACCATCTGCAATCGTCTCAATTTCTTCAGGAGTAGCTACCGCACATTTTCCCTCAATACTAATTGCAGCAACCCATTGCTCGGTTTCGCTACCTTCAAAGACAAGGATCCCTGCGCAAACCTGAGGATTTTCCAAGATTTCAAGGGAATGGCGGCTTGTATCACCACTTGCAAAGTATATGTTCATTTTAGAATCAGAATAATAATGGAGACTGACGCAATAGGGCTGATTATTTTGTGAAGTCGCTAGTTGTAAAACTAGTTTTTCATCTAGATACGTTTCTGCCACTTTTCGAACTTGTTCTTGTGATTCATCTTGCATGTTGCGACATCTCCCCATTCTTTATTATGTTAAAATTATACGAATAGTTCACTAGGAAAACAAATTTATAGTGATGAATAATTAAATTTGCTTTGATACAGATGAGAGAGTAGGATAATCGTGATAGTTTTCTTGAGTTGAAGCAGCTAAGATGAGGTATCTTTATGATTTCGGAAAGTATTAGTTTTGCAAACACTGCCGTACATTTAAGCCTAACAGTCGTTGTATGGCTATTTTCTGCTTATTTTGGGAGAGTTCTGGTGGATCTTAGTGCACAGTACAACTCGATATCTAATGTTTTCGAGCCTGAGCAATATACCGGCTTCAATGCTGTTTATAGAATACTGGTCGCACCTATATCGATTGTCTTTTTTTCAATAATTTTGTATTCTCTAAATCTCGATGAATTCACTAATAATATATGGCATGTATCAGTGTTATTTTTCTTGGTGCAAGTGGTTATTCTCTCTTTGCTAGATCGATGGCGTCTGGTGAACAAGAAAAAATTTATCTTCTTTAACTTGATGTCAATTCTAG
>JBGAVT010000026.1:0-9034 GCA_044227985.1 Saccharimonadales bacterium (SeqCode)
GTAGTATCAGACAACTCTTTTTTCAGCTCGGTAATCAGCTTCATGGCTGATTGTAATTTTTTAGTTGAGGCTGACAAACTAACCTCCTCACCCTCAAACCAGTCGAGCAGTTCCTGTAGTTCATTCATTTTATCTTCGAATGTTTTAGCTGTTTTTTGTGACATTTATAATCTCCGCGTTAATTATACCATCTGATAGCTCGACACTAATATTTTGTGACTTATTAATACTTCCAATCGACTCTACGAACTGGCCACCTTGCGAGACAAGCGCAAAACCCCGTGCCAAACTTCGCTTTGGGTCGAGCAAGCGCAACTCTCGCTCGAAATGGCCCAACACGTCGGCGCGACTTGTCGTAAATTGCCTTGAAGCATAAATTATTTGTTTCTTCAGATGCGACACTCGCTGATTCAATTCATTTATCGGAATTAAGTGCGGTAACTTTTGAATTGCTCGTTGCAATACCTCACGGTGACTATCCAGCTGAAATTGAAGCGAATCAAAAACTGCATCACGACTCTGCTCAAGCTCATAAAGTACGTCGTCACGACTCGGCGTTGCTAAAACCGCGGCATGAGTCGGTGTTGAAGCCCGAACATCCGCTGCCAGTTCCGCCAGGCACGTGTCGCTTTCGTGCCCAATCCCGACCACAGTCGGTGTTCGGCTCGTAGCAACGGCACGGATGACGGACTCATCATTAAAGCTAGCCAGATCTTCGGCTGACCCACCCCCACGGGCGACAATTAAAACATCAATCGGTCTCTGGTTAAGGCGTTGTATTTGCCTGTCTATCATTTCGGGTGCTCGCTCGCCTTGCACCTGCGTATCAGCCAGAATAATTATCGCCAGCGGCCAGCGCTCTTCAAGTCGTTTCAGCATATCGGCGGCCGCAGCTGATTTACGAGCCGTAATAATACCGATGGTTTCTGGGTAATCAGGAATAGGTCGTTTGCGATCTTCGTCGAAAACACCTTCAGCACTAAGCTTCGTTTTTAAAATCTCAAAAGCACGATTCAGCGCGCCTTCACCGAGAGGTCGAATATATTTTGCCGTTAAACTAAAACGGCCTTTTTGGGTCAGCTTTGGTTTGGCGCTAATCTGTACCTGCATACCAACTTCAACATTTTTTGGAAAATTAACTAAAGGCATCATACATTCGACCACTGATGTTTTATCTTTCAAGCTGAAAAATACCAGTTGGTTTCGCCATGGATTAGCCTGCGTGAGCTCGCCATGGACTAAAACTTCTGGATAGGCACCATCAAGCGTCATATTGACGAGTGCAATAAGCTCCGAAACTGATAGATCTAGTATATCCATGCTCTTCATTATAATAGACCTGTCACCTAATTTTTGTAATATTAAGCAGCGTTATCTGGTGGCAATGTGCTCTCATGTTGATTAGGTACTAAAGTCAGATGCCTTTCTCCACTGCTGCCATCCACAAGAGACCTTTCTGCTGTGTCTTCGATTGCCTCGTCAAACAGATCCAAAATTTCTCCAAAGCGCGCTTCGCCAGGATTAAGAGCTGGTCGAACATGATTATTTAATGAATTAGTGAAAGTACCTGTCAGCTCAATATTGCCAACCGGCGTTAAAGTATATGTAACAGGCTGCTTCGTTTCATCCAGCTCATCATCTACTACAATGCTCGCATAAACGCCACTATGGCCTTCTTCACTATCTTCATGATTATACCATGACAGTTCGTAAGGGTTAGCGCTTCGAACCCCTTCTATTCGTCTCTCTCGTCTTGTTGTTTCATCGCCTAGTAGACCCGTGGTACAAGCGTCGCTAACCCTAGCGTAGGTTTGTACAAACGCATCTTTATCTCTTGCTATTTCAGCAAATGGCTTTGCATATTCTTCCCATTGTATCCTTCTATCAGGCGTACCATCGTAAGTTAAAGCTCCACTGAATATTCTGTGAAAAACTCCTCCACGGAGACCACGTGCTAGTGCATCTAAAGCAGTTTGTTCTGGGTTAATAAGTCTAAGAGTATCATCATCAGGAGTAACTTCGGCTATTCCTGGCTGCAGAGGGAAATTTATGACATTATTATCAGTGCCTTCTTGTAAATTTCGAGAGATTGGATTTAGTGGGTTTGACATAATATTTTTTTATTTTCTAATTATAATTGTTACTGGTTAATAATACTACCTTTATTCTATAGTTGCAAACCATGATATTTTTCATTTATCGGTATCATGATCATGCTGCCAGACCTGGATTAGCTGATATGGCTCTAGCCTTCTTCTCTGCTGCTGTTTTAGCATCTATCGCTGCATTGAGTTGAGACATAATTTCTCCATATTCCGAATCTCCAGGTTTCAAAACTTGTGATCTCATTTCTCCATCTGCGTTTGGGTCAGGAGCCTCTACGGTGACATCACCGTTGTCAGAAATAAGATATCTATTTTGTTGCTCAATTGTTGGAAATTCAACATCAGCAGGTTCTGTCTTAAACAATATCCTAGACGATAGCCCGCCTTCGCCATCAGCAACTGACTCTTCTTTTACACTTGCAACGAAAGAATCTGCACCTTTACCTGCTCTAATATCGAAATTGGCTGCTCCACTACCATACTCATTAACCAAATCTGAGTATTTTTCGGTACTGTCTCTAAATCTATCAACAAAATTTCCAAATCGTTGTCCTCCCCTTGCTAGCTTTGCTGCGACTCTACCGACTCTGTTCTTTACGTGTTTCATTGCTATCTCCCTAGTAGTCATAGCCTCTACGATTGCAGGAGCAGTCTGACCTTCGCCACCTTCATCCTTGAATATCCCTCTAAGCTCTACGCCTCTTTTAGCCTGAGCTTCTCGACGATTTTCACGTTTTTCGTCATTTCTGGCATTGAAGTTAGCTTTTCTTTCTGCTTCAGCTGCATTAGCAGCAGCTTCGGCGGCTCGAGCTCTAGCTTCACGCATACTTGGGTTAACATTCGGTGTTACTACTTGCACGGGAGATTTTGGCAAATGTTTCTCAGGAACCCCTGTTGGTGCTTCAGGTGGTTTACCATCTTTTGTGGTTATCGCAGATGTTGGTTCTGCTTCGGGTAGGTTCTCTGGAGGTACTGGGAGAGCGGCTTCGGCGGCATCTTCGGCGGCTCTAGCCTGCTCATCGGTTAACGATGGTTCAGTTGGTGCTTCAGAAGAGTAAACGCCGTCGAGATTGTTTCTAGCTCTTTCAATGGTAGCCCTCTCGGCAGCCAATCGCTCGCTCATCCCTGTGCTCAAGAATGTTTCTGGCTTCTCGGCGAGTCTATCCATAAGACTTACAACTCCACCGGTCGGACCCTCTGACTCTGCAACAGCAACGTTTGCGGCTAACCTTGAGTCCATTATTAGTCCACTATCACCAACAGCTACAGCGGTAACTTCGGCTGAAGCCTTAGTTTGAGCTTTCGCGCCATCTACGTCCATTCCAGAAGCTTCTAGTTCTCGGCGCATGTCGCCACTCAAAAGTATTCCAGGATTATCGGCAAAAACATCTTCAAGACTGGCTCCTTCAGGTTGTTCCACAGCACCTTCAGCGGGATTGGTGAAGGTTGCATCTCGTTCTTGATCTGGATTTTCTGCGCTCATTATTTTTTCCTTATTTTTTTTGTTTTTATGTAACTATTTAACATTAGCATAATAGTGTTAATAATGCAACTACTTATTAATAAATAGAAATGGGCATATGTATTCTAATAATATCTATGCAGCCAACTCATAAGGTTTGTCTGGATTAACACCTTCGCGCTCACATGCATTCCTGAATATATCCGCAGATAGATCATCTGAACCTGCTTCCACCAATAGACCGTCTATCTGCCGACCAATCGCAGCAGCTCGCGCGCTGTGACTTCTACCCTTGCTGTCGCCACCTATTGGCTCTTGGACGTAGCCGACGTGTTCTTGCTTTACCGCACCTACACTGCCTTGCAGCGGATGCTCAACAGAGTTCCACATTTCGGAGCTCTCTTCATAAAGATCAGCGATTATTTCAGCCATCCCTTCTGGTTCAAAGCTATATATATTACAGCTATCGTATGCATTACTTTCAGATTTTGTCATTATTGATACACCATTTTCTTTTGCTCTCTCATAGACTGCGGTTAAAAATTGACCAGCTTCTTCAATCTGCTCTGGTGTTTCTAAATTCATAGACAGATAAAACTTTGCTCTTTCACTACCTTTTTCCGCTACTAACGAGTCATAATCAGCTCCAGTGTCCCAAGGTTTCGTGAAGCCCAAAGCAGATCGATTATCGGTATCCATAACTGGCTCTTCTGCCCCTGCGGCAGCTAAAAATTCATTCGCTTCCTTTAGTTGGTAGCCGTCATTTTTTTCAACCTCTAGTCCACCACCCTCAGTCTGAACAAGAGCAAATGCACCCGATAAAGCAATTTCATAGCTCTCTAGCTTTGCAATCTCACCAAGTGAACCTTCTGCTATCTGATCTACGAATTCTTCAGCGCTCAAAGGGAAGTTTTCAGGAGAATAAACTACTGCTTCTGGTCTATTTTTTTCATTTAAAGTGATAGGATCGGACTCTCCTGTAACCGGCATCTTTGAGGGCACGTAGTCACCAGAAGTAAAAACAGCTTCACGACCACTAACTTCTTCGACATCTCGGCGTGACTGTTGACCATCAGTGTCAATTTTTGGGTTCCTTCCACTGATAATACTATCCATCAGTGGTGGAGGTGGCACAGGAGGCGCCTCCGTATATTGAGGGTGAGGTGAAGGAGCCTCAACCCTAGCCAGCGGCTCGGGAGGTGGCGGTAGTGTTGCATTAGCTTCACCTCCCCTTTGAGTAGCCTCTACTGCAGTTGATCCAAGGAACCGAGTTTCGCCCTCGCTCAAAACCTCAGACGGCAGCAGGACCTCACCAGCTTCACTCGCCTCGTGAATGTCATCGGCATATTCTCTCTCCATCTCTGGAGGTGTGAGGTCAGACACATCTGTTGGATAATTTTCGCTGCTACTTGGCGGCATTTTATTAACTTTTCTTTTTTTATTTTAGTTGATACATTATTTACATTATCATAATTATGCTTAAATTACAACTTAGTTATGGTAGAATTTTTGCGGTTTCGGGTAAAGTCGTCATAATGAAAAGATGAACTATCTAGCAATCACTGGGCGAGAACATGAATTAGCTTTGGCTGAACTGGAAGCGATTTTTAGTGAAGACAACGTTCAATCAGTTAACGATACTGCGGTCTTAGTTGATTCCGAAACCGCTCCAGAGCAGGCGATTCTTGGTGGAAGCCTGAAAATTGCCAAGGTTTTACATGAAATTGAAAGCTCGGAATTGAGTGATGGTTTCAAATATCTCCAAGAGACAATCCCAGGTCAGCTCGACTATTTGCCTGAGGGAAAATTACAATTCGGTGTCAGTGTATATGGGTTTAACCCAAAGCCACAATGGCTGCTACACCAAATGCTTGAGATAAAAAAACTAATCCGCAGAGCTGGTCGCAGTGTGCGAATAATCCAAAACAAGCAACCTGCTCTCTCAAGCGCACAAGTCCTCTACAACAAACTAACATCTGAGCTTGGCTGGGAATTATTGCTGATTAAGAACGGCAATAAAATTATCTTGGCGCAAACACTCTCCGTGCAAGATATCGATGAATACGCGGCTCGCGATCAAGCTCGCCCAGCGCGAGATGCCAAAGTCGGTATGTTGCCACCGAAGCTTGCGCAAATCATGCTCAATCTCGCAAATCCAGATAACTCTAGCAGGGCTGTAGTTGCCGACATCTTTTGCGGTAGTGGCGTAGTTTTACAGGAAGCGATCCTGCGCGGCTTGAATGTTTTCGGCTCTGATTTATCATCTGAGATGATTGAAGCTAGCAAAACTAACCTCGAGTGGCTTGAGCAACAACCGTTCGCACCTTCCGACTTCCCCACCCATGAACTTACCCTATCCGATGCTCGGAGTGTTAAATTACCCGAGAATGCACAAGCTATCGTTAGCGAAATGTATCTCGGTGAGCCATTACACACACCCCCTGACCCAGAAAAATTGACTGAGTTAATGGAAGAGAATAAAAAATTACTTCTTGAAACCCTCGATAACATTGCCTCGCAAACTCCAAAAAATACCGCACTTTGCATCGCTGTTCCTGCCTGGAAAACTAAGACTGTGCGTAAAAGCGTTCTCGACAACCCAAAAACAGTTGAATCTATCAAAAATTTAGGGTATACTTTTACGAAGTTTTCGCATAATGCCAACCGACCACTCATCTACGCGCGAGCTCATCAGGTAGTCGGACGGCAAATGTTAGTAATTAGGAGAAGTAAATGAGTAAAACTAAAGCAGGCGGCACAAGTAAAAATAATCGCGATAGTCCGGGACAAAGACTCGGCGTCAAGGTTTACGGCGGTCAACACGTTCAAACTGGGGACATCATCGTTCGTCAGCGCGGCAGCAGCAAAATTGCTGGTGACGGCGTTTCATATGGTCGCGACCACAGTATCTACGCTAACCGCGAAGGTGTTGTCGAGTTTAAACGCAAACGAATCACACACTTCACTGGCAGCAAAGTTCGACGCACCGAAGTCAACGTCGTTCCAGCACAAGCCCTATCTGCCTAACTTAGTAGTTTAGGTATCGTTGATATCCCTATTGGGAGGTTCGATGAAACATTAGAAATAAATACGTTATTATCTACGCATGATATCCGTGCTTGCCTTCGTGATATCGTTCTTGTTTTAGGTAGAACACTACTTGCGTCTGCACTTTCAGCTTCGCTTGGTGGCACACCAACACCTAGAGTGACATCTGGATTTTTTCCAAGATTTACTGTTGCATGATCCTTTCCAATTTTCATAGCTTGCTCATCGCCTATCGTTAGCCCTATCTCCAAACCAAGCTGTTTAAGCGCATTCGCAATTTCTCTAGCTTTTAAGGGATTGTAAAGAGACACTTCACCGGCGCCGTTCATACTGGCTACCACGACCGCTCCACCGCCTAGCATGATTGCGTGATTAGCATCGTCTCCACCTTCGCGCGTGAAGGGTAATTGCACTGGCGTTGTGTCGTTTGGCTCTCTCTCAATTCCAATAAATTCAAGATCATTTGATAGTAGCTCTGTTTTTACACCCGCTTCCTCTAAATCTGTAAAGATAATCGCCCAAGAACTTTCCACTGCTGTGGTACTTGGCACTTTTTCAGCCCAATAATCATCAAGTTTTTGTGCATTTTCACTCGCAAACTGTGCGATGAGTCTTCGATACTGTTCTTCTTTTCTATCGCTACGCTGAGCGGCTGCTTTTTTACTTTCTGCTATATACTCCAATTTTTTTGCATACACTCCGCCGTCTTTTTTCAGCCTACTCAAATCCACGTCGCCAATGCTAGCCACAGCTATTTCGCTAGGCTCGTATTCTGCTAAGCCACTGACTAGCGTATCGATTAACGTGCGTGTTTCTTTTCTGAATGCAGCCTCAATTATTTTTCCAGCCTCACTATCTAGAATTCCAGATCCAGAATTTCGCAAATATGAGTGCCCAGCATATACTACGCCCCCAGAGGTTTTATCTCTCGTGAAGCGAGTTGACCTAGCTTTAGGTACTATTGTTCCATAGTCATCCCTATCAATCAATGTCCCTTCTGGAGCCGACAACTCATAGGACTCCGGCTCTCCAGGCTGGACTAGAACGTCCCAACGAGAGGCAGCGACCTTTATAGTATCTGGTGTCCATTCAAGATATCCATCATAATTTTTCAATGTCCATTTATGGGTTTTAGGCAGCTTTTCACTATCTATATCATCAGAAAAAACCTCTACAACTGGTCTGCTGCGATTATTAAGAGCTAAAATATCAGACAAATCAGTATCTTCACCTACACCAATCATTTCAAGCGTAGTGGCGACCTCTATGGTAATTTCTTCAGCTAAACTCTCTTTATCATCTCCGCCTTCTTGGTTGATAGCATCGGCAACGCTTTCTAAAATCAAGATATCGAATGCAGAAAGATTCTGTGTTGCTAATAATTGTTCATTAGACACCCAGGAATTGATATCAGGAGTTTTTGGAAATTCATCGTTTTGTGCCATTATTTTTTTCAATTTTCAATTTTTTTTATTTTATAATATTTACATTGATTAATTTATCATTAATTACAATTTTTGTCAATAAATTAACATAATTGAATATATCTGACTGATTTAAACCTGATAAGCTGTTCAGGGGTATTTCACACTTCAAACTTATAATTTCTTCGATCGTAACCTAACGTATTACGCCGCGATAGTTAATGGACCCTTTGTAACACGGGCTGCGAGCACATCTTGTGAAAATCGACCAAACGCACTTTTTCCGATTGCACCAAAATTTTCACTATAGATCTCCGACACACGCATCATGATATCAAAGACCAGTGATAGCCCATGGTTCTTTGCAATGTACTCATACATTTCAGCAGGTGGTCTGTCGGCAAATTTATCCAATAGATTAAACATATTAGGTCCACCGTTCTCTTCAATTGTTGAGAAATAATCAGCTTCTCTTGCATAGTTTAGAACCCCGCCAAAATGATCAGCTGCCACTTCGTTTAATGACATACCGAGGAAACCATTTTTTGCCGAGTAACGTTTCTGTGAATGAGTAAATTCATGCTTTAAGACGCCAAGGGCAGAATCATAGCCTTTGTCACCTGGTTGACCATACAATAGTGCGTCTAATAGTGGCTTAGTTAGTAATATAGTTGATTTGCCTTCTTGACTCATATGACTAGCTTTTGGAATCTGTTGCTCTGGAAAATTATCTAATAGTTCTCGAGTATTAGAATTAGTTTTGTCATTTATCCTAGTTGTACTATATTGTTCTTGGCCGTCGCCAGTAACATCAATGACCACAAATTTACAGTCATTCCTTCCGCCCTTTGCATCGTCTGAATCTGTTCCACCAAATTGTAGGCCTAGCTCAACGAATGGATTATTGTATTCCACCCAATCTTTAAGCTGTTGGGACATCATACTATTTCTATAGCCGTACAAAGTGTGAAGAAATTTTTCAGTCCGTCTTGCTT
>JBGAVT010000027.1:0-8961 GCA_044227985.1 Saccharimonadales bacterium (SeqCode)
ATTGGCGCGACTATATGACGTCAAGGCTGGAGCAAGACCGACAAACGCTAGAGGACGAGAGCAAAGCGACCATCGAGGTGTTGCGCGAGAAGCTGGACGCCATAGACGCGAAACTCAAACGACTTTTTGACGTGTATTTAGAGGGCGATATTGAACGCGATGACTACAAAGACCGACAAGGCGAATTGATGAGCGAGAAAAAGTCGCTTGAGGGCAAAATCGAGCGTGTTTTGACAAACGCGGGCTATTGGATTGAACCTATGCAAAAATGGCTAGAAACTGCCGTTTCTATCTGTTCGATAGACGAGAAAACCGAGCATAGCGAGATTGCGAGGGCACTACGCAAAATCGAAGGATTGAACCTAAAAATGAAAAACAAAAAAGTCATCGCGTCCCGCGATGCCAAATCTCATTCCCCCCAGAAAAACAGCTGGCAGGCGCTGCGCGCCGCCAGAGAAAAAACCGCCCCAGAGGGCGGCAATTTCCGTTCTTTTCCCAAAATGGTGCGCGGAAGAGGACTTGAACCTCCACGGCCTAAAGCGGCCACTAGCCCCTCAAGCTAGCGCGTCTACCAATTCCGCCACCCGCGCATACCAACAATCATTTTCTCATATCGAGACGTAAAGTGAAAACTTTTAACTATTCTTTAGACTAATTTGTATTTCGGTCACGATTTTTTGTTTTAGATTTGGGTCTGACCAATATAAATTATGCACCATCGGATTCCATGAAAAATAAAAGCGAGACCTAAAGCTTGGTCCGCGGAGTTTAACAGGGATATCTGTTACAAGTTTTTCGTAGGATTCAGATAGTGGCTGGAGCGGCCACCCCAATACATCATCGCGATCAAAGTAGTTGAGCCATTCGAAATCTTCTCTTGTTGGATTAATCGGCATAATAGCATCTTCAGCCTGGCTAGCGACAAATATTGGGATATTGCAGCCAGTCGTGATTATTTTCTGGATATTATTGCCTTGTAGACATGAGATATCTTCTGGCTTCGGCTCACGTCCTATCACGTCTCTAAAATGAGCTTGCGGTCGTTGCCAAAAACCGTTGAAGCCACGTTTAGTTTTCGGGTTATATGCTTGTGCATCCCAGAGATAGCAAGAAAGTACATGCCCGCCGAGCGAATCGGCAATGATGACAACTGGTGCGCCTGGCTCGATTCTGCTTCTAATTTTTTGTAATTCTTTTGCTATTTCGAGCTGTGCCAAAACGTAGTTGCCATCTGGATCGTGCTTTGACTGCTCAAGCCCGGTTGCATCTGCAATTCCAAACAACAAGAATTTTCGAGCTTCACGCCAATCGAGTTTATTATTGCTATATCGCTTCCAGATACGTTCTTCGTTTGCCTGCTGAGTGTTTTGATAATAAATACTGCCAAAGGCAATGTCTTCTTTATCTTCGCCAATCATATTTTTTAGTGAACCAAGAAAGCCTTGAGCATAGTTTTTTGAAACTTTTCCTATTCCGTGGATAGTGAGCACACCTGCTTTCTTCATGAATCTATGGTAGCAGACTGAAAGTTATTTTTTATGTTGCGCGAATATTGTTGTTAGAATCTGAGCTGGCAACACAGAAAATGGGTAGAAGAGAACTAGCATGCCACTTTGGTCACTTTGCCAGATAAAATAGAAGCTGACTGGCAAAGCTATAATAATCATGCCAGAAGTAGCAGTTTGTTTATATGACATATTTTTTGACAGTCGATAATAAAAAACAAATGGTAGAAGAATAACCACTGCCAATATTAAGCCAAAAATTACACTATCGTCTAGATCACCCCCATTTCCTGCAAGCATAATTCCAGCTGCCGCATAGACGAAAAGACCAAATCCAAACATTAAGACTGAGAATCTGAATATATTTTTTTTATTGTTTTTGATATTTATTTTTTTCATTATATAGTGCGATTATATCTACGTTGTGATTCTATCGCAAGTTGAGGTAGATAATCCAAGCAAAATGCTCGGTTACTCTCCACCTAAGCCTTTGTCGCTTCGCAATTATATGGTCCGATGTGTAAAAACATTCACCATATAAAAAACGACCACGAGGGTCGTCATTTATTTGGTGGGCGCTATAGGACTCGAACCTATGACCCCCTCGGTGTAAACGAGGTGCTCTAGCCAACTGAGCTAAGCGCCCATTCTTGGGAACGTGTAACGATAATAGCAGTTTTATTCAGAGTTGAAAACTAGCTTTTGGACTATCATGACTATATAATTGAACATTAAGCATAACTAAGGAGAGAATTATAATGATAGCAGTAGTAATTATCGCAATTATCGTCGGTGGTGGAGCTCTTTGGCTCTGGGCTATGTATAACGGTTTAGTTAAGCTAAATGTACGAACTGACGAGTCATGGGCCGATATTCAGGTTCAGCTGAAGCGCCGTTATGATTTAATTCCAAATCTTGTTGATACCGTAAAAGGATACGCTACCCACGAGAGAGAGGTTTTGACTCAGGTTACCGAAGCACGAAATATGGCTGCTGGTACGACTGGCGATCCGAAAGAGCAAGCACAGGCTGAGAATCAGTTTGCCGGAACACTAAAGACCCTATTCGCAGTGGCAGAGAGCTATCCCGATTTGAAAGCCAACCAAAACTTCCTCGAACTACAGCAAGAGCTCGTCGACACTGAAGATAAGATCCAGGCATCACGAAGGTTTTACAATGCAAATGCCCGTGACATGAATATCAAAGTTAAAATGTTCCCAACAAAAATTTTTGCTAAGTCGCTAGGATTTGGTGAACGCACCTACTTTGAAGTTGATGAAGCTAAAGTAGCTGATCCTGTAAAAGTATCATTCTAGTCGTAGCTCAAATTAATAAAACTGATAAATGTATAAGCAGATAGCCGCCAACAAAAGAAAAACATTTTTGATAATGTTTATCTTTTTGGTGGTTATTGCAATGATAGGCTACGCGTATGCACTATATGTAGGTAGTCTGTTCACATTTTATCTCATATTTATTTTTGCAATTGTTTACACTTTTATTAGCTACTTTGTGTCGTCAAAAGTCGCGCTTAGTTTAAACGGCGCCAAGCAGATTCAGAAAAATGACAACCCTAGATTGTATCGAATAGTTGAGAATCTTGCTATTACCACAGGTATGCCAATGCCAAAACTCTATATAATTAACGATGCAGCACCAAACGCTATGGCAACCGGCCGAGACCCTCAGCACGCATCAGTTGCGGCAACGACCGGTATTCTGGAGCTTCTAAGCGATAGTGAGCTTGAAGGGGTTATGGCTCATGAGATGGGGCATGTACAGAATTATGATATCAGAGTTATGATGATCGTTTTTGCTTGCGTGTCGGTGATTGGACTACTAAGCGATTTCTTACTTCGTATGACTTTCTTTGGCGGTGTTGGTGATGATGATGAAGGAGGAGGCAACGGCGGTATAGCAATTGTTCTGGCGCTCATCTTAGCTATTTTGGCACCGTTAGTTGCTTCGTTGGTGCAGCTTGCAGTTTCACGACGCCGCGAGTACTTGGCTGATGCGACGGGTGCTTTAACTACTAGGTATCCCGAAGGACTCGCCAGTGCTCTTGAGAAGATAAGTCTACATTCCCAACCGATGAAACGAGCTAATTCTTCGACTGCTCATTTCTTTTTTGATAATCCCCTGTCATCGAAAGACAAGCAGAAATCACGTAAGTTCGCAGGCCTATTCTCAACTCATCCACCAGTACAAGAGCGCATCGCTAGGTTACGAGGTATGAACCAAACTAATGACTAATAAGAAGAATAAATCATTAAATAAACCAAAAGCTAAGAAAGATTTTCTAAGCGAACTAAACCAACCAACTAAACCTTCGTTGTTCTCGGTCTATAAAAACTACAAACAGAAAATGTCTAAAAAAGTAGCTTCTCATAACCAGGAGATGAGAAAGGAAGCTGGTACAGCTCAGACTAAAGAAGTTAAACAATTTAAAAAACCCCGTCACAAAACAATACATCAATCATTCCGTTTAACACCGCCATCGTTTCATGATAATTCATCAATTCCAAACGCTTTTATTCTATTCTTTAGAAGTCTAAAGTTTATTTGGGACCATCCATTTAGCTTCACATTCTTTGTTCTCAGTTATGGTATCGTTTTGTACTTTGTTGCGCCAGAAGCTATGACTAGCACTAATGACGTGACCTACAGCGGAATAATTACCGTAATAGCCACGCTAGCAACAATTCGTCTAGTTCGGCATGCAGACTCGAATGATTATCGCGGTATTCGTGACGCTTACTATAATGGCATGGCACAGCTTGTGCCGTTCTTATTAATAGTAATTATTTTTGCAATTCAAACATTGCCTATGGCAGCTGGAGTTTTCTTTTACGACACAATTATCAATAATCAGTTAGCGGTTACTCCAATTGAACAATACATTCCATACGCATTACTGTTTGTAATATCTATCCCAACACTGTTCTGGATATCATCGACCATGATGGCTATGTATATTGTCACGTTGCCTGGAGCGACACCTTTGCGGTCCTTGCAATTATCGGCTGAACTGGTGAATGGTCGTCGTTTTCTAGTGTTGCGAAAAATTGTTATATTGTTTTTAATTGTGGGTGGTTTATTAGTTTTTCTTCTATGGTGGTTCAACAGAAATAGTTGGCAACAAGCCATTGATATAACACCGATAATTTTTTATATTGTCGTTGTTCCAATTAGCCAGATATATCTCTTCAAACTTTATAGAAGTTTATTACAGTAGCATGACTAAGTCTCAGGCAAAAAAACGAATCGAAACTTTAAAAAAAACGATCGACGATTATCGTTACAACTACCATGTTCTAAATCGATCAACCATGAGTGAAGAAGCCTCGGATAGTTTAAAACATGAATTATCACAACTTGAGGATATGTATCCTGATCTTATTACTCCTGATTCTCCTACGCAGCGAGTTGCCGGCAAAGCTCTTGACGGTTTCAATAAACACAGACATGACCAAAGGATGCTTAGTTTAAATGATGTTTTTTCAAGTACCGAGCTGCTTAAATGGGTTGAACGATTGCAGAAACTATTACCGGACTGGTCGCCGCGGTTTCATTGTGATGCCAAACTGGACGGTTTAGCGCTGAGCTTGATTTATGAAAATGGACAGCTTGTGACTGCCGCGACACGCGGTGATGGCACAACTGGCGAGGATGTGACGATTAATGCAAAAACAATTCAAAGTATCCCTCTGCAGTTGCGAGATGATAACAAGCTCTATCAAGATAAAATTGAAATCAGAGGTGAAGTCTTGATCTATAATGATGACTTTGCTCAGCTGAATAGTAAACGACAAAAAGAAGGCTTAGAATTATTTGCTAACCCTCGCAATACTGCGGCTGGTGCACTCCGTCAACTCGATGCGAGAATTGTAGCCGAGCGACCACTTAAATTTCACGCTTGGAACGTGTACCATTCATCAATCAAAACGCATGAACAAGCCTATAAGGTAGCTGACGAGCTTGGTTTTATCGTAAATCGTCGAGCAAAAATCGCTAAAGATATAAAAGAAATTGAGGCATATTTGGCGAGTTTGAAGCAAGAACGCGACAATTTAGCATTTAACATTGATGGTGCTGTCATAACCGTTGATGATAACCAGTCAAAAAGTGACTTTGGTGTCGTCGGTAAAGCACCTCGTGGTGCTATTGCTTATAAATTTGCTGCAACCCAGTCGACAACAATAGTTAAAGACATAGTATTAAGCCTTGGTAGGACTGGTGTAGCGACTCCAGTGGCAGTTTTTGAACCAGTCATCATCGACGGCACGACCGTTCAGCACGCATCACTACATAACGCTGATGAAATTGATAAAAAAGATGTTCGTATCGGAGATACCGTAATTGTCTATAAAGCAGGTGATATTATACCGCAAGTACTTGAGGTGATTGAAAGTCTAAGACCAAAACAGTCTAAAAAGTTTGATTTTGAATTAGCTTTAAAAACCCAATTTCCCGGTACTGCCTTTGAACGAACAGACAAGGAAGTGGCTTACCGCGTGAAGGATTATTCTGGAACTGAGATGTTAAAGCGTGGTTTGCAGCATTTTGCTAGCAAATCTGCGCTTGATATTGAATATCTTGGTGAAAAGAATGTTTCCGCACTAGTTGATGCTGGTTTAGTCAGTTCATTTGCTGATATCTATAAACTTAACGAATCTGATTTATTGAAGCTCGATCGCTTTGCGGAAATCTCTGCGAAAAATCTTATCAATTCTATTCAAAGCTCGAAAAAACCACATCTAGGTCGATTTATTCATGGGCTTGGTATCCGTCACGTTGGTCAGCAAACAGGAAATGAGCTGGCTAAATATTTTGGGAGTCTTGAAAAACTTAGCCAGACAACTCTGGAGGAATTAGAAGCAGTGGACGGAATCGGGATGATTATGGCAGAGAGTATCGTTGGCTGGTTCTTGGATGATGATAACCAGAGCTTAATCGATAATTTTAAAAAGTATGGTGTTAAGCCCGAGCCGATCAAAGTCGTTGCTAATCAAAAGCTGGTTGGTAAAAATTTCGTCGTTACCGGCACCCTCGAATCTATGGGTCGACAAGATGCAGCCGATAAAATCGAAGCGCTCGGTGGTACCTTTCAAAAGTCTGTCGGTAAAACGACAGATTATCTCGTGGCGGGGAAAAGTGTTGGGCAGTCAAAGCTCGAAAAAGCCAAAAAGAATAATATAGAGGTGCTTGATGAAGCAAAGTTTATTGAACTACTCGGCTAGGTTTATTAGCTAAATAATTTCACAATCTTTTCGAATGATCGTTTTAGCTCACTGAACTGATCAACTGGCTCAGTGATGATTTGTTGCATGTTCTTCTTTCCACCATACTTGAAGTAGTTGTAGATGACGAGCAAACCTAACCCCGTTGGGCTACGGCGGAGTCCTTGTGCAGCAGCGGCTTTGATTGAAAACTCTTGGTTGAAACTATTAATTTCTTTGCTCTCTGCAGGAGAGAGTTTGCGTGGCAATATGGATTTGACGACAAATCGGGTGATCAAAAAAAGAATTGATAAAACAAAAAGCCAGATGGCTAGTGGAAGAGTTGCTAAAAGCCACCACGCGGAGAAATCAACGGTCAACCAAATCGAACCTAGGAAAAGAATCAAAGAGAGTCCCGTGAGAATTGCCACGGTGCGCACGAGGTATTTCTGCAGAAATAAGCTGATGATAGCTCGTACGGCTTTGGTAGTAGCTTGTGTGTTATTCATAAAACTATGATAGCAAACAGAACCATGTTTTATCGAGTAATGCTTGTGCTATAATTAAAATGACTTATGTGGCGCTCGTGTGGAACTGAGTGTCATTTTCTTTTTTAGTTTAATTAGAAAAGTGGGCTGACACGCAGGGTGGGACCACAGGAGAGAGGTGGTGGTAAGAATATTTGTAACTTTATTATGCTAAAGCTTGCAAGAATCTAGAGAGAGCTATATTTAGCTTAAATAGATGGAGCTAGCGATGACAGACTCGGAAGTACCAGCAAGTGAAGTGCCAATCAGATTAAGATCAGTGAGGATTGAGGATTTTGACGGAGCAAGACATGCATATCGTGAGTTAAAAGGTTTAGATCGGCAGTTGCTAAGAGATAATAGAGAATTATTTCCAGAGGGGTTGTCTGTTCAAGATTTCTCGCCTGATTCAGACAGCGAAGGCAGCCTTCCGTGTGGACAAGACGAGTGCACTGCAACCAATGTGGTGCCAAATGAGTGGGCCGAAGGTTTCGTGGACGTTGGCGTAGCCTGTAAGCTTGACGGAACTCTTCCGTACGCAGAACAGATAGAAGAGCGCACCCGATGTCTCGGAGCCGCTGCACAAGTGTTTGCTGATTATATCAATAATGCAATTACGCAAAGTACTTAATAGTCGGTTCGTATTTCTCGATATCTAGAAATTGAACCATCATGAGGGGCGTCTTTCATTTGTCTAACCCGTAGAGTTTTAGTTACCTCATTTACCAGTATTTATTGTAAATCTTAATAACTAATTTCTGTTCATCGCTTAAAGTTTATCAATAAGAGTAGTAAGGAAAAGAGCAGCCCGAGTTGTGAATTTATTTCGCATCCGGCGCGATGAGAAAAATCGTAGGTTTGTCTCATGAGGTTTCTGGTGGAGATACAGGGACTCAAACCCTGGACCTCTTCGCTGCCAGCGAAGCGCTCTATCAACTGAGCTATATCCCCGCGTCGAAAAACACTACAATCTTTTTTGTAAATTGATAATAAATTATTCAATTTAGCTTAAAAGACTTCCGTGCCTTTCTCCTTATTTCGTAAATAATAAAACTTCTTTTTATTATTTACGAGGCTTCGGCTTGCGCCGAGATGTATATTCTACTATCACATGGGTGTTCGGGCAAATATGTTTGCCTTTGGCGTTTACTACTAGAGAAGGTATAATTCGAAGTTATGAAACGATTCAAACCATTAGACTTCGAGCAAAAATGGCAAAAGGTCTGGCAGGAGACTGATTTGTACGCTGCTGAGGATTTTTCTGAAAAGGAAAAATACGTTATGTTGACGGAGTTTCCATATCCATCAGGTGCAGGTTTGCATCTCGGTCACGTCCGTGAGTACACACTCGGCGACATCATGGCTCGGCGCAAGCGAATGCAGGGCTATAACGTGCTTTACCCGATGGGCTACGACGCTTTTGGTTTGCCAACTGAAAATTACGCGATTAAGAATAAAATCGCTCCCCAAAAAGCCACTGCTGATAATATCGCTAACTTCCGTAATCAATTTGACCGTTTAGGCTATAGCTTTGACTGGAATCGACAGGTTAATACGACCGATCCAGATTACTACAAATGGACACAGTGGTTATTCCTGCAATTCTTTAAAAACGGCTTGGCTTATCAGGACGAAGTAGCTATCAACTGGTGCCCAAAGTGTAAAACAGGCCTAGCTAACGAAGAGGTGGTAGACGGCAAACATGAGCGT
>JBGAVT010000028.1:0-7753 GCA_044227985.1 Saccharimonadales bacterium (SeqCode)
GTCGACTTTTGACACGGTAACAGGTAGCCGTGATGAAGCAATAATAAGTTTTTTCGAAGTTCTTTTCATAGATTAACTGCTTATATCGTATCACAACAATAGGATAATAATTTATATGATGAAGTCTTCGTCTCTGTTGTCGGTCGGCTGTACACCCCATCTTCACTTTGGTCTTGGCCATTTTAATCGAGAAATAACTAGTAAACAAATTATTAAAATAACAACAAGTAAAAAGAATCGCATTGTACCTTGAGCGAATAGATTTTGAGAATTATCTGGTGGAAAGACAAAACTAATAACAATTAATACAGCCGTAAATATAAATACTACCAACCATCCTTGTAACGTTACAGGGATCCAGCGGTAGCCATAAATTACGCTTAAACCAGAATCTTTTATTTTGTTTTCTTGTCGCTTCCATTATCTAGATATACATCACTTGATACAATATTTATCTAGATAACTCTACTTTTTTTTGCGCTTGTTGCGATCAAGTTCACGTTTTCGTAGACGCAGAGACGCTGGCGTGACCTCTAACAGCTCATCTTCTTCAATGAAATCGATTGCTTGCTCGAGACTCAGTGTTATAGCTGGAGTTAATTTAACCGTACCATCGCTTCCGCTAGCTCGCATATTCGTTAGGTGTTTCTCTTTCGTGATGTTGATGTCCATATCTTCGTTTCGCGCATTAAGACCAACAATCTGGCCGAGATAAACTTTGTCTCCAGGCTTGATGAATAATGTACCGCGACTTTCTGCATTAACTAACGAGTAGGGTGTTGCAACGCCATTCTCCCAGGCTATCAAAACACCGTTTCGCTGTTGCTGAAGGCTTGCACCAACAGGCTGGTAACCACTCATAAGGCTGTTCATGATCACAGTGCCTTTAGTTTCGGTTACAAGTATCGTACGCATTCCAAGTAATGTTCGGGTTGGCATTTCGTAGACTAATTTAGTATTTTGGTCATCGATTGGTACTTGCTCAATCAACTGTGCTTTTCGCTTACCAAACTCAGACTGGATGGTACCAGCAAATTCATTTGGGATATCAACGGTTATTTCTTCATACGGTTCCATTTTCTTGCCATCTTTTTCGATCATGACAACTTTTGGATTTCCGACTTCAAGCTCAAAACCTTCACGGCGCATTGTTTCAATTAAAACACTTAGATGAAGCTCACCACGACCCTTAATAGTAAATCCGATTCCCTCATCATGTACCTCTAGTCCAATATTTGTTTCAAGTTCTTTATTCAATCGATCACCAATTTGACGTGAGGTCGTAAACTTACCTTCTTTTCCCTTGTATGGAGAAGTGTTAGGCCCAAGATACATTGATAGTGTTGGTGGTTCTAGCTTAATCTCCGGTAACGCCTCGGGAAATTCAGCAGAAGTAATTGTTTGCGATATCTTGACATTCCCAAGACCTGTAATAGCAACAATTTCTCCAGCTTCGGCTGATTCTACTTCAAGCCTGCCAAGACCTTCATGGATAAATAGTTTATCAATTTTGGCATTAATCGGCTTATTGGTAGAATCCACGATAGCGACAGATTGGGTTCTACTAGCTTTGCCGCGATAGATTCGGCCGATTGCGTATTTACCAAGGTAATTATCCCAGTCAAGCGCGGTAACCAGAACCTGTAGCCCTGCCCCATCATCAACATCTGGTGCGGGAATTCCTTCGAGAATAGCATCGCAAACTGGAATCAAATCAGCTTCAGCCGATGGATCATCGGGCATAGATGCCCATGATTTTCCTGCACGTCCAATTGCATATAGTGTCGTATAATGTAGCTGATCTTCATCTGTTGCTAGCTCGAGAAATAGATCTGCAATCTGATCTTCTACCTTATGTGGGTCGCTGCCAGGTTTATCGATTTTATTTATAACAACGATTGGCTTAAGTCCTGCTTCAAAAGCTTTTTTAAGTACAAACTTAGTCTGTGGCATTGGACCTTCTTGTGCATCGACAACTAGCAAGCAGCCATCTGCCATATTGAGCGTACGTTCAACTTCACCACCGAAATCAGCGTGTCCAGGAGTATCGATAATATTAATTTTGTGGTCCTTGTATTTAACAGCTGTAATCTTAGCCGTTATAGTGATTCCGCGTTCTTTCTCTTGATCACCAGAGTCCATAATTAATTCTTGATTCATTTCACTTTGGTGTTCAGTGAATGTCTGTGTCTGCTTAAGCAGCCCGTCAACCATTGTGGTTTTTCCATGGTCAACGTGTGCGATAATCGCGATATTTCTAATTTTGTCTTTTAACATATCAGAGCATTATTACATTAATTGTAGATAATTACTAGCAGATACTGTTTTTTAGTAAACAAAAATGGGAGCCTAGTGGCTCCCATTTAAGATTTCAACAGTTGCTAACTACTAGTAGCTACTTCGTCGAAAGCTTCCGCCTCCGCCGCCGTTACCACCACCGCCACCGCCGCTTGAGCGACGATCAGTCTGTGGACGAGCTTTGTTGACCGTCAAACGACGACCAGCGAACTCTTGGTTGTTGAGTGCATCAATTGCAGCATCAGCTTCATCTGAAGTTGACATTTCGACAAAGCCAAAGCCTTTAGAACGATTTGTCTCACGGTCCATGATGATACTAACACTTTTAACTGTACCGTATTGCGCGAAGTATTCTTCGAGCTCAGCTTCAGTTGTCGAGTAGGCTAGGCCTCCGACATAAATTTTACTATTTTGATCCATTTTGATCCCTTCTTTACTTATATCACAACTCGCTGTTGTATCTTCGTGCCGTGATATTTATTCCAAACGGTTTAAAAACGGTGAAACTACTTTTGCTACTTGCTTGGGTAGAGTATAACACAGTTGGCTATAGCCACAACAGCAATACATACTACTTCTAAATTGAGGAAGAAATTTGACAAAAATTAGGATTTAATTCTCAGTCGTGATATTATAGATTTTGATTGTTTTTTCTTGAATCCAATGATTGTTATGAGTGTTAGACAAATACGTTAGGCTTCATAAAAGAGCAACTGACGTATTTTTCAATAAATACCTACACATATTTAATAACAATAACTAATTAGAATAGGATATATTTTTATGTACAATAATTCAAACTCGCGCCCTGGGCGTGGATCATCAAATAATGGCGGCGGACGAAAACCAAACTTCCGTGGTGGTGGACGAAGTGGTGGTGGCGGTAGTCGTCGGGGTGGCTTTAGCCGAGGTAAATCAATCGACCCAAAACGGTTCGTTAAAGCAGCAAAACCAGTCGAGACAACTGAGTACACTCCTGAAAATAGCTTCAGTGACTTTGCAATGAGTAATATTTTAAAAGAGAATCTCGCCAAAAAAGGTTTTGAAAAGCCAACGCAAATCCAGGATAAAGCACTTCCAGTAGCACTCGAAGGCAAAGATGTTATCGGTATCGCCAACACTGGTACCGGTAAAACAGCTGCTTTCTTACTGCCTTTGTTCGAAAAAATGATGAAACATCGTGGTGAAAAAATACTTATCGTTGCTCCAACTCGTGAACTTGCGCTACAAATTCAGCAAGAAGCACGAAGTTTAGGTAAAGGAACCCGACTACATGATGCATTACTTATTGGTGGTGCTCCAATTGGACGACAGCTTAATGACCTAAAGCACCGACCAGAAATAATCATCGGTACTCCTGGACGAATCCAGGACCACATTGAACGACGAACACTACGTCTTGACGATGTGAGCTCAGTTGTACTTGATGAGGTAGACCGAATGCTCGATATGGGATTCGTCAATGATGTACGAGCTATACTTAGCGAATTACCAACTGAAAGACAGTCATTATTCTTTTCTGCGACGATGAGCCGTACTATTGAAGACCTTATCAAAAGCTTCACGTTCTCACCCGTTACTATTATGGCGCGTACCGCTGAAACAAGTGATAATGTTGAACAATCAGTTGTTAAGTTTCGAATGCCTTCTGAAAAAATAGAAAAACTACATGATATTCTGAATGGTGATAACGTCAACCGAACAATTATATTTTGTGAAACTAAGCGACAGACAGAACGACTTGGTAACGAGCTAGCAACTCGTGGATTCTCAACTGATGCAATGCACGGGAACAAAAGCCAAGGTCAACGCCAGAGAGCTCTACGGAAATTTAAAAATGGTGAAATTAAAATCCTAGTCGCTACTGACGTAGCAGCAAGAGGTATTGATGTCGACGACATCACTCACGTAATCAATTATGATGTGCCTCAGACATATGACGACTATACCCACCGCATCGGTCGAACTGGCCGAGGCGACAAAACCGGTATAGCTATCACCTTTGTAAGCTAATGTAGCCCTGCATTCATTAAATGATATCCTATGTTTCATTTGTAATTTATTGATAACCAGAAACGTGATAACTAAAAATGATACACTAGTTTTATGTCATTTTTCCTGAATAAAAAGGTTTTAGTTACTGGCGGAGCTGGCTATATAGGCAGTCACATGGTTATTAAGCTCATTGAAGCTGGCTATGAGCCAATAGTGGTTGATAATTTCGCCAACTCATCACCAAAAAGCCTCGAACGAGTATCTCAAATTACGGGTAAAAAAGTCATTAGCTACGAGGTTGATCTTCGCGATGCTGATGGTATCGATGAAATTTTTAGCAATCATGCTTTCGATTCTGTCATACATTTTGCCGGCCTCAAGGCTGTAGGTGAGTCAAAGCAGCAACCATTAGAGTACTATGACAATAATCTAATCTCGACAATAACGTTGCTCGAAATAATGAAAAAATACTCTGTCCATAAGCTAATTTTTAGCAGCTCAGCCACAGTTTATGACCCTAAAAATACTAGCCCACTAAGCGAATCTGCTTCATTAGGGCCAATCAACCCATATGGTCAAACAAAATTGATGGCTGAAACGATTTTATCCGACATCGCAGCTCGTGGTGATTGGAGAATATGTGCGCTTCGATATTTTAATCCAATCGGTGCTCATCATTCAGGTTTGTTGGGCGAATCACCGAATGGTCCGCCCAACAACCTTCTCCCATACGTTTCACAAGCTGCAATTGGTAAACATGAAATGGTTTCTGTGTTTGGCGACGACTATGATACCTTCGACGGTACTGGAGTACGAGATTATATTCATGTCGAGGACCTAGCAACAGGCCATTTAGCCGCACTGCAGAAGATTGATAACCTCATTGGATTTAACGCATATAACTTAGGCACCGGTGTCGGAACGTCCGTCCTCGAACTTATTCAAATTTTTAGAGATATCAGCGGTAAAGACATTCCCTATAAACTGACAGACAGAAGACCCGGCGATATCGCAACTGTCATCGCTGATCCAACGAAGGCTAATTTAGAACTTGAATGGCATAGTATTAAATCTGTTGAAGATGCCTGCACTGATAGCTGGCGTTGGCAATCCCAGAACCCAAATGGTTTTGAAGATTAGCGCCATAGCATCCGTTCATTGTTTTTCGTTAATTTCTTTTTCATATTAGCAAGATGATATACTAGCAAGGTAAGTTAACAAGGAGAATGATATGAATGTTTCTTTACAGTCCGAGACAATGAAGCAGACCAAGTCGGCCAAGGCTATAGTCGAAGGACCATCAGTTGATGGTATTGCAACTCTTATCGAATATGATGTGGATGGTTGGAAATATGTCCATATTCGTCTAGAACTTAAGGGTGATCCATCCGTCTTAAAGCCAGGTAAACACGCCGTACACATACACGAAAAAGCTTCTTGTGACTGCGACGGATTTAAATGTGCTGGCGGTCATTTTGACCCAGGACCGAATGGTAACTCTGACGCTGATGCTAATCACGGCTACCATTCCGGTGATTTACCTTGTATTACAATCGATGAAGATGGCACAGGAATACTAGAGACCATAACAACTCGTGTCACATTAAGCGATGGTCCTGTTTCTCTGCTAGGTAAAGATTCCGCTCCTGAAGGAACCTCGCTGATGGTCCATGGTAACGAAGATCCCTACACGCCTGGAGAGTCTGGCAGCGGTCACAGCGGTGGTCCTCGTCTAGCTTGCGGTACGATTAAAGAAGTTTAAATAGTTTATGCTAACAACTGACTAGGCCGGTCTTGCCTTCAGAGAGATCGAAGCTCACTCTGCTGTCTTCGCCAATCTGCAATTTTTTGATGATTACCACTCAGTAAAATTTCCGGGACTTCCATACCGTTATATTTAGCTGGTCTTGTGTATTGAGGGAATTCAATATAATTTTCATCTTTCTCGTATGATTCGTCACTAGCCGACGTTTCTCCGCCGAGCACACCATCGAGTAAACGGACTACACTATCTGCGATCACCATGGCCGCTAACTCACCGCCGGTAAGCACGTATTGGCCGATACTAACTGTTTCATCGATGTAGCACATAACACGCTCGTCTACGCCTTCATAGCGTCCACAGACTATAATCAAATCCCTGTTATCACTGGCAATCTTACGAGCACGAGATTGTCTCCAGTTTTCTCCTCCAGCTGCAGTCAAGAGAACTTTTGCACCGGGAGAGATCGTTTTCGCTGCTTCAATCGCCTTACTCAACGGTTCTATCTGAAGAATCATTCCATCGCCGCCGCCATAGGGCATATCGTCGACTTGTGAGCGTGGACCTGTTCCAAAATCTCGTAGGTTAATAAAAACAAAATCAGCAATCGATAGTTCGTTCGCCTTTCGCATCATCGATGTTTCAAAATACGGTTTAATCATCTCAGGGAAAATCGAAATAAAAATAATTTTCATAATATGTATAAAAGTATAACAAAAAAACACACCGACTCATACCAAGTCGGTGTGACACATAAACCTCTTTCCGCTTTATTTTGAAGCGAAGAACGTGTTTTTATTTTTTAAGCCTTAGGACTTAAATTTTCCTGAAGCACTGGTAATGATTATATATCGAGATCATCAAGGTCTGCAAGTTCTTTTCTTGTCTTTTCGACAACACTTTCCTCTTCAACCTCTTCATCGTCAGTATTATCATCATTCGAACTAGAATCGTCATTAGTAGAATCGTCATTATCGCTTCGTAAATGAGCCCAGCGCGAGCCGCTATCCGTTGATACACGATTATCATCGCTACTAGAATCATCTGCTACGGCTAATGACTGGTTATTATCAGCAGTATATCTGTCGTCATGATGTTCTTCGCGGGGTGGTCTAGGAGCGCGATCAGGCTTCTCCGGGCCATTGTCGACAATCTTCAAGTTGTATCGAGCGTCATTCTTAGTACCTAGCGCACGCAGCAAAGTACGAATACTCTGAGCGGTATTACCACGCTTACCGATAACGCGACCAAGATCTTCTGGGTTAACCGTAAGCATCAACAATACACCCTTCTCATCGATGGTTCGTTCAATTTGAACATCGTCAGGATTACCAACTAATGCTTTTACTATGTATTCAACAAATTCTTTATCAATTTCTGTAGACACAATTTCTCCTCAATTATTGTCGCGTCCCGAATTTTTACAGTCGCGAGTTATTATGTACAAAATCAATTATAGCATCCAAGCGCGTAGAGCCGCAAACATGACACTTTTTAGTTAAAAGCTACTCTTTTGTAGCTTCTTTTTCAGATTCAGCGATTTCTGCTTTATCCGCCAAGTCATCTTCAGTAGGCTCTTCGATAGCTACATCATCGGCTGGAGCTTCTTCTTTCTTTGGTGGTTCGGGGGCTCTGTGAATCTTGACCCATTCAGGAAGTTTCACCTTGTTCTTTTCGAGTAACATTGCTACACGATTT